>NZ_JBVJCO010000079.1:0-16108 GCF_055588525.1 Kitasatospora sp. NPDC041988
GAAGGTCCGCCACACGCACCGAATCCATCACGCCGAGGTCATGCCCACCGCCCGATCACGGTCGGCACGGACCCCTCAATCAGCGACAGAGCCCGGAAAGTGATCCAGAACCACGGTTCGGCCGCCGCCGACACCACCAGGCCGGCTTCACCGGCTGACGCACTCCACGGTGGTCCCTCGCCTGTACCCAGGGAGGGACCACCGTCTGCGTCGTACATTCACTTCAGCTCGCGGATGGTCGCCTCGAACGCCCGATCCATGTCCCACAAAGGTTCGAAGGTGACGTGGACGACGTGGCCGTAGGTCTGGTTGTGGAACATCTGGTAGCGCCCGAAGGCATCGGCGTCCTCCACTTCGATCAGCGCGTACCCGCCCCATCCGGTGCCGTACGTCTGGTGGTGCACGATGCCGCTGTCGACGTCGCCCCAGTTGCCCGACCGGGCGAACGCCTTGAAGGCTTCGCCCCACGCCTCATCGAGTGCAGGCTTGGTGACGCCCTCGGCATAGACGAAACGCTGAAGATACTTTTGCCCCATCGACCCACTCCTGCTCCCTGCCCGGGCAGCCCTTACGCTTCGCCCTTGGTGGTCGCAAGATAGCCATCACCCATCCACGTGCCGCCGCATCTCACCCGGTCGATGGCGTGTTTGAAGCCCTTGTCGTACGAGTAGGGCGCCAGCTGATGGCGATCTTTGAAAACGGCTGTGGCGGATATATCGTGGCGGTCAGTTCTAACTAGCCGTCGCTCGAACGAGCTGGTGATCGTGAGTTCGAGTCTGCCGACTCGGTCGGGTGATCCTCTGGTCGGCAGGGCATGAAGGTGGGGCCTCCCGCACCGCTCGTGGGTGTCGAATCCAGCCGAGCAACAGGAGGCCCCTGGTGCCGCAGTCTTCCGTCTCCGTTTGCGTTCCCGTCCATGTCCGCACCCCTGTCGTGTGATTGCCTCGCTCACCGGTTCGGGAACGCCGGGGACCGGCCGCACAGGCGTGCGAGGTACCCGTCGGGCATGAGCGACGCGGAGTGGGCAGTCGTGCGCGACGCGATGCCCGTGCCCGCCTGGCTGGAGGGAAGGGGTGGGCAGCCGGAGGGCTACTGCCACCGGCAGCTGGTCGACGCTGTGCGCTACCTGGTCGCGGGCGGCATTGCCTGGAGGGCGGTGCCCGCGGACTTCCCCGCGTTTCTGTGGAATCAGCTTTGTCAAGCAACGGTCATCATCCGGTGACCGTCATCGTCTGCTGCATCGCTGCTGCTCGGACAGCGGCTTCTTCAATCTGGCGTCTGCCAGTCCGGCCTCGGCTCCAGATGAATGCGCGCCAACGACGCGGTGTCTCGCTGCTCCAGTTCCGGAACTCCTCGACCGCGACATTGTCGGACAGCCGCCACCGGATGGTGGGGCCTGAGGCTTCGGGGACGTCGGTGAGGCCGTCGAGCTGCTCGGCGAGTGCGAAGCTGTCCACCTCGGCTGTAGTGCGGTCCCAGGTCGAGACCATGTCGGTGAGGGCATGGGATTCGATGAGTGCCGGTAGGGACGGGGCGATTTCGAGGAACGTGGCGCCTCCATCGTCCACTCCGACACGTCCGTCCGTGTGCACCAGGTAGCGCACTGGAGAGGAGACACGTTCTCCGAACCAATCGAAGTACCAGCCGTGGGTAGAGCCGGTCGCCATACGCTGGCCCAGGTCGTAGTGCCACTCGCGGAGCGTGTCGTGGCGTTCGCCCTGGACGGTGTAGCTGCTTCGCACCTGGTAGCGGAGTCCGCCGTATCTCTGCTCGAATCCTTCCCGGCGGATGACGAGCATCATGGGTGTGGGGATCAACTGGCCAACGCGGTCTCGGATCCGCAGGAACTCCGTCGAGAGTTGGGGTTCCTGCGGATGATCGCGCCAACCGGTTCGTTCGAGCAGACTCTGGGCACGGGTTGAAAGACCGGCGGGGTCATCCAGGATGTGCATCCTGCACTTCTTTTTCCATGTCAGGGTGTCGATTCGTAGGCTCTCACGGTACCGGGTCGAGTCGCTTCGATCCCCAGATGCCTGCACGATCATGGATTTAGCATGGGCCTCCCGGACCGCACTCCCGCGGTCGGGTCGTCACGTTGACGGTCGGCAGGAGGGTGGCGGTGGCCGGGGCGCCGATCTGACGTGGTGTGGCGCCGGTTGGGGTAGGGACGTCGGTGAGTCGTTCCAGGAGCTGGTCGAGGGCGGTCTGGCCGTCGTCGACCGCGGCGCGTTCGTCGTCGGTGAGGGGGATGTTGGCCAGCATCTTCTGCAAGTTGTCCTTGGCCTCCAGTAGTTGGCCCTTGCTGGAGTTCTTCGGGGTGTAGAAGTCGCAGCGCGCGCAGGCCATCCGGTGCTGGCACTGTTCGAAGAAGGTGTAGGTGCACCAGCCGTGGCCCAGGTCGTAGTACTGCCAGGGCTCGCCTGCGGCGGCGGCGCCGGATGCGACCGCGTCGCGGTCGACGAGGACTTCGATGGTGCGGACGTTCCGGGCGAAGTATCCGGCGTCGTTGTAGGCCCTGGCCAGGGTGTTCGGGGTGATCTTCGCGTAGTGGGCGGTCGCCTCCGGGGTGCGGTGACCGAGCCATTCCTGCAGTTCGAAGAGCGTCATGGGCTCATTGGCGTTGTAGAGCTGGCTGGCGATCGTGGACCGGGCCCGGTGGCTGGTGATGTTGCCGCGGACGTCGGCTGTGGGGACGCCGGCCTTGCGGCAGAGCATCGGGATGATTGCCGTGTTGATGTAGTGCTTGGCGACCCGGCGGGCGCGGTGGGCGAACAGGAAGTCGGCCAACTCGCTGGTCTTGTGGTCGAGCATCTGCGGTTGGGCGGGTCTGACGGCCTGCCATGCCTCGATGGCCTTGCCCAGGAGCGGGTCGACGGGCTTGGTGAACGCGGTGCCGGTCTTGTGGGTGGGCACGTCCAGTAGGCAGACCGCGTCGCGGGCAAGGACTTCGCCCGAGTCGCCGGGGATGGGCAGGCCGTCGTGCTGCCAGCGGACGCAGCCCACCCGCAGCCGGGCGATCTCGTCACTGCGCTGGCCGGCGAAGAGCCAGGTCAAGGTGATGGTGTGGATCAGCTCGACCGGGTAGGTGCGACTGTCCGAAGTCGGCAGGTCACCGGGTTCGACGTTCAGGCCGGCCCACAGCAGTTTCGCCCAGATGTCGTCGGCGATCACCCGCGGGTCCGGGCCCATCAACGCGCGGACGCTCCGTGGGGTCCGCAGGGCCTGGGCGGGGTCGAAGCGCCGCGGGACCAACTCCCATTCGTGCAGGTCGCGGAAGAACGCGCGGGGCACCTTGAGGTAGCCGGACTTCGACTGCGCGGTGAGCGGTTTGCCCAGGCGGCCCTGCGAGCGCATGCCGTGGGTCCACTGGGAGAAGTCGCCGACCGCCATCCGGTCCACCGCCGCGACCCAGGACGCGCAGGTCTGGCGGGTCCACTGACCCGGCTCGGTGACCTCGGGGTGCTCGGCGGCAAGCCAGCGCCCGATCTTCGCGAGCACGCTGCGGTAGCTCCTACGGATCTTCGGCGTCAACGTCGAGGTCGCGTACCACCGCTCGACCCACCCCGCCCATCCGCTCGGCACTCCCTCCATCGCCGCCGGCCCGGCCCGGTGGCTCGGCCTTGGCGGGTCCGCGTGGCCGAGCGCCGCGACCGCCCGGTGGACGCCATGCAGGTCCTTGCCCCACTGCCCGCCCATCCCCGGGCTCTCACGTAGCTCGCCCAGGGCCCTGGTGACAGGTCCTCCAGCCGAGGGCTGCGGTTCAACAGCAGCACCTGGCAGACCACCGCCTCCAGCTTCTGGGCATCGCGGCGATACCCCCAGTCGGCCAGCACCGTGCAGACCTGCTCGACAGCCGCGTCCACGGGACCGGCGCCGAACACCCGACGGGCCAGGCTCGGCCGCATGAACCGGCCGAGCCGCTCGAAGACCGTGAACTCGCCGAGCAGGTAGGCATAGGCAATCAGAAACGGCCGGGCATTGGGGCCGATCTGCCCGCCCCAGGAGCGCCGAAACTCGGCGCCGTCCGCGTTGATCAGGTCCACCCAGTCCTGCACCGACCAGCCCCAGAAGGCCCGGCGGAGCTCGCCACTGCGGAGGAGTACGAGTCCTGCCGCATCGCGTGCATACCGGCGCTGATGGCGGCCGTCCGGTGGCCAGTGCAGGGCAGCAAGGAGATCAGCGAGCGGCCGGACCAGCCGGGCGACCGGCCGCAGAGACACGAGGTCCGCGGCCGGGTCGTGGCGGCGAAGCTCATCGATGCTGAAGTTCCGCAGGGCCTCCGCCTCGGCATCGGTGAGCAGGCCGCGCCGGTCATAGCGGAGGAGGTCGATCGGCCATGCCCAGACGGGTACGGTCGTTGGGATCGGCTGGGCGGTCACTGGGCGACCGTCCCTGCGGTCTGGGCGGCCCGGGTGAGCATGTCCACGCGCCAGGAATGGATCTGCTGCATGCCGCGGTTCAGCTTCTCTGCCAGATCGCGTCCAGACAAGTGGATGTAGGTCAGTGTCGACTCGGTGCTGCGGTGCCCGGCGAACGTGGCGATCGCGTGCAGTTCCCAGCCCATCCGGGCCAGGTCGGTCAAGCAAAGGTGCCGGGTGGTGTGCGTCGAGAAGCGCGGCAGGTCAGCAGCGAGGGCGACGCGCCGGACCACCTTGGACCAGGTCCAAAGAGTCAGCGGCTGGCCGTAGTTGCGGCGCGACTCCGACAGGAACAGCGGGCCGCGGGCCCGGCTGATCGCGGCCCGGTGCGTGAGGTAGCCGGACAGCAGGACGCCGGTCGCCGCCGAGTACGGAACGACGCGCTCGCGCCGGGTCTTCGTCGTCTCCGCGCGGACCCGCAGGGTCCGGTGGGCGGGGTCGAGGTCGTCGGTCCGCAGGGAGCACAGTTCCTCGCGCCGCAGAGCCGCGTCGTAGGCCAGCGCTAGCATGACGCGGTTGCGCACCGGCTCCTCCCGCACGACGTCCAGCAGGTCCAGCCACTGCTGTTCGCTCGGGATCCACGGCAGCTTCGTCAAGCGCGGTACGAGCCCCCGCTGGTGGCCCCCGAACCGGCGGCCGGGCGTGTACCGGCCGCGACCCACCGGGTTGGACTCCCGCATGCCTTCCTCGATGAGGTAGTCGTAGAACAACCGCACCGGCACCAGCCGCTGTTGCAGCGTCGCGTTCGCCAAGCCGACCCCGGAGTCCAGCGCGACCACGTTGCTTCCCCGGCGGCTCGGCCGGGTGGACAGGTCCTTCACGAACGCAGCCACCTGCAACCGGTTCGCGGCGACCGGATCGACGCCGTCCCGCTCACAGACGGTCAGGTACTCAGCCAAGCCCCGCGCGTACGCGTCGATCGTGCGCGGGGCCCGCCCCAGATCCGTCCACACTCGCAGCCACTCGGCCTTCCGCTCATGCCGACCCAGGACCGGCCACTTCTCCTCCAGCACCACCGCGCTGCCCAACGGATCTCCTCAGTACGTGGGAACGCCGCAGGATACGAGACGCATCCTGCGGCGCCAGATTCCACGTAACTTGTAGGGACCGGGTCTACGCCTTCTACCGGCGCTGGCGTGACCAGGGCTTGGTCAAGGAACTGCACGACCGGCTGCGGGGCAGGGTTCGCGCGGCGGCCGGGCGGGATCCGGAGCCGACCGCGGGGATCATCGACTCGCAGTCCGTGCGGGCCGCCGCGTCGGTACCGAGGTCCACGTCCGGCTACGACGGCGGGAAGAAGGTACCGGGGCGCAAGCGGCACATCGTGGTGGACAGCCTCGGGCTGCTGCTGACGGTGGTGGTCACCGCCGCGTCCGTCACCGACCGCGACGCCGCCCGGACGCTGCTGGCCCGGCTGCGTGAGCGGTTCTGGCGGCTGACCCTGGTGTGGGCGGACGGCGGCTACACCGGCCGCCTGGTCGACCTCGCCGCGCAGGCATGGCGGATCGCGCTGACGGTGGTCAAGCGCAGTGACGACACGTCCGGATTCGTCGTGCTGCCGAAGAGGTGGCTGGTGGAGCGCACCTTCGCTTGGCTGATGCGCTCGCGCCGCCTCGCCCGGGACTACGAGTCCCGCTCCGATACCGCCGAGACCATGATCCTCTGGTCGATGACCATGGTCATGAGCCGCCGGCTGGCCCGTCGGCGATGCTGAACCGGCCCGGAACTCCCTCGGTCAGCCAGCCCCGCTCGACCAGGCGCTTCGCCCCGAACCTGGCGGACCATCTGCCGATCGGCACATGTCATCGCGAATGGCCGCCCGAAAGATGTGCCGATCGGCAGATGCCGGCCCCCGGGCGGGGCGACCAGGCTGGCAACTGTCGGGCCTCCACCGGGGTGGCCCGGGAAGGAGTCCGGACCATGCCGACCAGGCCCCCCGCCAGACCCACCACGGCCGCGCCCGTCGACCCCGTGACGGCCGACGATCCGCCCGGCGGCACCGGCACGACGGCGCCCGTGCCGCGCTGGGCGGAGAGGGTGGCACGGGCGGTGCCACTCACCGTCTTACCGGCGGGACTGTGGCGGATGGCCATCGCGGTGGGAATCCCCGTCGGTTTCAGCGGGCAGCTCGCCAAGGACTGGCGGCCCGGCTGGCAGACGTCCTCCTACATCACTCTGCTCACCCTTCTCATCGAAGGACTCGCGCTCCTGACGATCGGCCTGGTCAGGCCCTGGGGCGAGCGGATGCCACGGTGGATTCCGGTCCTGAGTGGTCGGCACATCGCACCCTGGGCGGCGGCCGCTCCCGCACTCCTGGGCGCGCTGGCAGTCACCGCGCTGTTCCTGCGGATGTTCTGGGGTGGCTGGCCGGCCTCCGCGGGAGGAGTCGAGGCTCCGCACGGCGTGGCCGCGTTCGTCATGAATGCCTGCTACGTCCCGATGCTGCTGTGGGGGCCGCTCCTCATCGCGGTGACCATCTCGTACGTCCTCCGCCGCCGTGCCACCTGAACCGCCCGCGTGACGGCGGCCTGGCGCCGGTTCGAGCAGGCCCCGGTGGGTCACCGGTCCGGCAGGACGCGCCAGGCCGTCTCCAGGGGCAGCAGATGACCGGTCACCGAGCGGAGGTCGGCATCGGGCGCGGCGCGCTCGCGCAGGGCCGGCAGGTGTTCGGCGGCGTAGTGCTCGTGAGCGGCAGCTCCGGACCACAGGGTGGTGACCAGGTAGCGGTGCGCGTCGAGCCGGGTGACGACGCCGCCGAGCATGCCGCCGGCCTCCGCCATGCCCGGCGCCCACACCTGGCACTGCACGTCGAGGAAGTGCGCCTCGCGGCCGGGCCGCAGGCGGCAGTCGGCGACGCGCAGCAGGGCGGCGGTTTCGAGGGCCCGGGGCAGGCCGGCAGCGTCACCGGCCATTTCGAGGACGACGGCACCGGTGGCGATCTCGATCGCGGTGCAGGTCTCGCCCTGGCGGGTGCCGGCGACGACGGCGTCGTGCCGCTCGCGCATGAACCGCCCGTACGCGTCCGCGTCGGCCCACAGGCCCAGGAGATGGGCGCGGCCGGTGGCGGGATCCCAGCCGCCCACCTGCCCGGCCAGGCCCTGCTGGTCGCTGATCGCCGACCAGGCACGCTGGGCGGCGGAGAACCGCTCCCGGTGCTCGCCCGGTACACGGCAACTGATCCACTTGCCCCACATGCGCAGCCTTCCGACGATCTGGCACACGACGATCCAACAGGGGAAATGATCAGTCGCAGACCCCGGTGAGCGTCAATCGGCCCCGGGTCGCTGGAAGTCCGGGACCGGAGGCGTACGACCTGAGGCCGGTACCGGAGGATCCCGCCCGGTCATCCGTCAGCCGTCCTCCCTCATCCGTCCTGCACCTTCGCTTGGCTGATGCGCTCACGCCGCCTCGCCCGGGACTACGAGTCCCGCTCCGATACCGCCGAGACCATGATCCTCTGGTCGATGACCATGGTCATGAGCCGCCGGCTGGCCCGTCGGCGATGCTGAACCGGCCCGGAACTCCCTCGGTCAGCCAGCCCCGCTCGACCAGGCGCTTCGCCTTCGACCGCATTCCTTCGACCTTCGCCGGGACCACGTCCAGCCCCAGCGCGGCCGTGATCTCCTGGCAGCCCATCGCCCCGTCCGATCCGGATCGTCGACGGTCCGCCAGAAGGTTGACGATCCGCTGGTAGTCCGGTGCCAGAGCGGTCACGCCCAGTCCTTCCCGGCGCACCGGCACCACCGAACCTGCCACCGCCGCCCGGACCGGAGCCGGCTCGGCCCGCCCGCAGGGCTTGTCCTCGGGCACCGCCGGGATGTCCGGCCCACGCGGCGTGGACAGGACCTGATCGACCCTCTCCCGGGCGATCACCCACCGCTCCCAGTCCATCTCCGCGTCCGCCAGCTCGGCCTGGAGTCGCTCCGCCTCCTCGCGCAGCGACTCCACCCGCTGCCGCGCGGCCAGCTCCCGCTCCTCCAACAGCCCCACCACCGACGCCATCCGGCACCTCCACCAACGAGACGATCCCGATGGAGCAACCCTGCTGCCCGACCGCCCGCACTATGCCTCACCAGCGGAAATACACCGATCACGTCCGATAAGACAAACGGCTTCTTAGCTTCCTGAGATGTCTACGGCGAGCAGTCGCTGGCGAGGAGGGCGTGAGCCTGCGTATGCAGGAAGGTCCGCCAGCTCTGCCGGCCGACACCGCAAGTGCCAGGCCAGCAGCATCCGAGCTGCATGGATGAAAGCAGTGGCAGACGCAAGGGGATTCGCACACGCGAGCGTCCTGGCGGGTGGTTCAGCCCTCGACGGGCAGGCGGGCGGCCAGCCGACCCCGGTAGTAGTCCACCACCACGGCGACCATGATGACCAGTCCGGTGATCATCTGTCGCTGGAAGTCGGAGACGCCCATCAGCAGCAGGCCGTTGGTGAGCACGCCGAGCAGGCAGGCGCCGAGCAGAGTGCCGATCATCGAACCCTTACCGCCGGAGAGCGAGGCCCCGCCGATCACGACCGCCGCGATGGCGTTGAGCTCGTAGCCGCTGCCCAGGATCGGGCTGGCGATGTTGAGCCGGGCCATGTAGGTGACGGCGGCGATGCCGACGGTGAGACCGCTGATCACGAAGACGGCGACCTTGACGATCGAGGTGCGGTGACCGGAGAGCCGGACCGCCTCCTCGTTGCTGCCGATGGCAAAGACCAGGCGGCCGAACACGGTGCGGGTCAGCACCAGATGACCCACCGCGACCATCGCCAGCGCGATCCAGAACAGGGTGGGGATGCCGAGCACGGTGGAGGTGCCGAACCGGCTGAAACCGGCCGGGAAGTCGTACACGGTCTTGGCGTTGGTGTACTGGAGGGCGGCGCCGCGCGCCACGTTGAGCATGCCCAGCGTGATGATGAACGACGGCACCCGCCAGCGCTCCGAGACGAAGCCGTTGACCAGTCCGCAGCCCATCCCGACCAGGGCCGAGACCAACACCGCGAGCAAGATCGCGACCGGGGTGGAGAGACCGTGCGCGGTCAGCAGCGGGCCGGCCACCACTGCCGACAGGGCCATCACCGAGCCGACCGACAGGTCGATGCCGCCGACCAGGATGACGAAGGTCATGCCGACCGCGAGCATGGTGTTGAGGGTGATCTCGGTGGCGATGTTGGTGAGGTTGTCCGAGGTGGCGAACTTCGGTGCGGCGACGGTGAAGACGGCCAGCAAGGCGAGCAGGGCGATCCCGATCCCCGCCTCCCCCATGACCTGGCGGGCGAGCAGAGCCGCGGAGCGGGGTTTGCGGGTGAGGGCGGCAGAGGTGGTCATCGGGTGTCACCGTTCGTTGAAGTGGCCTCGGCGGGCGTGTGGGTGGCGGATGCCTCAGCTGTCGGACGCTCGGCTGCGGACGCGTCAGCAGGGAATACGGAGGCGGGGGCAGAGACGTAGCCGGAGTAGGCCAGGGTCAGGATGTGCGAGCTGTCGAACTCCTCGCGGGGCACCTCGCCGGCGATCCGGCCCCGGGAGAAGACCAGGATCCGGTCGCAGATGCCCATCAGTTCGGGCAGGTCGGAGGAGACGACCAACAAGGCCTTTCCGGCCCGGGCCAGATCCACCAGCTGCTGGTGGATCTCGTAGCGGGCGCCGACGTCGATGCCCCGGGTCGGCTCGTCCACCATCAGGACGTCGGTGTCGGCCAGCAGCCAGCGGCCGAGCACGACCTTCTGCTGGTTGCCGCCGGAGAGCGTGCGGACGGGGTGCCGGACGCCGGGGGTGCGGACGGCGAGGCTGTCCACCGTGTGCTGGGCCAGCCGGTGCTCCTCCGCCCGCCGGAGTAGGCCGCCCCGGGAGACCTTGTGGGTCGCGGTCAGGGTGACGTTGGCAGCCAGCGGCATGTCCAGCACCAGCCCCTGGCTCTTCCGATCCTCGGTGAGCAGGCTGATGCCGTGCCGCACCGCGTCCCTGGGGGTTCGGATCTGCACCGGTTGGTCCTTGACCAGGACCTTTCCGCCGACGGCCCGGTCCGCGCCGAACAGCGCCCGGACCGTCTCGGTCCGGCCGGATCCGACCAGCCCGGCCACCCCGACCACCTCGCCGGCCCGGAGCCCGAAGCTGACCGGGTGTCCGTCCTGCGGCTGGAGCTCCTCGACCCGGAGCAGCTCCGGACCGGGCTCGCCGGGCAGGTACGGCGGGTACTCGTGCTGGAGGTCCCGGCCCACCATCAGCCGGATCACCTCGGCGGTGTCGGTGTCGGCGAGGTCGCGGGTGGTGACGTACTTCCCGTTGCGGAAGACCGTCATCCGGTCGCCGATCTCGAACACCTCCTCCAGGTGGTGCGAGATGTAGAGGACGGCGGTGCCGCGCGCGGTGATGCGGCGCAGCAGGGTGAACAGCCGCTCGGTCTCCCGGGGAGTCAGGGTCGCGGTGGGTTCGTCCATCACCAGGACCCGGCAGTCCTGCCAGAGCGTCCGGGCGATCTCCAGCAGCTGCATCTGGGCGATGCCGAGCCGCTCGACCTTCGTCCGGGGGCTGATATCCAGGCCCACCTCGGCGAGCAGTTGGGCGGCGCGGCGGTTCAGTTCGCGGCGGTCGACCAGGCCGAACCGCCGCGGGAGGTTCTGCAGGAAGAGGTTCTCGGCGACGGTGAGGTTCGGCAGCAGGTTGAGCTCCTGGTGCACCACCTGGACGCCGGCCCGGATTGCGGCGGCCGTGTCGGCGGGCCGGTAGGGCTCGCCGCCGAGGGTCATGCCGCCGCCGTCCGGCTGCTGGATACCGGCCAGGATCCGGACCAGGGTCGACTTGCCGGCGCCGTTCTCACCGAGCAGGGCGTGCACCTCGCCGGGGAGCAGTTCGAGCCGGACATCGTCGAGGGCCTGGACGCCGGGGAAGTGCTTGCTGATACCGACGGCAGCGAGCACCGGGGCCGGAGGGCTGGTGTCGGGTGTGTTCATGGGGTGGGCTCGCCTTCCGGCTGGGGGCGCGGGTCAGATGCGGATCGAGGGTGCGGATCGGGTGCGGGCCCGTGGGGGGAGTTGGCCCGCGCTGGTCCGGGGGTTCAGGTCAGCCGAGGTCGGCCTTGGTGATCACCTTGACGTCGGTCTTCACCCAGGAGCTCACCTGCTGGCCGGCGATCTCGTTCATCGCCACGTCGATGCCGTCACCGGCCTGCTTGGCGGCGTACTGGTCCACGGTCGCCACCACGGTGCCGTCCTGGACGTACGGGTGGATGGCGTCGACGTTGTCGAAGGAGGTGACCTTGATCTGTCCCTGCTTCTTGGCCGCCGCGATGGCCTTGATCGCGCCCAGCGCCATGCTGTCGTTGGAGGCCATCACGCCCTGCAGGTCGGGGTGTGCAGTGATCATGTTGGTGGTGACGGTGTAGGCCTGGTCGGTCTCCCAGTTGGCGGACTTGGAGTCGAGTACCTGGAGGCCGCCGGCCGTGGCGGCGGCCTCGAAACCGGCCTTGCGCTGCTGGGCGTTGGCCGCGCCCGAGACGCCTTCGAGGATGACCACCTTGCCGCCGGCGCCGAGCGCCTTGGCCAGCACCTCACCGGACTGCTGGGCGCCGGCGGCGTTGTCCGGGCCGACGAAGGGGACGTCGAGGCCGGCTGACTTGAGCGCGGCGTCGTCCAGCTTGACGTCGATGTTGACCAGCTTCATCCCGGCCTTGGAGGCGCGCTGCAGCGGGGCGACCAGCGCGCGGGAGTCGGCGGGAGCGAGCACCAGGGCGGCGGCCTTGTCGGTGATGCACTTGTTGATGGCGGCGATCTGGCCGTCGATGTCGGTCTCGTTCTGGATGCCGGTCGCGGAGAGGGTCAGGTCTCCGCGCTGTCCGGCGTGCTCCACGGCTCCCTTCTGCATGGCCTGGAAGTACTCGTTGCCGAGCGACTTCATCACCAGGCAGACCGTGGGCTTTCCACCCTTCGCGGCCGTGCTCGTCGACTTGGAGTTGTCGCCCTCCTGTCCGCAGGCGGTGAGGGTGGCGGCCAGGACGAGAGCGGTGCAGGCGGTCAGGGCGAGCTTGGCGTTCATGAGGGTGCGGCCTTTCGGGTGGGGGGAGTGGGGTGGCACGAAGGTGGAGCAGGCGCGGTGGGGGTGTCGCGCGATGGGTGACGCTTCGTCAGAACGGGACGCCGGCCCGGAGGACGACGTTGGCGTAGGGGGTGGCCTCGCCGGTTCGGACAACGGCGCGGGCGGAGCGGGTGAGCTCCTTGAGGCGCTCGTGCGGGAGCCGGCCGACCGCGCCGGTGAGGCCGTGCTGCTCGAACCGGCTGTCGAGACCGGCCAGCAGGACCGGGTCGGTCAGCTCCTCGGCGAGGTCAGCGTGCTCGACCACGAGTTCGTCGAGAACCGCCGCCAACACCGGTAGGAACGGCGGGTCGCCGCGCCGCCAGACCAGATCGATGCTCTCCACGCCCGGCGGCACCGGGAGTCCCGGGTCGGCGACCACCAGCAGGTCGCCGTGGCCGAGGCAGCTGATCAGCTGGAGCAGCCGGGGGTGCCAAAGGCCGTCAGTGCGCATGCCGCACCTCGGTCCGCTGAACCGACCCGGCGGCTGCGGCGTCGGCCAGGTCGGTCGCCCCCGCCAGCAGGGCATCCACCTCGGCCCGGGTGGGCAGCGAGTGCTGCGCGCCGGCCCGGGTGGCGGCGAGCGCGCCGGCCGCGCAGGCCCGCCGGACGGCCTCGGTGAGCGGGCGGCCCACGCCCAGCGCGATCGAGAGCTGGGCGCAGAACGCGTCGCCCGCGCCGACGGTGTCCACGGCGGCGACCGGGAAGCCCGGCTGGCCGAGCCGTCCCTGCGGACCGGCGGCGACCGCGCCGGCCGCGCCGAGGGTCACCACCACGGTGGCCGGGCCGAGTTCGCGCAGCCGTTCGGCGTGGGCCGTCCAGTCCTGCTCGCCCCGGAGCGCGTCGGCGGCGAGGCCGAGCAGCCCGGCGGCCTCGGTCTGGTTGACCACCAGCACGTCCACCTCGCGCAGCAGTTCGGTGAGCACCGGGCCCGGATCGGGCCGGGGCGCGGCGTTCAGCACCGTCAGTGCTCCGGCGGCGCGGGCGGCGCGGGCGGCGGCCAGGACGGTCGGCAGCGGCACCTCCAGCTGGAACAGGACGGTGTCGGCCGGTCCGGCGAGCGGACCGTCCGTCAGCGACTCCAGCGCGGGGACGTCGAGATGGTGGTTGGCGCCGGGCGAGAGGGTGATGGTGTTCTCGCCGTCCTGCTGGACCACGATCAGGGCCAGTCCGGAGGCCGCGCCGGGCAGGTCGGCGACCGCCCGGTCGTCGACGCCCTCCCCCGCGAGGCAGCTGCGCAGCTCGGTGCCGTACGCGTCGTCGCCGAGCAGTCCGACCATCCGCACCGTGGCCCCGAGCCGGGCGGCGGCGACCGCCTGGTTGGCTCCCTTGCCGCCGGCGCCTCGGACCACATCGGCCCCCTGCACCGTCTCGCCCGGTTCGGGCAGCCGGGGGACCGTGATCGACAGGTCCATGTTGAGGCTGCCGACGACGACCAGTCGTTCAGTCATTGCTCTGCGCTCCGTGGTTCTCGTGGTCAGGGGTGGGGCCGGGCAAGGCCAGGGCTGCGGCGCTCCCGGCGGCCGTCGGCAGGTCGGTGTGTTCCCCGCCCTCCGGGTCCGGGCAGCCGCAGGACCCCCGGGCGAGCAGGGTCACCGGCAGGACGTCCCGGGTGATCGGCAGGTCCGGGGCCTTCATCCGGTCGAGCAGCCGGGCGATCGCGGTCCGGCCGAGCTCCTCGACCGGTTGGCGCATGGTGGACAGCGCCGGGGTGGTGTACGCGCCGCCCGCGATGCCGTCGAAGGAGACCAGTGCCAGGTCCTGGGGCACTCGGATGCCCAGTTCGGTGGCGGCTCGCAGGACGCCGACGGCCTGCTCGTCGGAGGTGACGAAAAGGGCGTCCACCGAGCGGTCCCGGGAGAGCAGCGCGCGGCCGGAGCGGTAGCCGTGCAGTCGGCCGAAGGAGCCGTGCAGCAGCGGTGCGGCGTCCGGGCAGGACTCCCAGCCCGTTCGGCCGCCCGATCCGGAGCCGGCCTTGAATCCGGCCTGCTCCAGCGCCCGCCGCCAGCCGACGACCCGGTCGACGGTGGGGTGGATGCCGAGTGGGCCGGCTATGCAGCCGACCCGGCGGCGGCCGTGCGCCAGCAGGTGCTCGGTGGCCTGCTGGGCGCCGCGCGCGTTGTCGACCAGCACCTGCGAGATGCCGGCCCCGTCCAGGGCCCGGTCGAAGACCAGGCTCGGGACGCCGCTGCGGGCCAGCTCGGTCCGCCAGGGCTGGTCCCCCTGGGCGGGGATCAGCACCAGACCGTCGACCTGACGGTCCAGGAAGGTCCGGATGTACCCGGCCTCGCGGTCGGGGTCGTCCACCGTGTTGCCGACCAGCAGGGTGTAGCCGGCCGCCCAGGCCTGGTCCTCCAGGGCCCGGGCCAGCTCCGCGAAGAACGGGTTGGCCGCGTCCGGGACGACCAGTCCCAGGGTCATGGTGTGGCTCAGGCGCAGTGAGCGGGCCACCGCGTTGGGCCGGTAGCCGAGCTCCCGCACGGCGGCCAGGACCCGCTCCCGGGTCGCTGGGGCGACGGTCCTGGGCCCGTTGTTGAGCACGTAGCTGACGACCGAGGGCGAGGTGCCCGCGAGTAGTGCCACGTCCTGCCGTGTTGCCATGGTGAAACTCCCGGAGCGCGGTCATGAGGAAAGCTGCCCCCAACACGAATTGGCAACTCGTGTTGACTACGGGCTCGGGAAGTATGAGAAGCAACCGGCGCAACTGCAAGAGTCCGGCCGAAACCGTTATCGGGGTAGCGGCCTCGTCCCGGTTGGGCGAGGAAAACCTCGACGGGTAGGGCGTCCCAGGCGGCTGCGGGTCACGTTCAGGGCCAGGTCCTCGGTTGGCATGCCGAGGAGTTCGTGCAGGTCTCGAACCCGGAATACCTGGTCGGGGTGCTGGTGGTAGGCCTTCACCATGGCCTGGTGGGCGGCGGACAACCTCGACGATGACGTCGAGCAGCGCACCGTGGATGATCACTCGTCCTTGAAGCCCTGGTCCACCAGGGCTTGCTCCAGGTGGTTCCCGTGCTGCTCGGCCGACTGCTCAACGCACCTCGTCAGCCAAGACAGGGGCGTGCACCGATTGTGAAATGATCTCCTGTGAGCCATCCGTCTCTGCAGCTCAGAGGCGTGTCCGCGCTCTACTACAACCTGTAGGGGTTGCCTCTGACGCAGATCACTGCACCATGGGCGGCCCAGACCTCCACGCGTCAGCCGTTTGGCGAGCAGGAGTTCTACGACACGTACGGGCAGGCGGGGTGGGTGAAGTACGGCGGGACGAGCCTGGCGACGCCGCTGATCACCGCGATGTACGCGCCGGCCGGCACCCCCGGCGCGAACGACGACCCGGCCTCCTACCCATACGCCCACACCGGGGCACTGTACGACGTGACCAGTGACCAGCGGCACCAACGGAAGCTGCGGCACGCAGCTGTGCTCGACCCGCTCGGGCTGGGACGGCCCCACCGGCCTGGGCACCCCGAACGGCGTCAGCGCCTTCACCTCGGGCGGTACCCCGCCGCCGAGCGGCGTCACGGTCGCCAATCCGGGTAATCAGAGGACGTTAAGTCCGTTTCTGGTAGCGGCCGCGTTCGGGTTGCTCGAGGACTCCCTGGCGGACGAGTCGTCCCAGGCGGGAGCGGGTGACGTT
>NZ_JBVJCO010000080.1:0-15155 GCF_055588525.1 Kitasatospora sp. NPDC041988
CTGTTGAGTTCTCAAGGAACGGACACTTCCTTCGGACCGCCTTCCAGCGGGCCCTCCGGGCGCTTCGTTCTTTCGTGTTTGAAGCTTATCAGATGATTTCCGCTCCGTTTTCCGGAGTTTCATTCATCAGACTTACTTTCCGCCGCCCCTCTCGGTGCGACTCCGGAACTGTACGGGGACCGCCCCGCCACATGCAAATCGTCCCGCCCTGCACCGGCAGGACGGGACGATCAGCGGTTCGGGCACGCGTCAGGCGCGGCCCATCTCCTCGGCGATGGCGGCCGCGAAAGCGTCGATGTCGGCCTCCGTGGTGTCATACGCACACATCCAGCGGACCTCGCCGGTGTGCTCGTTCCAGAAGTAGAAGCGGTAACGCTTCTGCAGCCGCTCGCTGACCTCGCGCGGGAGGATCGCGAAGACCGCGTTGGCCTGGACCGGGCGGACGACGGTCACGCCGTCGATATTCCGGACGGCCGCCTCCAGCCGGCTCGCCATGGCGTTGGCGTGGCCGGCGTTGCGCAGGTAGAGGTCGCCCGCGAGGAGTGCCTCGAACTGAACCGAGGCGAAGCGCATCTTCGATGCCAGCTGCATCGAGGTCTTGCGCAGGTACTTGATGTTGCGGACCTTCTCGGGGTTGAGCACGACCACGACCTCGCCGAAGAGGAGGCCGTTCTTGGTCCCGCCGTACGAGAGCACGTCCACGCCCACGTCCGTGGTGAAGGCGCGCAGCGGCACGCCGAGCGAGGCGGCGGCGTTGGCCAGGCGCGAGCCGTCCACGTGCACGAGCATGCCGTGCTGGTGGGCGTGGTCGACGATGGCCCGGATCTCCTCGACGGTGTAGAGGGTGCCGAGCTCGGTGCTCTGGGTGATCGAGACCGCGAGCGGCTGCGCGCGGTGCTCGTCGCCGAAGCCCCACGCCTGCTGGTCGATGAGCTCGGGGGTGAGCTTGCCGTCCGGGGTGGGGACGGTGAGCAGCTTGATGCCGCCCATCTTCTCGGGGGCGCCGCCCTCGTCCACGTGGATGTGGGCGGACTCGGCCGCGATCACCGCACCCCAGCGCGGGAGCAGGGCCTGCAGGGCGACGACGTTGGCGCCGGTGCCGTTGAAGACGGGGTAGGCCTCGGCCGTCTCGCCGAAGTGGCGGCGGAAGACGTCCTGCAGGTTCGCCGTGTAGTCGTCCTCGCCGTAGGCGACCTGGTGGCCGCCGTTGGCCAGGGCGATCGCGGCCAGGATCTCGGGGTGCACGCCGGCGTAGTTGTCGCTGGCGAAGCCGCGGACGGCGGGGTCGTGCCGCCGCACCGCGTCCGTGCGGGTGGAATCGGTCATCGGGCTGTCAGCCACAGGTGCTGTCCGTTCAGGTCTGCTGCGGGGCGGTCCCAGAGGCCCGCCAGGTTCTCGGCGAGGTCGGCGGTGTCGGTGAAGCCGGTGAACTTCGCGTCCGGCTTCTCGGCCCGCATCTCGGGACTGACCAACGCCTTGATCACCAGGATCGCAGCCGCGGCGGTGGGCTCGCCGTCCTCGGCGGTGGTCTCCTTCTTGAAAGAGTCCGCCATGGCGAGGGTCCAGGCCTCGGTGGCGGCCTTGGCGGCCGCGTAGGCGGCGCCACCGGCGGTGGGCTTGTGGGCCGCCGAGGCGGAGATCATGGCGTACCGGCCGGACTCGCTGCGGACCAGGGCAGGCTGGAAGGCCAGCGAGGTGTGCTGGAGCGTGCGCACCACGGTGTCGTGGAGGAAGTCCCAGTCGTCGATCCGGGTGTCGAAGAACGTCTTGCTGCCGCGCCAGCCGCCGACCAGGTGGAAGAGACCGTCGACGTGGCCGTGCTCGGCCTCCAGGTGGTCGGCCCAGTCGTGGACCTCCTGCGGGTCGAGCAGGTCGATGACCTGCCCGCTGATCCGCGCGCCGGGGACGGCGGCCCGCACGCTGTCGAGGGCCTTCTCCAGCCGCTGCGCGTCGATGTCGGCGCCGATCACGGTGGCTCCGTCCGCGGCGAGGCGGCGGAGGACGGCCTGGCCGGCCGGGCCGCTGGCTCCGGCGACGGCGATGACCTTGCCTGCGAGGTTCGCGCTCATGCGGCGGCTCCCTGGATGCCCGCGCCGGTGATGCCGGTGGTGGAGGCGATGACGTTGCGGAGCTTCTTCGAGAGGGCCTCGTAGAACATGCTCAGCGGGAACTCGTCGGCGAGCACCGCGTCGCACAGCGCCTTGTTGAGCGCCTTGCCGTCGGTGATGTCGAGCGGCAGCGCGTCGGGGCCCTTCGCCCAGGTGGAGGCGGGGTGCGGGGTGAGGTAGCGGGAGACCAGCTGGTAGGCGGCGATCCAGTGGGCCGGCTTGGGGCGGTCGATGCCGTCCCGGTAGAGGGTCTCGATCTCGGCGCAGAGCGCGTTGGTGACCTGCGGGGCGCGCTCCCAGTCGATGGTGAGGCGGTTGTCGCGCCAGCGCAGCGCGTCGTGCTTGTGCAGGTAGGCGAAGAGCAGCTGGCCGCCGAGCCCGTCGTAGTTGCGCACGCGGTCGCCGCTGACCGGGAAGCGGAACATCCGGTCGAAGAGGATCGCGTACTGGACGTCGCGGGCGTGCTCGTTGCCCTCGGCCTCCAGCTTCACGGCCTCCTTGAAGGTCGTGAGGTCACAGCGGAGCTCCTCCAGGCCGTACATCCAGAACGGGCTGCGCTGCTTGATCATGAAGGGGTCGAACGGCAGGTCGCCGTGGCTGTGGGTGCGGTCGTGGACGAGGTCCCACAGGACGAAGGTCTCCTGCGCGCGCTGCTGGTCGTCGAGCAGGCCCTCGGCGTCGGCCGGGATCTCCAGGCCGAGCTGCTGGACGGCGCTGGTGGTGACGGCGCGGAAGCGGGCGGCCTCGCGGTCGCAGAAGATGCCGCCCCAGGTGAAACGTTCCGGCGCCTTGCGCACGGCCACGGTCTCGGGGAAGAGGACGGCGGAGTTGGTGTCGTAGCCGGCCGTGAAGTCGGTGAAGGTGATCGGCACGAACATCGGGTTGTCGAAGCGGGTCCGCTCCAGCTCGGCCAGCCAGTCCGGCCAGACCACACGCAGCAGGACGGCTTCCAGGTTGCGGTCCGGGTTGCCGTTCTGGGTGTACATCGGGAAGACGACGAGGTGCTCCAGGCCGTCCTCACGCTGGTCGGCGGGCTGGAAGGCGAGCAGCGAGTCCAGGAAGTCGGGCTCCCGGTAGCCGGTGTCGGCCCACTTCGCGAGGTCGGCGTCGACGGCCGCGAGGTAGTCGGCGTCGTGCGGGAACAGCGGGGCGAGCTCCCCGACGGCGCCGCGCACGGTGGCGACCAGCGGGTCGACCGTGTGCCGCTGCACGGCGGCGAGGTCGATCGAGCCGTCCTTGGACTGGAGCGGGCGCAGGGCCTCGACGGCTTCCTTCAGGCGCAGCCAGGCCGGGTGGCCGGCGTGTGGCGAGACCGGGGCGTCGGCCGCCACAGCGAGCCTTGGCGAAAGATTCTGCATCGTGGACTCACTTCGACAGGAGGGTTTTCAACGAGACCACCATAAGTACGAAAGGTTCTCCTGTTCAAGGGGGGTCCTGCCGACGGATGTCCCGTGGACGGGCTCAGACGGGGGCCGACGGCCGGATGTCCGGCATGTGGACGGGGATCTGGATGTTCTGGACAGATGCGCCGTGAGGATGCGAACCTCCCGCCATGCTCCCGGCGGTGACCCTGGTGGCCCGGCGCCACATCGACCTGCTCCGGGTGCCCCCGTGTTGTCACGCCTGCGGTTGTGCGCGCGGCCTCTGCTGCCGCTGCTGCTGATCCGGCTCGGGGGGCGCCGCGGACGCGGCCCCGTACGCCGACCATGCCGCCTGTGTTCCGGCGCCGCCACCGGGGGGAAGTGACCCGCCTGGGTGCGGCCCGCGTCAGTGCCCGGCCCCCGCCCCTCGCCGTTCCCTGCCCTGCCCTGCCCGGTCCCTCATCAGGAGCCCTGTCATGACCTCCCTCCGCAAGCCCTTCGCCGCTCTGTTGGTCGTCGCCGCCGCGGCGCTGACCGCCTGCGCCCCGCAGGACACCGCGTCCGACGCGGGCGCGACCGCGTCGGGGACGGCCGGCGGCTGCGCGCCGGGCGCGCTGGCCACCCGTACCGCGGGGACGCTGACCGTCGGCACCGACAAGCCGGCCTACGACCCGTGGTTCGCCGAGGACAAGCCGGAGAACGGCAAGGGCTTCGAGTCGGCGGTGGCGTACGCGGTGGCCGAGAGGCTGGGCTACCCCAAGGAGAAGGTGTCCTGGGTGGTCGCGCCGTTCGGCAAGGCCACCACGCCGGGCGCCAAGGACTTCGACTTCGACATCAACCAGGTCTCGATCAGCGCCGAGCGCAAGCAGGCGGTGGACTTCTCCTCCGGCTACTACGACGTGCGGCAGGCCGTGATCGCACTGAAGAGCTCCAAGGCCGCCTCAGCCAAGAGCATCGCCGACCTCAAGGGCGCCAAGCTGGGCGCCCAGGTCGGCACCACCAGCCTGAACGTGGTCACCGACACCATCAGGCCGACCACCCAGCCGGCCGTCTTCGACTCCAACGACCTGGCGAAGGCCGCGCTGAAGAACGGCCAGATCGAGGCCCTGGTGGTGGACCTGCCGACGGCGTTCTACATCACCGGCGCCGAGGTGACGGACGCCCAGGTGGTCGGGCAGTTCGAGGGCGCAGCGCAGGGCTCGTCCCAGGGTTCTTCGCAGGGCTCGTCCCAGGGCGAGCAGTTCGGCCTGGTGCTGGACAAGGGCTCCAGGCTGACCGACTGCGTCACCCAGGCGGTGGACGCGCTGCGAGCCGACGGCACCCTGGCGAAGCTGGAGAAGCAGTGGCTCTCCGACGCCGTCTCGGCACCCGTGCTGAAGTGAGCGACCCCGCGATGAACACGGAACCCGCGACGAGCAGGGAACCCGCGACGAGCAGAAGGTCCGCGACGAGCACGGACCCCGCGAGCGCCCTGCGGAAGAAGGAGGACGGGCCGGGCGACGGCTACCGCCCGTCCGAGCGCCGGCTTGCCCACGAGGCGTACCGGCGGCGGCGGGCCCGCCGTTCGGCGCTGATCGCCGGGGTGTCGACGCTGGCGACGGCGGTGGCGCTGTACCTGGTGGTGGTCAACTCCCCCGGCTGGGAGGCGACCCGGAAGACCTTCTTCAACGCCCACTACGCCCGCCAGGCGCTGCCCGAGGTGCTGAAGGGTCTGCGGATCAACCTGGAGCTGATGCTCGGCTGCGGGGCGCTGATCCTGGTCCTCGGCCTGCTGCTGGCGGTGCTGCGGACGCTGCGCGGGCCGGTCTTCCTGCCGGTGCGCCTGCTGGCCACGGCCTACGTCGACTTCTTCCTCGGCCTGCCGATGATCATCTGCCTGCTGGTGATGATCACCGGTGTGCCGGCACTGCGGCTGGCCGGGGTGACCACCGACCCCATCCTGCTCGGCGGCGCCGCACTGGTGCTGACCTACTCGGCCTACGTCTCCGAGGTGTTCCGGGCCGGCATCGACGCGGTGCACCCGAGCCAGCGGGCGGCCGCCCGGTCGCTGGGGCTGAGCAATGCCCAGGCGATGCGGTACGTGGTGCTGCCGCAGGCGGTCCGACGGGTCGTGCCACCGTTGCTGAACAATCTGGTGAGCCTGCAGAAGGACACCGGTCTGGTCTCGATCGGTGGGGCGATCGACGCGGTGTACGCGGCGAAGATCATCACCGGCCGGTCCTTCAACTACACCCCGTACCTGGTGGCCGGCCTGGTCTTCATCGTGCTGACCGTCCCGCTCACCCGGTTCACCGACTGGCTGACCCGCCGGATGAACCGCCGTCAGCACCAGGGAGGTGCGGTATGACGACCTCCGAGTACCCGAGGCCCGAGGTGCTGCGGCTGGAGTCGGTGCGCAAGAGCTTCGGCGCCCAGGTGGTGCTGCGCGACGTCGACCTCACGGTGCCCGAGCACTCCGTGACGGCGCTGATCGGGGCGTCCGGCTCCGGCAAGTCCACGCTGATGCGCTGCGCCAACCTGCTGGAGCGGATCGACGACGGCGCGGTCTTCCTGGACGACGAGGAGATCACCGACCCGCGGACCGACGAGGACGCCGTCCGGCGCCGGATCGGGGTGGTGTTCCAGTCCTACAACCTGTTCCCGCACCTGACGGTGCTGGAGAACATCACCCTGGCGCCACGCCGGGTGCACCGGGTCGCGCGGGGCGAGGCCGAGGCTAAGGCGCTGGCCCTGCTGGACCGGCTCGGGCTGGCGGCCAAGGCGAAGGAGTACCCGGACCGGCTCTCCGGCGGCCAGCAGCAGCGCGTCGCCATCGTCCGCGCGCTGGCCACCGGGCCGCGGCTGCTGCTGCTCGACGAGATCACCGCGGCGCTGGACCCGGTCCTGGTGGGCGAGGTGCTCGCGGTGGTGCGGGACCTCAAGGAGCAGGGCATGACGATGGTCATCTCGACCCACGAGATGGGTTTCGCCCGCGAGGTCGCCGACCAGGTCTGCTTCCTGGACGCCGGGGTGGTGCTCGAACAGGGCCCGCCGGAGCAGGTGTTCGGCGACCCGGAGCAGGAGCGGACCAGGCAGTTCCTCAGCCGGGTGATCGCCTCGGGGCGGCTGAACCCATGACCGCGGGGGTGCTCGCCGGAAGTCCTCACTCCGGCGGGCACCACTGTGCGCCCCTGTGCGCGCCCTGCTGCGCGCGGCCCCGAGCGGTGATCGTGGTGGACGGTACGCCCGTCCGCGCCGCCCGGGAGGCCGCCGTTGCACGGACCAGTCCTGGTCAGCTGGCTGCTGGCCCTCCTCACCGCGGCCGCCGGCGGCTACTGCCTCACCCGGCTGCGCCGCTCCCCCTGCACCGGCGAGCCCGCGACCGGCCGGCTGCACGCCTACGAGTCGGACGCCGCCGAGGCGTTGATGGGGTTCGGGATGGCCGCGATGGCCGTCTCCGGGAGCGCCGTGCCGGCCGCGGTCTGGGCCTGGGTGTTCGGTGCCCCGGCGGCGGCCTTCCTGCTGGCCGCGGTCTGGGCGGGCCCCGGCACCCCGGCCCGGCGGGCGCACCGGCTGCACCACGCGATCGGCGGGCTCGCGATGACGTACATGGCGCTGACGATGGGCACGGCGTCCGGGCACGGCGGCCACCACCATGTGGCGAGCACCGGGACGCCCCTGCTGACCGGCACACTGCTGCTCTACTTCGGCGGCTACTCGCTCTGGGCCGGCACCCGGCTGCTGGCCACCCCGGACGGGGGCCTGCCGGGGGCCGCCGGGGGCCCCGGGGTGGCCACCGCGGGGCTGCCTCGGGCCTGCCGGCTGTCGATGGGCATCGGCATGTTCGCGATGCTCCTGACGATGTGACGCGAGCCCTCGCCGCACCGCGCGTGGCGTTGGTCACTGGGTGGCCGAAAGTCGTTCCACCCGGCGCCGGCACCGCTTAGGTTGGCCAGGAGAGCGCTGTCGCGTTCCGTGCGTACTCGGGGAGCCCATGCCATGACGGCCCTGCTCGGCCTGCTGCTGCTCGGACTGCTGCTCTCGACCGTGGCGCCCCGGCTGCTCGCCCGGGCCCGCTGGGCGGAGCGCGAACCCGTGCTGGCCCTGCTGGTCTGGCAGTGCCTGGTGGTGGCCGTGCTGCTGTGCTGCGCGCTGAGCCTCCTGCTGGCCGCCTCGGCCGCACTGCCCGAGCTGCGGGCACTGCTGTTCGCGGGCGCGCCGCACGGCGTGGAGGCCGCGTACGGGCTGCAGGACGCCGAGGGGTGGGGGCGGCTCTGCGCCGCGGTGCTGGCGGCCGGCGGGGTGCAGACCGTGCTGGCGCTGACCCGGGAGGTCCGGTCGGCGAAGGCGCTGCGCAACCGGCGGCACGCCCAACTGGCCACCCGGGCCCCCGAACTGCCGGAGTCGATCGACGCGCTGCGGAGCCGGCGGGAGCGGCTGGTGGTGTTGGAGAACGTCCGCCCCGAGGCCTGGTCGCTGCCCGGCCACAACTCCCGGCTGGTGGTCACCACCGGGGCTCTCCAGCAGCTCACCGACCGGGAGTTGGCGGCCGTGCTGAGCCACGAGCGCGGGCATGTGCGGGCCCGGCACCACTGGCTGTCGCAGTGTTCCCAGGCGCTCGCCTCGGGCTTCCCCGGCGTCGGCGTGTTCAGCGCCTTCCGGGACCAGGTGGGCGAGTTGGTGGAGCTGGCGGCGGACGACCGGGCGGCGCGCCGGCACGGGCGGCACACCACCGCCCTGGCACTGGCCGAACTCAACCTGGGGAGCGGGGTGTTCAGCTCCTGCCCGCCCGGGCTGGCGCAGTCGCCGAAGCGGGTGGACCGGCTGCTCGCCGGGCGGCCCCGGCTGCCCGTGACGCACCGGCTGCGGCTCACCGTGGCCGCTCTCGCCGCCCCCGCGGCCGCCGTCCTGCTGGCCGCCGCACCGGGGCTCTCGACCTTGTTCTGATCTCCACCCCGGTCCGGTACGGGGAGTCGACGGATGCTCAGGCGCCGGCGGCTCAGGCACCGGCGGCTCAGGCACCCGCCAGCGGACCGCCGAGCGTGAGCGAGAGCACCTCGCGGTGCAACGGACGAGCCTCGGCGTAGCGCCGGCAGCCCTCCTCGGTCAGTGCGACCTGGATGCCACGCCGGTCGTCCGGGCACATCGCGCGTGTCACCAGACCGGCCTTCTCCAGCCGGCCGATCAGCCGGGAGAGCGCACTCTGGCTCAGGTGCACGGTGTCCGCCAGTTCCTGGACCCGCAGGGTGTGGGCGTTGTCCGTGTTCCGCTCCTCGACCAGTCGCTCCAGCACCTCGAACTCGCTCATGCCCAGGCCGTGCTTCTCACCCAGCTCGCGATCGAGCAGGCAGGAGGTGGCGGCATGCCGGGCCAGCAGGTCGCGCCATTCGGCGACCAGCCCTGCCTCCGCCGGAGAGTCGAGTTCAGCCACGCCGCCACGCTACCACATGCGCAAGAACCTTATGCGTTCACATCTTATTCATTTGCATTGAATGCACATGCATGTAGTCTCCTCGGCATGACCACCGCGACCGTCACCACAACTGACGACCCGTCAACGAGCGGGCTGAACTGGACTCCTCGCCTCTGGGGCACGCTGATCGTGCTCTGTGCCGCGATGTTCCTGGACGCCCTGGACGTCTCCATGGTGGGCGTCGCCCTCCCCTCGATCGGCTCCGAGCTCCACCTCTCCACCTCCGCCCTGCAATGGGTGGTCTCCGGCTACGTCCTCGGCTACGGCGGCCTGCTGCTGCTCGGCGGACGCGCCGCCGACCTGCTCGGCCGCCGCCGGGTCTTCCTGGTCGCCCTGGCCGTCTTCGCCGCCGCCTCCCTGCTCGGCGGCCTGGTCGACGACGGCGGACTCCTGATCGCCGCGCGCTTCCTCAAGGGCGTCAGCGCGGCCTTCACGGCACCCGCCGGCCTGTCGATCATCACCACCACCTTCGCCGAGGGCCCGGCCCGCAACCGCGCCCTGTCGATCTACACCACCTGCGGCGCCAGCGGCTTCTCGCTCGGCCTGGTGCTCAGCGGCCTGCTGACCTCGGTCGGCTGGCGCTGGACGTTCCTGATGCCCGTCCCGGTCGCCCTGCTCGCCCTGCTCTTCGCCGTCCGGCTGCTCCCCCGCCCCACCGAGGCGCCGGCCAAGGGCGGGTACGACGTCCTCGGCGCGATCACCGGCACGGCCGCCGTACTGCTGCTGGTCTTCACCGTCACCGAGGCGCAGGGCGCCGGCTGGCTGAGCCTGCGCACCCTCGGCTCGCTGGCCGTGGTGGCCGTCCTGGCCGTCGCCTTCCTGGTGATCGAGAGCCGCACCACCCACCCGCTGGTCCGGCTCGGCATCTTCCGCAACGGCGGGGTCGCCCGGGCCAACCTGATCGCGTTCACGATCTTCGGTTCTTACGCCGGCTTCCAGTTCATCGTCACGCTCTACCTGCAGCGACTGCTCGGCTGGTCGGCCCTGGAGATGGCGCTCGGCCTGCTGCCCGCCGGCGCCTTGGTCGCCCTGTCGGCGACCAGGATGGGCGCGATCGTCGACCGCTTCGGCACCGGCCGGCTGCTGCCGATCGGCGTGCTGGCCCTGGCGCTCGGCTACACCGTCTTCCTGCGGCTCGACGAGCACAGCTCCTACCCGGCCCTGGTGCTCCCCAGCATGATCCTGCTCGGGATCGGCTTCGCCCTCGCCTTCCCGTCCGTCAACATCGCCGCCACCGACGGGGTCGCCGACGAGGAGCAGGGGCTCGCCTCGGGCCTGGTCAACACGGCCTTCCAGGTCGGCAGCGCGATCGTGCTGGCCGTGGTCACAGCGGTGATCACCGCCGGAAGCGGTGGCGGCGAGAGCGCCGGGGCTCAGCTCGACGGCTACCGGCCCGCGCTGGTCCTGGTCACCGCCGTCGCACTGATCGGCTTCGTGGTCGCCGCGGTGGGCGCCCTGCTCGACCGACGGAAGACGGCAGATACCACGTCGGTACCGGACTATGATTATCCGTCAGTCGACCTGGGCGACCGGCGGGGCGAGGTCCTGACCAAGAGCTGAACGACGCCCGGGGCCGATCCCTCGTCCCCCGGCGGGCGCCGACTCCACCAAACCCCCGTGTTGGTGGAGTCGGCGCATCCGTACGAGCCGGTCCGTGCGCGCCCGCCGCGCGCGGATGCCACGGTTCGGCCGCTCGCCCCGCCAGTATATTGGCCGGGAGCCAACGAACGTACGGAGCAGACACGATGGCACCTCGCGGGGATTCGGTCAATGAGGAAATGCGCCAACGCTCCCGTCGGCGCATCATGCGCGCCACCGTCGAACTCGTCGACCAGCACGGGTACGCCGGTACCACCCTGACCGACATCGCCGAACGGGCCGGGCTGGCCCGCGGGCTGCTCTCCTACTACTTCGACGGCAAACGGCTGCTGATGCAGTCGGCCACCCACCGGATGATGCACCAGGCGCTGTCGGCGGCGCTGGGCGAACTGGCGCCCGACTCCACACCGGAGGCCCGGCTGGCCCGGGCGATAGACACGGTGCTGGGGCTGGCGATGGACCACCCCCGGGTGATGCGTTCGCACCTGGCGCTGATCCTGGACCCGGACACCGGCGCGTTCGTCCAGGACCCGGAGCAGCAGCGGCTCGGCGCGATCCTCCAGGGGCTGCTGCGGGACTGGGGCGCACCGGACCCGGCCGCCGAGCACGCGGTGCTGCGCAGCGCGCTGATGGGCGGCTGCATCGGCGTACTGCTGCCGGGGGCCGAGCTGCCGCTCGCCCCGATCCGGGCCGACCTGTTCAGCCGCTACAACCTGGAGTGGCGGCTGGGCCGGCCGCCGCAGCAGGCACCGCCGGAACGCGAACGGCCGCCGGCCCGCGGCTGAGTGCGGGGCCGGCGGCCGTCGGACCGCTGTGCGACGAGGGTGCCGTGCGGCGGGGCGTCAGCGCTCCTTCAGGATCGACGCGAGCAGGTCGATGGTGCGCTCGGGCGTGAGGCTGTCCACGCAGAGCCGCTCCATGACCTGGATGTACGCGTCGACGTCGTCCCGCTTGTCGAGGTAGAGCGCGCTGGTGAGCTGCTCCAGGTAGACCACGTCGGCGAGGTCCTGCTCGGGGAAGCGCAGGATGGTGAAGGCCCCGGACTCCCCGGCGTGCGCACCAAAACGGAACGGCATCACCTGGATCACCACGTTGGCCTGCTCCGCGACGTCGATCAGGTACTGCACCTGACCGCGCATCACCTTGGGGCCACCGACCGGGCGGCGCAGCGCTGCCTCGTCGATGACGGCCCAGAGGCGGGGGCTGTCGCCCTCGGTGAGCAGCTTCTGGCGGCGCAGCCGGAGGCTGACCCGGCGTTCGACCTCCTCCTCGCTGATCACCGGCCTGCTCTGACCGAAGACCGCCCGCGCGTACTCCTCGGACTGCAGCAGTCCGGGGATGAACTGGACCTCGTAGGTGCGGATCAGCGCGGCGGCCTCCTCCAGGCCGACGTAGGTCTGGAACCAGCCCGGCAGCACGTCGTTGAAGCTGTGCCACCAACCGGACTTGTTGGCCTCGCGGACGAGACCGAGCAGGGCCTCGCGCTCCACGCCGTCGTCGACACCGTAGAGGCTGAGCAGGTCGGCGACGTCACGCTCCTTGAAACTGACACGGCCGAGCTCCATGCGGCTGATCTTGGACTCCGAGGCGCGGATCGCGTAGCCCGCGTCCTCCCTCGTGATGCCGCGCGCCTCGCGGAGCCGGCGCAGCTGGGAGCCGAGGAGGATCCGGCGGACCATCGAGCCGCCGCCCGGCTGAACTGTGGTCATGCGGTCGAAACCTCCACCTAGGGCAAACAGCGCACAGTCTGCCATCAGTTGAGCGCTCACGGTGCCGATACTGACGGATGTTCCTATCAGTTCTGCACCCCACGCACCAGGATGCACGTGCATTCGGCGCTTGCATATGCCATTTGAACGACTGCACGTGAATCGACTCTTGCATCTGCAGTGAGCGCAGAGGACCATGGTGCACGTGCACCTGCACATCCCTGGCAATCCCGCGGGCTCCGCGTCGACCCCACGCGCGACTCCGTGCACCAGCCCGGCAGCGCCCCCGCGCCACCGGGCGTTCGTGTGCGCGCGCGCCTGGTCGAGGGGGCGGCCGTGCGGCCGAGCGAGTCGGAGGTGACCGGCATGACCCCGGCGGGTCCAGCCGTGTCCGCCCCCTTATGGGAGGAGCTCTTCATGAGCACCGGTACGGCCTTGGCAGTCGATCCCCATGTGGTCACCTGTACGCTCGCCCCTCGCTACGAAGCCGTCAGAACCGCGCGCGACTTCGCCAGAACCGCTCTTCAGCGCTGGGGCCTGGGCGAGCTGTTCGACGATGTCGCGCTGGTGGCCTCGGAGCTGGTGACCAACGCCCTGCGGCACGCGATCGGCGCGCACCCCGGTGCGGCGGGCGCCACGCCCGGCGACTACGGCTTTCCCGCCCAGCACGCACCCGACGGGCGGCTGCCGATCCGAATAAGCCTGGTGCACCGCGCACCGCAGGTGGTCTGTGCGGTCAGCGACCCCAGCAGCATCGGACCGGTGGCCCGGGAGGCGGACTTCGTCGCCGAGTCGGGGCGCGGACTCCACCTGGTGGACTCCTTCAGCCGCTCCTGGGGCTGGCACCCGCTGGGCGGCGGCAAGGTGGTCTGGGCACTCTTCGAGGCGGAGGAGAGCGCGGCGGACGCGCTCCCCGAACTCGGCGGCCGGCACCGGCGCTCGGCCTAGCCCACACGACGCCCGGGCCGGTTCACCCCACCAGCCCGGCCGGCCCGCAGGCCCTGGGGGGACCACACCACCCCGGCGCGCGGCCAGGCCTCACGACTCGCCCTTCACGGCTCGCACCGGGCGACGGCGGGAGCCGGCGAGGACAGCGGGCAAGACAAAGGCCGTCGCGGTGTCAGCACCCACGACGGCCCCCCGATGCTGAAGGCGGCGGCCGGTCAGACCGCCAGGTGGTCGAACTCCCCGTCCTTGGCCCCCAGTAGCAGCGCCGCGATCTCGGCCCGGGTGTAGATCAGCGCCGGACCGTCCGGGAAGCGCGAGTTGCGCATCGCCACCTCGCCCCCCGGGAGGGCGGCGAACTCGACGCAGTTGCCCTGAGAGTTGCTGTGCAGGCTCTTCTGCCAGACCACGTCCTTGAGGTCCGCAGCCGCCATCCCGTTGTACGCGTCGTACGTGTTGTGCATAGAAATCTCCCGAAGAGCTCCGGAGTGGTCGTCCAGCTCGGCGCCCCGGCACACAGCCGAACGGCTGGGCCGGCCCCGTACCGGCCCGGCACAACGCCTCACTTGACGTGATGATAGCTCCAGTGCACGTGCATCAGCACGGGACGTTGCAGGTGCACGGGCCGTTCGCCACCAAACTGCAACTCTTCACCACCTCGCCACCTGACGGCACGTAAGCGGACATAGCCGACTGAATCGGCAAGTCGCCGATAACCGCCCGTAGGCGGCTCCCCGCTGAATGTTGATCTTCGAATGCCGGGAGTCGCACCCCCGTGACCCTCCGTCAGACGCCTCGCAGCCTGTGAGACATCTCACTCACCGGGGGTGCAACGCGGGAGCCCGTCAAGCACGTCTAGGAAGATGTCCGTGGCCACGCGGGGATTTGGCTGGGTATGTCCGATTTTCGGGCAAGCCGCCCGTCCCGGTTCGGCAGCCGACTGCAGGCCGGGCGCCCAGATGTCCTACGATCTCCGCCATGAGCACCGCAGCCATCCCGGGCGCGCCACTGCCCGTCCGCACCCCAGGCTCCCGTGCGCGGGGGCGCCACCGCCGCCCCGAGCGCCCCGAGATTCCCGCCGGATCCCCGGCCCTGGTGCTCGCGGTGCCCGCGACCGCCGGGCCCGAGTCCCGTTCCGTCGTCGAGGAACTGCTCTCGATCGTGCGCAGCGAGCAGAACGGCGTACAGACCGCGGCCGGCTACCTCCCGGGCGACACGAGCGAGGGCGAGTCCGCCGGCAACGAGCACACCGTCGCCGAACTGCTGGCACACGCCGCCCAGACGGGCCTGCCCGCTCCGGTCGTGGTGCCGCTGCTCCCCGGCCCGCACGGGTTCCTGGCCGACCTGCACGCACTCGCCGCCGAGTACGGCGCCCACGTGACCGACGTCCTGGGCCCGCACCCGCTGCTGGCCGAGGCCGTCCACGTGCGGCTCTCCGAGGCCGGGCTGGCCCGCGCCGACCGCGCCCGGCTGTTCGCCATCGCCACCGCCGCGGACGGCGTGGTGCTCACCACCGTCGGCGGCCAGGAGGCGGCCGACGCCGCCGGGATCACCGGCATGCTGCTGGCGGCCCGGCTGGCCGTGCCGGTCGTGGCCGCCGCGCTCGACCTGCCCGGCTCGGTGGCCGCGGCCGTCGCCCACCTCAAGGAGATGGGCTCCCAGAACCCGGCGCTGGCCCCGCTGGTGATCGGCCCGGAGGCGGACTCCGAGCTGCTCGCCACGGCCGCCGAGGAGACCGGCTGCCCGTCGGCCGCACCGCTGGGCGCGTACCCGACGGTGGGCCAGCTGATCGCCTCCACCTACCTGGCGGTGCTGCCGGCCGCCGACCCCGAAGCGACGGCCGAGGAGGCCGCTGCCGAGGAGGGCGGCGGGGGGGGCGCCGCCCAGTAGCGGGCCCCGGTGGCGGTCCGCCACGCCACCCCCTCCGAGAAGGGGGAGGGAAAAGCCCCGTTCGGGGGTGCCGGTCTTCTTTCGCCGCTCC
>NZ_JBVJCO010000081.1:0-14730 GCF_055588525.1 Kitasatospora sp. NPDC041988
CTCCCCACCCCGCCTCCTTCCCCTCCCATCATCTCCCCCCCCCCCCCCCCCCCTCCCCCCGCCCCCCCCCCCCCCCCCCCCCCCCCCCTCCGCCCCTCCCCCTCCCCCCCCCCCCCCCCCCCCCCCCCCCCCCCGCCCCGCCGGCCCCCGCCCCCCCCCCCCGGGCCGGGACACCCGTCAGGTGCTGTAGACGCCGACCTCGTGGAGCGAGTAGCCCCACTGGGTGCCGCGCTGTAGCCCGTGGACGCGGACGTACCGGGCCGGGACGCCGGTGAACCGTGCGGTGTCCAGGCCGCCGTCACCGGTGGTGGTGGACCAGACGGACTGCCAGGTGGTGCCGTCGGTGGAGACCTCGATGCGGTACGCCTTGCCGTAGGCGCGCTCCCAGTCCAGGGTGACGCGCCCGACCAGGGCGGTGGCGCCGAGGTCGACCCGGAGCCACTGGTCGTCGCTCCAGTCGCTGGCCCAGCGGGTGCCCGGGTCGCCGTCCACGGCCCGGCCGGGTGCGTAGCTGGTGAACGGGTTCCACTCCGTGGAGGCGGCCGAGGCGGGCGAGCCCGCGGCCAGGTTCACCCCGGCCCGGTGGTGCTCGGACGCCCCCCAGGTGGTGAGGTAGGACTCGGCGCCCCGGAAGAGGTCGTCCACCACGTCCTGGCCGCCGACCAGCCGGATGTCCTCCAGCCAGTCCGGGACCAGGCCGTAGTGCGCGGCGCCGTCGGTGTTGATGTCCCAGGTGCGGGCGCCGGTGGTCTGCCGGTCGATGACGGAGCCGCCGTCCACGCTGCGGAACGGGTACCGCACCGGGTTGGCGGTGTCCGCGCCGCGCGGGCCGGGCCAGCCGCCGACGCCGTTCATGTCGGTGCCGTAGCCGTAGCCCACGTGGTACTGGTCGCGCAGCGCGTCGGTGCGCTTGGCCTCCGTGCTGAACGCCTCGGCGCCGTTCATGTACTGGGCGACGAAGCCGCCGAGCTTGTAGACCCGCTCGGTCCAGTCGAGGTCCATCCAGCTGTGCGAGGAGATCACGCCCGGGTACGACTCGGATTCGAGGATGTCGAAGGAGCGGTCGGCCGCCTTGACGCTCATGTGGTCGACCTCGAGCATCATCTTGCGTTTCATCATGCCGCGCACGGCGTACTCGCCGAGCTCCGTCAGCCCGCGGGTGTTGCACCGGGCGTCCGTGGCGTACGAGGGGACCGCGACGCCCGGCGGCAGCTGCTGCTGGGCGGCCGGTGCCGGGGCCAGGCCGATGGGGTTGTCGTGCTGCGGCCCGGCGCACTTCTCCGTCTGCCAGAACGTGCCGGTCGACAGGAACTGGCCGACGTTGATCGCCGTGCCGAGGGCGCCCTCGTCGAAGCGGACCCCGCACAGCGCGTTGTCGAACTTGTGGCAGAGGAACATGCTGCGCACGCCCAGCCCGTACAGCTCGTCCAGACCGCGGTCGATGTCGGCCCGGCTGCACTGCGCGACGTCCAGGATCTGCTTGCAGCCGAACGGTTCGGAGGTCTCCACGCCCAGGACGACGGCCAGCTTGCCCTGCTTGACCACCTCGCGGGCCATCGCGCTGTCGGTGACGATCCGGAACCAGCCCTTGCCCGGTCCGCCGTACATCGTGTCGATGTAGGCCTGCAGGTCGTACGTCTTCTGTGCCTGCAGGCGGATGGAGGTCATCTCGTCGCAGCTGCGGTCCTTGAAGAAGTAGACCGAGCAGATCACCCCGTTGGTGACCAGGTCGTTGACGAGCACCCGCTGGCCGCCGCGCCAGGCCCGTTCGATCCAGGCGTAGTAGTTCTGCTGGTGGGTCAGCGAGTCGTGGGCCGGCCAGTCCGCGAAGGTCGGCCAGCCGACCGGGTCGTGCTTGCCGTCGCCGCCCTTGGTGATGAAGTCGAAGATCGCGAGCGAGCCGTCGGGGTAGTGCTCGGGGCAGTCCTTGAGCGCGTCCGCGACGCCGGCCTCGGAGAACGACTTGCCGCAGATGAGCCGGCCGCCGAAGGCCTCGTTGGCCATGATGTGGTCGTGCGCGTCGACGAAGCCCCGGACCTTCCCCTGGGAGTCGGTCCCCTTGAAGGGCTCGCCCGTGACGTTGATCTGCGAGTCGGGCGAGGGTCGCGCGGTCGGGTTCCACCAGCCTGGCTCGCTCGCCGCCCCGGGCGCCGGGGCGGCGAGCGCCACGGCGATCAGGGTGAGGAGCGAGGCCAGGAGGGTGACGAGTCTGGGCCTGCTGTGGGGGAGTTGAGTCATGGTCACCACTCGGATCCGATGAGCGGATGACGCGGTCGAAGAGCCGGACCGTCCGGGGGGTGTGCGCCGTCCGGCCGACTGTCATGTCCCGCGTACTCGGTGTGACGAGAATCGCCACTGTTGGAATCCGAGTCAATAGTCCGGGACGGATGACCTGATAACTCGTCAAGGGCGCCCGGCGTCACCGTCCGACGCGGGCGCCCGCCCCCGGGCTCAGGCCTTCTTGACCACGCTCGACTTGAGCTGCATGGGGCCGAAGCCGTCGATCCTGCAGTCGATGTCGTGGCCGTCGACCCCGTCGACCAGCCGGATGTTGCGGACCTTGGTGCCCGCCTTGATGCCCGAGGGGCTGCCCTTGACCTTGAGGGCCTTGACGACGGTCACGGTGTCGCCGTCGCTCAGCACGTTGCCGACCGAGTCCTTGATCACCCGGTCGCCGGCGGCACCCGCCTCCTCGGCCGCGCCCTCGGCCGGCACCCACTCGTTGCCGCACTCGGGGCAGACCATGAGGGCGTTCATCTCGTAGGTGTACTCGCTGGAGCACTGGGGACACGGGGGCAGGTTCTCGCTCACCCGGCCAGGATATCCGAACGCGGGTGCGAGTCGCGCTCTGTGGTCACCCGGATGCGGTGGGTGGTGGCGCCGAAGCCCGTCCCGGGCCTCCGGGGCAGGCTTCAGGCGAGGAATCCCCGCAGCAGTGCGGCCGTGGCGGCGAGGTGCTCCTCGGTGGCGCGGCGGGCGGCCTCGCCGTCGCCGTCCAGGATCGCCCGGACCATCGCCCGGTGCTGGTCGGCGGCGTGCTCGATGTTGCGGTCCAGCATCGGGATGGCGTTGAGCAGGTCGTTGAGGCGCATCCGGGCCTCGGCGATGCCGGCGGCCAGCGTGCGCGAGCCGGTCAGCTCGCCGACCGCGAGGTGGAAGCGCGAGTCCAGTTGCCGGTACTGCTCGGCGGGCGCGCCCTCCAGGTCGGCCAGCCGGCGCTCCAGGTAGGCGCGCTGGTCGGGGGAGAGGGTGCGCCGGGCGGCGGCCTCGGCGGCGCCGGTCTCCAGCACCAGGCGGTACGTCAGCGCGTCCTCCAGCTCGCCGCCGAGGTCGCGGGCGGCCCGACGCAGTTCGGCGACGTCGGGCGGGGGCATCCGGTAGGTGACGAAGGTGCCGCCGTAGCGGCCGCGGCGTGGCTCGACGCAGCCGGCCTGTTGGAGCGTGCGGAGCGCCTCGCGCAGGGTCTCGCGGCTGACTCCGAGCCGGGCGGCGAGGTCGCGCTCGGCGGGCAGCCGGTCGCCGTGGCCGAAGACGCCCAGCTTGATCGCCTGGAGGAGGCGTTCGACGGTCTCCTCGAAGGCGTTGCCGGTCCGCACGGGCCGGAAGATCGCCCCGGCCTGCCAGTCCACGCGCGCCCGCTCGCGTGCTTCGTCGACGTCCACGCCGGAATCGTACAGAGGGCCTGGGGGGGGGGGGGGGGGGGGGTGGGGGGGGGGGGGGGGGGGGGGGGGGGGAGGGGGGGGGGGGGGGTGGGGGGGGAGGGGTGCTGCGGGCGGGGTGTCCGGGGGGGGGGGGGGGGGGCCCCCCCCCCCCCCCCCCCAGGCCCTATGAGCTCTCCGAGAGCTCGCTTCCGAGCGCTCCTCGGACTCGCCCCCTCACCGCTCTTGACGCGGCCCCGGCGGGGGGTGAACGATGCTGCTCACCACCCCAATGGTCTGAATCCAGGCCATTGAAGAGCCGCCCGACCGTCTCGCCCGCCGGGGAGGCGCGCCACACCGCCGTGGCCGCGCACCGCTCCGGCACACCTCAACCCCCAGGGGTGCCCATGACCGACGAACGCTCACCCGACCACCCTTCCCCACCGGTGTTTCCGGTAGACACATCCCCCGTTTCCGCCGACGAACAACGGCTCCGCGAGCTCGGCTACACCCAGGAGCTCGCCCGTTCGATGTCGGGCTTCTCCAACTTCGCCGTCTCCTTCTCCATCGTCTCGATCCTGTCCGGCTGTCTCACCCTGTACGGGACGGGGATGAACGCCGGCGGCCCCGCGATGATCATCTGGGGCTGGCCGGTGGTCGGCCTGCTGACGCTCTGCGTCGGGCTGGCGATGGCCGAGATCTGCTCCAGCTACCCGACCGCGGGCGGCCTGTACTACTGGTCCGCCAAACTGGCCCGCAGTCGCGGCCCGGCCTGGAGCTGGTTCACCGGCTGGTTCAACTTCCTGGGCCAGGTCGCGGTGACCGCCGGCGTCGACTACGGCGCGGCCTTCTTCACCAATGCCTTCCTCACCCTCCAGTTCGGCTTCGAGGCCAGCCCCGCGCACACCGTGGAGATCTTCGCCGTCATCCTGGCGGTGCACGGCCTGCTCAACACCCGCGGCGTACGGCTGGTCGCCTTCCTCAACAACCTGTCCGTCTGGTGGCACCTGGTCGGCGTCGCCGTCATCGTCGGCGCGCTCGTCCTGCTGCCCGACCAACACGCCTCCGCCTCCTTCGTGTTCACCGAGTTCGTCAACAACACCGGCTTCCACAACCAGTTCTACGTGGCCATGCTCGGCCTGCTCATGGCCCAGTACACCCTCACCGGCTACGACGCCTCCGCCCACATGACCGAGGAGACCCAGGACGCCGCCCGCTCCGGCCCGCGCGGCATCGTCAACGCCATCACCGTCTCCCTGGCGGCCGGCTGGATCCTGCTGCTCGGCATCACCTTCGCCATCCGCGACTACGACGGCGCGCTGAACAGCGAGACCAAGGTGCCGCCCGCGCAGATCTTCATCGACGCCATCGGCACCAACGGCGCCGAACTGCTCCTGCTGATCGTCATCGGCGCCCAGTTCTTCTGCGGCATGGCCTCCGTCACCGCCAACTCCCGCATGATCTACGCCTTCTCGCGGGACGGCGCACTGCCCGGATCCTCCCTCTGGCACCGCATCGACCCGCGCACCCAGACCCCCACCAACGCGGTCTGGCTGGCGACCGGCGGCGCACTGCTGCTCGGCCTGCCCGCGCTGTGGAACTCCACCGCGTACACCGCCGTCACCTCGATCTCGGTGATCGGCCTGTACATCTCCTACGTCATCCCGGTCTACCTGCGGCTGCGCCAGGGCGAGGCCTTCCCGCGTGGCCCCTGGCACCTGGGCCGCTGGAGCCGGATGATCGGCATCGTCGCGGTCGGCTGGACGGCCGTGATCACCGTCCTGTTCATGCTCCCCACCGTCAACCCGATCACCGCCGAGAGCTTCAACTACACGCCCGTGGCCGTCACCGTGGTCGTCGGCTTCGCCGGCCTCTGGTGGCTCGCCTCCGCCCGCCACTGGTTCACCGGCCCCCGCATCCACGAGACCCCGCCGGGGCCCGCCGGACCGGACGCCGAAGACGCCCAAGACGCCGAACTGGAGACCCGTTGAACAGCCCCAGGCTCACCCTCGACGAGCTGCGCAGCCGCGTCGCCGACGGCTCCGTCGACACCGTCGTGCTCGCGATGACCGACATGCAGGGACGCCTCCAGGGCAAACGCGTCGCCGCCGGGTACTTCCTCACCGACGTCGTCCCGAACGCCGCCGAGGGCTGCGGCTACCTGCTCGCCGTCGACGTCGACATGAACACCGTGGACGGCTACGAGATCTCCTCCTGGGAGAGCGGCTACGGCGACCTGACGCTCCGCCCCGACCTCGCCACCCTGCGGGCGGTGCCCTGGCACCCGGCCACCGTCATGGTCCAGTGCGACATCACCCACCACGACGGCACCGCCGTCGCCGTCTCCCCGCGCCAGATCCTGCGCCGCCAGCTGGAGCGGCTGGCCGGCTACGGCTGGCAGGCCCACGCCGCCACCGAGCTGGAGTTCATCGTCTTCCGGGACACCTACGAGCAGGCCTGGGACAAGGACTACACCCGGCTCACCCCGGCCAACCAGTACAACGTGGACTACTCCGTCCTCGGCACCGGCCGGATCGAACCCCTGCTGCGCCGGCTGCGCAACGGGATGGCCGGCGCCGGCCTCACCGTCGAGTCGGCGAAGGGCGAGTGCAACCTCGGCCAGCACGAGATCGCCTTCAAGTACGCCGACGCCCTCACCACCTGCGACGACCACTCCGTCTACAAGACCGGTGCCAAGGAGATCGCCGCCCAGGAGGGCTACAGCCTCACCTTCATGGCCAAGTACGACGAGCGCGAGGGCAACTCCTGTCACATCCACCTCAGCCTGCGTGACGAGCAGGGTGCACCGGTGTTCGCCGGGGACCGCCCGCACGGCTTCTCCCGCACCATGGAACACTTCCTGGCCGGACAGCTCGCCTGCCTGGCCGACTTCTCGCTGCTGTTCGCCCCCACCGTCAACTCCTACAAGCGGTACGTGCCCGGCAGCTTCGCGCCCACCGCGATCGCCTGGGGGCGGGACAACCGCACCTGCGCCCTGCGGGTGGTCGGCCACGGCCCCTCGCTGCGCTTCGAGAACCGCGTCCCCGGCGGCGACGTCAACCCGTACCTCGCGGTCGCCGCCCTGATCGCGGCCGGGCTGCACGGCGTCGAGCAACAGCTCGAACTCGAACCGGAGTTCACCGGCAACGCCTACGCCTCCGACTCCCCCCGGGTGCCGGCCACCCTGCGCGACGCGGTCGCCGCCTTCGAGCAGAGCGCCGCCGCCGGCGAGGCCTTCGGCAAGGACGTCGTCCGCCACTACGCCCACGCCGGCCGGGTCGAACTCGCCGCCTACGACCGGGCGGTGACCGACTGGGAGCGGCGCCGGGGATTCGAGCGGCTGTGACCGGGCGAACACCCGGAACCCCCGGATGCCCGGGAACCCGCCGCCCGTGAACCGCAGCCGCCCGTGAACCCCAGAGAGCGACCGTGAACCGTGACCACCGCCGACGCCCCCTGATCGGCATCACCAGCTACCAGGACGAGGCCGCCTGGTCCGTCTGGCGCCAGCGCGCCTCGCTCGTCCCGCAGACCTACGTGGACGCCGTCGCGGTGGCCGGCGGCACGCCCGTGCTGCTGCCGCCGCAGCCCGGCGGCGTCGGCCACCTGCTGGACGCGCTGGACGGGCTGGTCCTGGCCGGCGGCCCCGACATCGACCCGGCCCGCTACGCGGCCGCCGCCGACCCGCGCACCGGCCCACCGCACCACGCCCGCGACGACTGGGAGCTGGAGCTGCTGCGCGGAGCCCTCGGCCGCAACCTGCCGCTGCTCGGCGTCTGCCGCGGCATGCAACTGCTGAACGTCGCCCTCGGCGGCACCCTCCGCCAGCACCTGCCCGAGCGGAGCCACCAGATCGTCCCGGCCGAATTCGTCCGCCACCGCGTCGACGTCCACGACGGCAGCCGGCTCGCCGCCGTCCTCGGGCCCGCCGCCGACGTCTCCTGCTACCACCACCAGGCCGCCGACCGGATCGGCGCCGGGCTGAGCGCCACCGCGTGGGCCGCCGACGGGACGGTGGAGGCGCTCGAACTGCCCGGCCACCGCTTCGCGCTGGGCGTGCAGTGGCACCCCGAGACGGACCCCGACGACCGACGCCTCTTCGGCGCACTCGTCGACGCCAGCTTCGTTCCTGCCAGTGACAGGGAGACAACCCGATGACCGACCCCGACCTCTACCCGGTGGTCAACCCCGCCACCGAGGAGGTGATCACCACCGTCGAACTGGCCGGCCTCGCCGAGACCGACGCCGCCGTCGCCCGCGCCCGCGCCGCTTTCGACACCTGGCGCCGGGTCGCCCCCGCCGACCGGGCCCGCCTGCTGCGCGCCTTCGCCGCCGCCGTCGACGGCGACCGCGAGCACCTCGCTGCCCTGGAGGTCGCCAACGCCGGCCACACCATCGGCAACGCCCGCTGGGAGGCCGGCAACGCCCGCGACGTCATCGAGTACTACGCCGCCGCCCCCGAGCGGCTCTTCGGCCGGCAGATCCCGGTCGCCGGCGGCCTCGACGTCACCTTCCAGGAGCCGCTGGGCGTCGTCGGCGTCATCGTGCCGTGGAACTTCCCGATGCCGATCGCCGCCTGGGCGCTGGCCCCCGCCCTCGCCGCCGGCAACACCGTCATCGTCAAACCCGCCGAACTCACCCCCCTCACCGCCCTGCGCCTCGGCGAACTCGCCCTCGAAGCGGGCCTGCCCGAGGGCGTGCTGCAGATCCTGCCCGGCCGCGGCCCGGTGGTCGGCCGGCGCTTCGTCACCCACCCGGACGTGCGGAAGGTGGTGTTCACCGGCTCCACCCGGGTCGGCAAGGAGATCATGGCGGGCTGCGCCGCCCAGGTGAAGCCGGTCACCCTCGAACTCGGCGGCAAGAGCGCCAACATCGTGTTCGCCGACGCCGACCTCGCCAAGGCCGCCGCCACCGCCCCCTACGCCGTTTTCGACAACGCCGGCCAGGACTGCTGCGCCCGCTCCCGGATCCTGGTCGAGGCCTCCGTCTACGACGCGTTCATGGCCCTGCTGGAGCCCGCCGTCCGGGCCCTGCGGGTCGGCGACCCGGCCGACGAGAAGACCGAGATGGGCCCGCTGATCTCGGCCGCCCACCACGCCCGGGTCGCCTCCTACGTCCCGGACGGGTCGGCGGTCGCCTTCCGGGGCAGCGCCCCCGACGGCCCCGGCTTCTGGTTCCCGCCGACGGTGCTGGCGCCGGTGCGGCACGACGACCCGGCGTTCACCGAGGAGATCTTCGGCCCGGTCGTCACCGTCGTCCCCTTCCGCGACGAGCAGGACGCCCTGCGCATCGCCAACGCCACCGAGTACGGCCTCTCCGGCTCCATCTGGACCAAGGACGTCGGCCGCGCGCTGCGGGTCTCCCGCGGGGTGGAGGCCGGCAACCTCTCCGTCAACTCGCACTCCTCGGTGCGCTATTCGACACCCTTCGGCGGCTTCAAACAGTCCGGCCTCGGCCGCGAGCTCGGCCCGGACGCCCTCGACGCCTTCACCCAGACCAAGAACGTCTTCATCTCCACGGAGGAATGATCAGCATGACCGAGCGACTCGACGGCCGGGTGGCCGTCATCACCGGCGCGGGCAGCGGCATCGGCCTGGCCACCGCGCGGCGGTTCGCCGCCGAGGGAGCCAAGGTGGTCTGCGCCGACCTCGACCCGGAGACCGGGGCCAAGGCCGCCAACGAGGTCGGCGGCCTCTTCGTCCAGGTCGACGTCACCGACGAGGACGCGGTGCGCGACCTCTTCCAGCGGGCCGTGGACGAGTACGGGCGGCTCGACATCGCCTTCAACAACGCGGGCATCTCCCCGCCGGACGACGACTCGATCCTCACCACCGGCCTGGACGCCTGGAAGCGCGTCCAGGAGGTCAACCTGACCAGCGTCTACCTCTGCTGCAAGTACGCGATCGGGCACATGCGGCGCCAGGGCAAGGGCTCCATCATCAACACCGCCTCCTTCGTGGCCGTGATGGGCGCGGCCACCTCGCAGATCTCCTACAGCGCCTCCAAGGGCGGCGTGCTGGCGATGTCGCGCGAGCTGGGCGTGCAGTTCGCCCGCGAGGGCATCCGGGTCAACGCCCTCTGCCCGGGCCCGGTCAACACCCCGCTGCTCCAGGAGCTCTTCGCCAAGGACCCGGAGCGAGCCGCCCGCCGCCTCGTGCACATCCCGCTCGGCCGCTTCGCCGAGCCGGAGGAGATCGCCGCCGCGGTCGCCTTCCTGGCCTCCGACGACTCCTCCTTCATGACCGCCAACACCTTCCTCGTCGACGGCGGCATCTCCGGCGCCTACGTCACCCCCCAGTAGTCCGCCACGCCGGCACGGCCGGCCGGGGCAGCCCCAGGGCGCCCCGGCCGGTGCTGCTATCCCCGCGCGAACCGGTCGAAGTCGGCGGGGTCGTGGGCGCAGATCACCCGCACCTCGTCCGGGTGCGTGCGGCGCAGTTCGCGAAGGCGCTCGCGGTTCTGCAGGCGGGCGCGGCCGTCCACGGCCATCATGCGCTGGAAGGCGCTCAGCGCGGGCGGCCGGCGCGGGCCGGCGGGATCGGTGTCGGTGCGCGAGAAGTAGGCGTCGCCGCTGTGCAGCAGCCAGCGGTCCGCGTCCGCGTCCCGGACGGCGACGCCGCAGTGGCCCCGGGTGTGCCCGGCCAGCGGGACGAGCAGGAGGCCGGGCACCTCGCGGGGCAGCACGGGGAGCGCGCGGAACCCGTACCAGTCCTCGGTGGCGTCGTCTGCCCGGTGCTCCACCCAGCGCGGGCCGTGCGCCCACTGGACCGGGCGGTAGCGGTCCCGCTCGCCGCGGGTCGGCGGCGCGGTGGCGGCCCGGAGCTCGTCGGCCAGGACGTGCACCTCGGCGTGCGGGAAGTCGCCGATCCCGCCGGCATGGTCGGGGTCGAGGTGGGTCAGCACGATGTGGCGGACGTCGCGCGGGTCGTGGCCGAGCGCGCGGACCTGGTGCAGGGCGGTGCGGGCGGGTTCGAGCCGGGGACGGACGGCCCCCAGGAACGCCCGGCCGAGCCGGCGGGGGTCGGCGACGTCTCCGGTCCCGAACCCGGTGTCGACCAGGATCAGCCCCTGCGCGCCCTCCACCAGCAGGCAGTGCGCCGACAGGCGCCCGACCAGGGGCCCGCCGCTGCCCAGCAGCAGCCGGCCCCCGAACGGGCACATGGTGGCACAGTCCAGGTGATGGATCGTCATCTCGCCTCCGGAGGCTTCGGATTCGGTCGTTCGGACACGGCCGCTCGGCTTTGGTCGCGCGGCTTCGGCTGTTCGGCTTTGGTTGCTCGGCTTCGCTTGTTCGGATTCGGATTCGGTTGCCGGGAGCCGTACGCCGGAGGGCGGGTCTACGCGATCCGCAGGTCGCGGGCCGGGGAGCCGCCGGCCGCGGTGCCGGGTGGCGGGGACAGCAGCCGGTCCAGCTCCTCGGCCGAGCGGACGTCCCCGTGCGCGGTGTACAGCTCGCCCGCCGCCCGCAGGTGGTCGCGGGCCTCGCCGGCCCGGCCCGTCCCGGCCAGGAACTCGGCGAAGTGGCGCTGGGCCAGGGCGTGGAGCCGCACGTTCCCGGTCGACCGGCACAGGCGCAGCGCCTCCCGCCAGACCCGCTCGGCCGCCGTCCGCTCGCCCAGCGCCTGGAGGGCCAGGGCCTCGCTGACCATCGCCCAGAGGTGGGCGTTGGCCGTCGGGTTGCCGGCCAGCAGGGCGCGCGTCTCCCGGGCGTGGTCCAGCGCGGCCACGGGATCGCCGAGGACGACCTTGAGGGCCGCCGCGTTGCTGAGCACGGTGGCGGCGTGCTCGCTCGGCCCGCTCGCCCGGATCAGCGCGAGCGCGGCCTGCGAGAGCCGGTCGGCGCCGGCCGGATCGCCGGACAGCGCGGCCATCGAGGCGCGGACGGAGAGGGCGTGCACGTGCAGGTCTCCGTCGTCCGGTGTGGTCCGCGCGACGGCCTGCGCGGCGAGCGGCAGCGCCTCGGCGACGCGCCCGGTGGAGCCGAGCGCGCAGGCCGTCGCCGCCTCCATGGCGGCGAGCCCCTCCCGGCCGCCGTCCAGCCGGGCGGCCCGCAAGCCGATCCGCAGGCAGCCGAGCCGGTCGGAGACGCGTCCGGCGCCGTAGTACAGGGTGGCCGTCACCCGGGCCAGGCGCCAGGCGCGCTCGTACTCGCCACGGTCGGTGGCGGCCGTCACCAGGGCGCGCAGCACCGGCTCCTCGGCGTGGCACCAGGCGAGCGTGGACGGGACGTCACCGAGCCGCGGCAGCACCCGTGGGCCGGGCCCGGCCGGCCGGAACGGCTCGTGGAACGGGTTGATCCGGCGCACCGCCAGGCCGGCGGCGACCAGCTCGTAGTCGACCAGGCTCCGGAACGCCTGCCGCCGCCGCCCCTCGGGGAGCCGGTCGAACAGTTCCGCGCCGTAGAGCCGGACGAGGTCGTGCCGCCCGGGCGGCCGGGCGCGGGCTCCGACAGCAGGTGGTAGGCGGTGAGCGGGCCGAGCGCGTGCCGGGCCCCGTCGGCGTCCGAGCCGAGCAGGGCGGCCGCCGCGTACGGGTCGACCTCGGCCCCCGGGTGCACGGCCAGCAAAGCGAGCAGGCTCCGCGCGCTCTCGGGCAGGTGCTGGTACGTCAGGGAGAGCGCCGTGCGGACGCCGCCCGCCCCGCCCGGGGCGCCGAGGGCGGCCAGCCGGGTGCGCTCGTCGGTCAGCTCCGCCACCAGGTCGGCGACCGGCCGGCCGGGGCGGGCGGCGAGGCGGCCGGCCACGATCCGCAGGGCCAGCGGCAGCCGGTCGCAGAGCTCGGTCAGCCGCCTGGCCGGCTCCGGTTCGGCCGCCAGGCGCTCGGCCGTCAGCGCGCGCTCCAGCAGTCGGTACGCGTCGGCGGCCGGCAGTGCGGCGAGCTGGCGCAGGGCGGCGCCGTCGGTGACGACGAGGTCCTCGAGGCTGTTGCGGCTGGTGACCACGGTGGCGCAGCCGGGCCCGGAGGGCAGCAGGCCGGCGACGTCGTCGGCGCACCGCGCGTTGTCCAGGACGACGAGCAGCCGGCGGTGCCGGGTCTGCTCCCGGAAGAGCGCCGCCCGGGCGGCCCGGTCCTCGGGGATCGCCGCCTCGGGCAGGCCCAGCGCCCGCAGGAAGCTCCCCAGTGCCTGCGCAGGGTCGCCCGGGCCGGCCGGGTCGAAGCCGCGCAGGTCGGCGAAGAGCCGGCCGTCCGGGAAGCCCGCCGCGGCGCGGTGCGCCCAGCGCACCACCAGTGCGGTCTTGCCCACTCCGGCGGGGCCGGCCACCACGGCCAGGCCGTCCCCGGTCCGGTCCGGCCCGCACTGCTGGTCCAGCCAGTCGTCCTCGGCGTCGCGGCCGACGAAACCCCGCGGTGGCGCGGGCAGCCGGCCGGCCACCGGCGCGGCGGGCGGGGTTGGTTCCCCGGCGGCCCGGCCGGGTGAGTCGGTGGGCCGGCCGGGTGGGTCGGTGGGCCCACCGGCCGCCAGGACCTCGGCGAGGGCCTGTTGCAGCGCGGGCCCCGGTGTGACGCCCAGCTCCTCGTCCAGCCGCACGCGGGACCGGTGGTAGACGCGCAGCGCGTCGGGGCTGCGGCCGCTCTGGTGCAGACAGCGCATCAGCAGGGCCGTCGTGGGCTCGGACAGCCCGTCCGCGCGGACGGCCTGCTCCAGCGCGGGGACGGCCGTGTGGCCCTGCCCGAGGCGCAGTTGCCGCCGCGCCCACGCGGTCAGGGCCTCGGTCCGGGCGTCGTCCAGCCCGCCGGCCAGTGCGGCGCAGAGCGGGGTGGCCGGGAGACCGGCGAGGGCGGCGCCCCACCAGAGCCCGAGCGCCTGCCGGAGCAGTGCGGCGGCGGCGGTGTCGTCGGTGGTCCGCGCGGCCCGCGCGGCCAGCGCCGCGGCGGCGAGCGCGTCGACGCTCCCGGGGTCGCCGGTGAGCCGGTAGCCGGGCGCGCGGGTGTGCAGGGTGAAGCCCGACCCGGTCAGGAGCTTGCGCAGGGCCGCGATGTGGCCCTGCAGCGCCGCCTTCGCGTGGGTCGGCGGTTCGTCGGCCCAGAGCAGCTCGAAGAACCGCTCGACCGGCACCGCCCGGTCCAGCTCCAGCGCGAGCAGGGCGAGCACCGCCCGCCGCTGCGCGCCGCCCACCCCGAGGGCCTCGCCGCCCGCGACGCACAGCTCGACCGGGCCGAGCAGCCGTATCTCCATGGTTCCCGTCCTGACCGTCCTGTGTGCCGCCGGCGCGGCCGTCCCGGCGAAGGGGCCTCGGGCAGCCTACCGGCGAGTAATGGCGAGGTGGCACCCGCCGCCCGACGGGGTCCGGCGCCCTCGCCGTTCACTCCGGGCGTGGATGGAGGGGGCTGCCCGGCTCACGGAGACCGCGCCTCCCGGGCGGTCACCTGCCCCGGCGCGTTCGGTCCGCGGGTCGGGAGGACGCCCTCGCTCTGCGGCCGACCCGGGGTGCGCTGTCATCCGGAGGCCGGTGGGCCGCCCGCCAGGATGTCCGCGATCCGGTCGGCCTCGGTCATCTGTGGGACCGGCGTCGAGTCGGGCTGCTGCCCACGCGTGTTCGTCTCCTGAGCCGTGGTCGTGGCGGCGAGGTATGTCAAGGGGGCCGTGGCCGGCCGGGCCGGGTGGTCGGACGTCAGCTCGTCGGGGAGAGGAGTGGCGATGGGCTCGGTCGCGGCGTCTGCGAACGGACTGCTACCGATGGAGTCGAAGAGGTCGAGGTCGAGGCCGTCCGGTTCGTCGAGGAGGTCGTGCTGGGTGGGTTCGATGGGTGGTTCGGGTTGGGTGCGGGTGTTTTGGGTGCGTCGTTCGGTGGTGGTGGTGAGGTTGCGTTGTTCGTTTTCGGTGCGTTGCTGGACGATGTCGGTGTAGGTGGCCTTGATGGTTTCCGTGGTCGTGAAGAGGTCGGCCAGGGTTTGGAAGCGTTTTTCCTTGGCCTCGCCGTAGACGAAGCGGCGGGTGTCGGTGTCGCCGGTGGTGATCAGTTCGTTGCGGGTGGTGCCGTTGTCGGCTGTTGTGGTGACGAGGGGGAAGTGCTGGTCGAAGCTCTTCTTGCCGGGGATCTCGCGGGGGTCGGCGGGGTCGGGGCGGTAGCTGGTGGCGGAGGTGTAGGAG
>NZ_JBVJCO010000082.1:0-14156 GCF_055588525.1 Kitasatospora sp. NPDC041988
GCTGTTTCTGTGCTTTCTTCGGGAGTTGGGAAAGAGGGGTTTGTTGGAGGGTTCCCACGACGGGCCGTTTGGGGGGGGGGGGGGGAGGGGGCGCCCCCGAGGGGGCCCCCCCCTTCCTTCTGGTCAGACTTGGTACCAGGCTCGGAAGGCGAAGCCGGGTTCGGGTTGGTCAATGGCCCAGGTGGTGCCGGTGGCGTCGGCGGTTGAGACGATCATGGATCCGTTGGCGGCCAGGGTGACGCGGGGGTCGCTGGCGAAGATCATATTCGGGTCGCCGAGGTAGCTGCCGGTGCTGAAACCGGAGGTGGGGTCGGCCTGGCCGAACAGGGCGATGTGGCCGTTGGCGGTGCGGGCGACGATGTTGACGGTGCCGCCTGCGCCGGGGGAGAGGACGATGCTGGTCGCTCCGTCGGTTCCGCCGTTGAGGCTGATCTTGTACCAGGAACGGAAGCTGCTGCCGGGCTGGGCCTGGTCGATGGCCCAGATGTCGCCGTTGACGTCGATGGCTGCGACGATCATGCCTCCGCTGGCGGAGATGGTGGCGCTTGGGTCGCCGGCGAAGACGGGGGAGGTGTCTCCGAGGTAGGAGCCGGCGCTGAAGCCGGACGTGGAGGTCCCCTGCCCGAAGTAGGCGATGTGGCCGTTGGTGGTGCGGGCGAAAAGGTTGACGGTGCCGCCGGCGCCGGGAGACAGGATGGCGGCGGTGCGTCCGGTCAGGCCGCCGGAGAGGCTGACCTTGTACCAGGAGCCGAACGCCGAACCGGGGCTGGACTGGTTGGTCGCCCACAGATCGCCGGCGCCGTCGAGGGCGGTGACGATCATGGTGCCGTTGGCGGCGAGCGTCACGGCCGGGTCAGCGGCGAAGACCGGTGCGGCGGAGCCGATCGGGACGGCCGGGCTGAACGAGGAGTTCGAGTCGGCCTGGGCGTAGTCGACGATCTCACCGGCACGGGTGCGGGCGAAGATGTGGACGGTGCCACCGGCGGCCGATGAGAGCGCCAGGGCTGGGTCGCCGGCATGCCGGGCCGTGGGGCTGAGCTGGTACCAGGGCCGGAACGGGGAGTTGGTGCTGGTCTGGTTGGTGGCCCACAGGCTTCCGTCGGCCAGGGTCTTGGCGGCGACGAGGGTGCCGTTGGCGGCTCGGGTCATGGCGGTGACGGGCAGTTTGAGGCTCTGCCCGCCGTCGAGGGCGGTGACGGTGTGCAGGTTCCCGATGGACACGAGCTGGGGCAGGCCTGGCCCGGTGGGTGTGCCGGGGTAGAGCAGCAGGCAGCCGGTGGGGCAGGTCGTGCTCTGGGCGGTTCCGTCGCTGGTGTAGTAGGTGACGGGGGTGTTGGGATCGGCGGGGGTGGTGGTCAGGAGGTCGCCGACCTGCTGGCCCGGTGTCGGCGTGAACAGCGGGTAGCCGTTGCCGCTGGGTGCGACGGTGCCGTGCGTGTTGCCGGGGGTGGTGATCAGCGGGCGGTGCTGCGGGTCGAAGCCGGTGGCGTAGACGCTGCCGGTGGCGGGGCTGCCGGCCTGGTAGCCGGAGGCGGTTCGGGAGCCGGTGACCAGGCGGATGCGGCCGTACTCGCCGTCACCCGGGTCGGAGGTGTTGCGGCGGGCGAGGAGGTCGGGGATGCCGTCGCCGTTGACGTCACCGGGGGCCAGGACGTCGTAGTCGGCCCAGCCCCCGGCCGACACCACGGTGCCGGGCTTGAGCCGGTTGGTACCGGTCTCGGTGGCGAGGGGGCCGTCCGGGGTCCCGGTGTAGAGGACGAGCTTGTCGCCGTCCTTGACGAGCAGGTCACTGCCCGCCCCGTTGTCCAGGTTTCCGGCGGCGGTGATCTGTGTGGCGGTCGACCAGTCACCGCCGCCTGGCTGGAGCAGTTCGGTGCGCCGGGCTTCGTCGGGGCCGCCCATGCCGGTGCCCGGGTAGAGGTAGAGACGGGTACCGAGCTTGACGAGGAAGTCCTCGTAGCCGTCAGCGGTTTGGCCGGGCGTCTGGCTGGCCATGTCGCCGCGGTGGGCGATGAGTGCGCCGGACCAGCCGGGAGTGTCAATGGTGCGCGGGGAGTCGAAGGTGCCGTCCCCGCGGCCGGCGTACAGGACGAGGGCGCCGCTGCTGCTGGCGGCCACGAGGTCGGCGTGGCCGTCACCGGTAAGGTCCCCGGGCCGGTCACCAGCGAGGGCCGGGTCGGTGGCGTCGTGGACCCAGTTGCTGTGTGCAGTGGCGAGCAGGGTTTCGCTGGAGTTGGGTCCGCCGTCGGATCCGTCGTAGGGGGAGAGGTTGCCGCCCTTGTCCACGGCCTGCACGGTGATTCGGTTGGTCGGCCACCGGGTCGGGGTGATGGACACGGTGGCGGTGCCGTCCGGCCCTGCGGGCACCCAGGTGCCGCCGCAGCCCCTGTTGACCACGGGCAGCGGCTTGTTGAGCGCGTAGCAGAAGCCGGTGAGGCCGAACTGGTCGCTGGAGGCGAACTTGATCCGGCGCTCGATGCGCGGGGCAACCTCGGGGATGTCGATGCTGTGGCCGTCCGCGGAGGTGACGGTCGGCTTCGTCGGGGGCGTGCGGTCGACGCTGAAGCCGCAGTCACGGCCGAACCCGGACCCCACGATGCCGTCCTCGGCCTGGGCGTGCCACTTGTAGCGGTGACCGTCGCCCAGGCTGCTGACCGGAATCGTGGTTGAGGCCCAGGAACCGCTGGGGGCATCGGCCCAGGTGGTGAAGAACTTCTCGCCGCTGTCGTGGTCCCAGGCCTCGAACTTCGCTTTCACGTAGCCGTCGGGGTCGGAGACCTTCGCCGTCAGGACGACGTCGTTGCGGCCGATGATCGGCCATGATCCGGGGTCGCTGATGCAGGGCACGTTGACGTTGCTGCTGCTGCCGGGCGCCCACTGGCCTTCCCATGCGGCGTAGTCGTCGAGCCAGGGGGCGCGGTTGTACGTCACCTCGAGGTACGGGTTGTTCCTGAACCGCTTGTAGCTGTTGACGTTGCCGAGGTAGTTGTCCGGTGTCCGCAGGCCGAGTGTGATGTTCTCACCCCGGTTCGCGACGTCCTGGACGACCTCGCGCAGGGCGCCGGTGAAGTCGTGGCCCTCGACACCCGGGCAGTAGGTGGGGTTGCCGTGCGCGAACGCGCCGGCGTCCAGGATCCGATTCCAGCTCGCCTGGCTGTTCCAGGTGGGGGTGTTCTGGTTGATGGGGCCGGTCGACCACAGTTCGGTGTTGCCGGCCTTGGTGGCGTCGCAGCCCCAGGAGTGGGTCTCCTCCACATGGAAGGTGGCGGTGAAGATGGTGGCGCCGGCCAGGCCGCCAGTGTTCATCTCGAAGAACGAGCGGGTGTTGCCGCTTCCGTTGTAGCCGACCCGCGGCTCGTCCGCGGGATTGTCGGAGTGCCAGCCGTCGCCATTGGGATAGGCGGCGTTGGGGGTGGCGGAGTACACGACGGCCCACCGGTTGCGCCAGCCGTCGGTGAACGTCGGGTCGATGACCACCGGGAACACCGTGTCCTGGCCGTGGAGCAGGCCGGCATCGGGGGTGAGTTTCAGGGAATCGGTGCTGACCTCGGTGGCCATCGGCCTCGGCGCGTGCTCCGCCGCCGGCGGCGAGACGCTTCCGGCGAAGGTGTCGCCTGCCGATGGCGCCTGGGCCGCCTTCAGGGACTTGGCCTGCGGCGAGCTGCTTGATTGGGCGGCCGAGGCCGGTGCGTGGGAGTCCCACATTCTCGGAGCAGCTGCTGTGAAGACGTTGCGGCCTGTGGTGTCGGTGGCGGCGAGAGTGCCGTCCTGGCTCGTCTTGAGGGAGATGCCGTTGGTCTTCAGGCCGTAGGTGATCTGGGCAAGGCGCGGGTCGGCCGCGGCCTGGGGGGTGTTGACGATCAGGTGGTGGGCGAAGCCGTCGGTCTCGGCGAGGATCTTCAGGTCCACCCCGGGCAGGACGTTCCGGTACAGCGCGGTGGTGCCGTCCATGTCGGGCTGCGGCAGAGGTGAGGGCCAGGACAGGGACAATGACTTGCCGTCCTTGACCATCGTGGCCAGAGGGCCGCTGCCGCCGCCGGAGAACGTCATCGGGAAGACGGACGACTTCGGTGCCACCGTGCCGTCGGGGCGACGTTCCAGTGTGGCGTCGACCGCTCGCCACTGGCCGCCGTCCGCCTTGGTGCGAACCGGCTTGACGTGCTGGCGCCAGGTCAGGGTGCCATTGGGATTTGCGATCAGGTCGCTCGATTCGTCCTGGCGCTCCGTGACCTCGACAGGAATTCCTGTCTGCCGTGCTTTCAGGAGAGCGGTCCTTTCCGGACTGCCCGTCACACTGGGCGCGCTCTGGCGTGCGGCGTCGGCATTCGCCGGCAGCGGTGTCAGTACGAACAGCGACAGCGCGGCGGTGCCGAGCAGTGCGGTGGCGGACCTGCGGGCCCTTCGGCCTTTCCGGCCGGATATGTGATGGTGCATCCCCTTCTCTTTCCTCGTCGTCGAGAGCGCCCCCATCATGCAAGGAGGCACCGACGTGGCTCCGACCTGCACAGCAGCCGTTCCGGCACGTGGATGGAGCAGGAGATACGCGATCGTGACCACGGGGGTCCCCGCTCACTCGGCTGACCGGACATGAATGGATATGTCCGCCCTGGATCTCGTGGAGGCGATGTGCCGGTGCGTCAGTGGCGCCGTAAAGGAGTTATCGAAGCGAGATGAACGCCCGTCATCGGAGCGTCACCGACAGGAACGTGAGCTGGCGCGTCGGTCGGGCTTGGTAGCGTCCCGCCGGGTGCGATCGCACCCGTACAAGTGACGACACAAAGGAAAGAAACGGATGCCTCCATCCGACGTGGGCGCTTCATCGCCCAGGCCGCGAAAGCGGCGGTCCGAGGCGATAGGCCGCCCGGTCCAACGCCGGCTCGCGCCGGTCGCAGCCGTGGCCCTCATCGCCGCCGTGCTGCAGATACCCGCCATCGCCGTGGCAGCGGACAGCGACTTCAAGCTTCCCCCCGTCCAGCAGACCGCGTCCGTGCCGGTCGTGGCCGTACCGGCCCAGGCCGGCGGCAAGGCCGGCAAGCCCGACACGAAGGCCGCGGCGGCGGCGTGGCCGAAGACCGCGCAGGCCGAACTCGAACTGCCCGCCGCACAGCCGGACCAGCACACCCAGCCGGTCAAGGCCGCAGGCCTGCCCCTGGCCGTCGCCCCGATAGCCGGTGACGGCCAGGCCACGGCGCCGCAGAAGCTACGCGTCGAACTGTCCGACCGCGCCGCCGCCGCCCGCCTGGGCATCGACGGCCTCCTGGTCAACCTGCACCGCACCGACACCGGCGCGCCCTCGAGCAGCGGCAAGACCCAGGTCCAGCTGGACTACAGGGCCTTCCGGGAGGCGTTCGGCGCCGACTGGGGTTCGCGTCTGACGTTCGTCCAGCTCCCCGCGTGCGCGCTGACCACGCCGGACAAGCCGGAATGCCGCACCACCACCCCCGTGGCCGGCGTGAACGACGCCAAGACGGCCACCCTCAAGGCCGAGGTTGCCACCCCCGCAGCCGACAACAAGGCCGCAGGGAAGGGCAACGGCGCCGACACGGGCGTGACCGCCGCCGCCTTCACACAGAGCACCGACGCGCCCTCGGCCCTGCAGGCTTCCGGGACGGTGCTCGCCGCCACGGCCGGCGCCTCGGGACCGGAAGGCGACTACAAGGCCACCACGCTCGCACCCTCGAGCTCGTGGTCGGTGAGCGGCAACAGCGGCTCCTTCACCTGGTCCTACCCGCTCGAGGTCCCGCCCGTGCCCGGCGGCCTCACCCCGAAGATCGCGCTCGGCTACTCCTCCTCCAGCATCGACGGCCGCACCGCGTCCACCAACAACCAGTCCTCCTGGATCGGCGACGGCTGGGACTACGACCCCGGATTCATCGAGCGCTCTTACACCGCCTGCGCGGGTGACAGGGGCTCCGGCAGCAACGCCCCGTCCACCACCGGCGACCTGTGCTGGAAGTCCGACAACGCCACCATCTCGCTCAACGGCAACGCCTCCCAGCTGGTGCGCGACGACGCAACCGGCACATGGAAGCTGTCCAACGACGACGGCTCCCGCGTGGAGAAGCTCAACGGCAACGCCGCGGACACCGCCAACGGCGACACCGACAACGAGTACTGGAAAGTCACCACGACCGACGGTACCCAGTACTTCTTCGGCAAGAACCGCCTGCCCGGCTGGAGCGCAGGCAAGCCGGAGACCGGCTCGGCCCTGACCGTGCCCGTCTTCGGTAACCAGCCCGGAGAGCCCGGATACGCGACCGCGTTCAAGGACTCCGTACGGGACCGCGCCTGGCGGTGGCAGCTCGACTACGTCGTCGACCCGCACGGCAATGCCGCGGCGTACTTCTACGACCAGGAGAAGAACGCCTACACCAAGGACATCGGTGCCTCCACCGGTACCCCGAAGGCGAACGCCACCTACACCCGCGCCACCACCCTCAACCACATCGAGTACGGCCACCGGGCCGGCCAGGTCTACAGCGCCCAGCCCGCCGGACAGGTCCTCTTCAGCACCGGTGACCGGTGCGTGGCGGCCGACTGCTCCTTCACCAAGGCCAATGCCGCCAACTGGTACGACACCCCAGTGGACCAGGCGTGTGACCTGGCCCAGGACTGCCGCAACGGCGCCCCGACGTTCTGGTCCAAGAAGCGCCTGACCGGCGTCACCACCAAGGCCCTGCAGAGCGGCGGCGGCTACCGGGACATCGATGCCTGGAGCCTGGACCAGTACTTCCCCGCCACCGGCGACAGCGGCGGCCGCGCCCTGTGGCTGCAGTCGATCACCCGCACGGCCAAGGCAGGCAACACCCAGGTCTCCCAGCAGCCGGTCACGTTCGGCGGGGACCTCCTGCCCAACCGGGTGGACTCCGCCGAGGGCCGCCCTCCGATGAACCGCTACCGCGTCAACCGGATCAGCTCCGAGACCGGCTCCAACACCAATATCAAGTACACCGACATCGACTGCGTCGCCGGAGCCCTACCCACCCCGGACAGCAACACCAGGCGCTGCTACCCCTCCTGGTGGACCCCCGAGGGCGCGGTCGACCCCGTCCTCGACTGGTTCCACAAGTACCTCGTACAGAAGGTCACCGAGGACGACCTCGTCGCCGGATCCGGATCCGCCGACAAGGTCACCAGCTACGACTACCTCGACGGAGCCGCCTGGCGGCGCGACAACTCCGAGCTCACCCCGGACAAGCAGCGCACCTGGAACGACTTCCGCGGCTACCAGCGGGTCCAGGTCCGCGTCGGCGACTCCAACAAGAGCCTGACCGAGACCGTCTACTTCCGCGGCATGGCCGGCGACACCCTCGCCAACGGCCAACCGCGACCGGTCCCCCTCCTTCAAGGGATCACCGACAACAACGAACTCGCAGGCTACGCACGCGAGACCATCGTCTACGACCAGGACGGCGGCAAACCCCTCACCAGTGCGGTGAACACGCCCTGGACCCGGACGACGGCAAGCCGGGCGGTGAAGGCCCTGCCGACCAAGGACGGCAAGCCCACCACGACTCCGCCGTCCGAGCCGGGCAAGCCCGACACCGCGGCGCTGCCGCCGGTGACCGCCACCATGGTCCGCACCCAGGATGAAACCGCCAAGAGCCTCAACGGCGATGGCAGCACCGCCCGCACCACCCGCTTGAGCCGCACCTTCGACGACTACGGCCAGGCCATCACCGTCTCCGACGAGGGCGACACCGCCGTCACCGGCGACGAGCAGTGCAGCCGCACCACCTTCGTGACCCCGGACACGGCCAACTGGTTCATCTCCTACCCGCAGTCCGTCCAGAGCACCTCGGCCGTCTGCTCCACCGACGCCACGCCGGCCAACGTCACCAGCGAGGCCCGCACCTACTACGACGGCCGTCCCCTGGGCGCCGCACCCGAGCAGGGCAAGGGCAACGCCACGAAGTCCGAGGGCCTGGAGCGCTACGACGCAGGATCCCCCCGGTACCTCACGGCAGCCGTCACGGCCTACGACCAGTACGGCCGTGTGACCTCGGTCAAGGACGTCAACAACGCCGAGACCACCACCACGTACACCCCGGCGACCGGCAGCCAGCCGACCACCATCCAGACCGTCAACCCCAAGAAGTTTACGACCACCACCACCTACGACGGCCTACGAGCCCTGCCGGTCAAGGTCGTCGACGCCAACGACCGCACCACCTCCATCGACTACGACGCCCTCGGCCGCACGGTCGCGGTCTGGCAGCCCGGACGGGCCAAGACGTCCTCGGCCAGCGTGACCTACGCGTACACCATCGAACCGGGCAAGCCCCCGGCCGTCACCACCAGGACCCTGCTGGAGGGCGGCGACTACCGCACCAGCATCGCCCTTTTCGACGGCCTGCTGCGGCCGCGCCAGGTCCAGGACGAAGCACACGGCGGCAGCACCGCACACAATGGCGGCCGCAACATCACTGACACGTTCTACGACAGTCACGGCCGCGCCTACCGCTCCAACGCCCCCTACTGGAACCAGGACTCCGGCCCTCAGCCGGCCCTGTGGATCGCGCTCGACAACGCGGTGCCCTCCCAGACCGACACCGAGTTCGACGGTCTCGACCGCCCGACCGCCAGCATCTTCAAGTCACTGAACGTGGAGAAGTGGCGCGCAACGACGCGCTACGGCACGAGCTGGACGGCCACCACCCCGGCTGACGGCGGCACGCCCACCGTCACCGTCACCGACGCCCACGGGCGCACCAGCGAGCTGCGGCACTACAAGAGCGGCAGTCCCGACTACGACGCCCCCGCCACGGCTTACGAGGCGCTGAAGTACAGCTACAACGTGGCGGGCAAGCTCGCCAAGGTGATCGACGCCGCCGGCAACACCTGGACCTGGGAGTACGACCTCCTCGGCCGCCAGACCAAGGCCGTCGATCCCGACAAGGGCACCACCGTCAGCACCTACAACACCGACGGCACCCTCGCCACCTCCACCGATGCGCGCGGCAAGACGCTCGCCTACACCTACGACGAGCTGGGCCGAAAGACCGCGATGTTCGAGGGTTCCACCTCCGGCACCAAGCTCGCGGACTGGACCTACGACGCCCTCCCGGGCGACCTTCCCGGTGGCAAGGGCCTGCCTACCGGCAGCGCCCGCTACGACAACGGCAACGCCTACACCACCGCCGTCTCCGGCTACGACGCCGCTGCCAGGCCCACCGCGACGTCCGTGACCATCCCGACGGCCGAAGGCGCTCTGGCCGGCACCTACACCACCTCCCAGACCTACACCCCCGACACCGGCCTGGTCGCCACCAGCACCTACCCGGCCGGCGGAGCACTGCCCCAGGAGACCCTCAGGCCCAACTACACTCCCCTCGGCCTGCCCACCTCACTCAGCGACGGCAACCGCGTCTACTCCCTCGGGCACCAGTACTCGCCCACCGGCCAGGTCCTGCAGAGCGTCATCGGAAACATCGGCTCGCGCTCCGTACAGACCTACGTCTACGAGAACGCCACGCAGCGACTCGCCCAGGTCCAGACGGACCGGGAGAAGAGCGGGCCGCAGGCGCTCGACAAGAAGACCTACGCCTACAACCCGGTCGGGAACATCACCCGCATCCGCGACGACCGTGACGACAGCTCTGTCACGGACACCCAGTGCTACACGTACGACTTCGCCCAGCGCATGACCAACGCCTGGTCCGCGACCGACGACTGCGTCGCCAAGCCGAGCACGGGAACCGGGCCGAACGTCGGCGGCATCGACCCGTACTGGGCCGGCTACACCTACGACGCGGCCGGAAACCGCACCCAGGCCACCAACCGCACCAGCGGCGCCATCTCCGGCCCGCTCATGGACACCACCAAGGTCACCGCCGTCGCCATCGCCGGCGACGGCCAGACCTCCTCCGTCGCGATCGCCGACGGCCAGGTCTACCTCGCCCAGCAGCGCACCAACGGCACCTGGCGCAACTACGAGAATCTGCGCGACACCGCGGCCGGGCCACTCCCGCCCGTCGAGCACGTGGCCGCCGCCTGGGCCGACAACACCCTGCAGATCATGGCCATCGCCGGCGGCAGGATCTGGCACACCCTGCGCAGGGCCGACGGCTCCTGGCAGGAGTGGCGCGACATCGCCAGCGTCGTCGGCACCGTCTCCAACCCCGCCCAGCTGTCCCTGTCCGCCACCGCCTCCGGACTGGAGGTCCTGACCCTCTCCGACGGAGCGCTCAAGCACACCCTGCGCAAGCCCAACGGCGACTGGTCCACCTGGGGCAACGTCTTCGGCGAGACCGGGACCCTCGGTGGCGCCACCCGCGTCACCAGCGCCGCCACCAGCTCCGGCCTCGAAGTCATCGTGATTGCCAGCGGCAAGATCTGGCACACCATCCGCCGCGGCGACGGTAGCTGGCAGAAGCCCTGGGGCGACGTCTACAGCGTCACCGGAACCCTCAACACGCCAACCGCCGTCACTGCCACCGCCACCAACGCCGGCCTCGAAGTCGTCGCCGTCGCCGGCGGCACCGTCTGGCACACCATTCGCCGACCCGATGCTTCCTGGCAGCAGAGCTGGGGCAACGTCAGCCAGGCCGTCGGAACTCTCAACCAGCCGCTCTCCGCAGCGGTCGTCAACTCCGCCGGCGACCTCAAACTCCTCGTCGCCGCCGCGGGAACCGTCAACTACACCAAGCGCACCTCGGCCACCGGAAACTGGATCACCTGGGCACAACTCGCCCAGACCCCCGAGAACCAGGAGAACCAGCAGAGCCAGCGCACCTCCACCTACCCCGTCCCCGGCGGACCCCAGCCCCACGCGCTGAGCCGCGTCGATGTCACCGGCGCCGGCGCCCGAACCGACACCTTCACCTACGACCCCACCGGCAACACCATCCGCCGCGTCACCGCCGACGGCGACCAGACCCTCGAATGGGACACCGAAGGCCACCTCGCCAAATCCACCACCGCAGGACAGAGCACCACCTTCCTCTACGACGCCGACGGCAACCGCCTCCTGCGCCGTGAACCCGACGCCGTCACCCTCTACCTGGGCGGCCAGGAGCTGAAGCTCACCAAGGCCACCAACCAGGTCACCGGCACCCGCTACATCACCGCTGGCAACGTCACCATCGTCAAGAACTCCGACGGCACCCTCAACTACCTCATCCCCGACCAGCAGGGCACAGCCCAGCTCACCATCCGAGCCGACAACCTCGCCTACACCCGCAACGACACCACCCCCTTCGGCACACCACGCGGCAAGAAACCCGCCACCTGGCCCACCGAACGCGCATTCGTCGGCGGCACCACCGACACCACCACCGGCCTCACCCACCTCGGCGCCCGCGAATACGACCCCGCCAACGGCCGCTTCATCTCCGTCGACCCCATCCTCGACCTCACCGACCCCCAACAGATCAACGGCTACGCGTACAGCAACAACGACCCCGTCAACCTCAGCGATCCCAGCGGCCTGTTCTCGATACATGGGATCAAAATATTTCCGAACGTCCCCAAGCCGAAGGATCTTCTGAGTACCGCCGGAAAGATGGCTGCCGGTGCATTCGACACGGCTGTCGGGTGGGTTGCAAAGAACAACCCGTACGCGGCAATCAATAACTTCGGGGTGGAAGTAAACAGGGAAATTTCCCAACAAACCGGCAGTGGTCCTGTCTTTCCAGGGCTCTCTCCCATGCAGCCAACTGAACATCCGATGGCGGACACCTTCGGAATCGCTCACAACGACCCCGCGTACGTATTTGGGGGGGCCGTTGAGACGGTAGTGGAGACGGGAGTCGACGGGGTCGGGGTCATAAAGGGCGCTGTCAAGGGTGCCAAGCTCGCGAAGAACCTGATCAAAAACTCCGGCGGAGTCAAGAAGGCCCTAAAGAAGGTCTTCTCGGGGACCTGCAGTTTCACGCCAGAGACCCCAGTTCTGATGGCCGATGGCAGCTCAAAGCCAATCGGTGACATCCGTCCCGGCGACGAAGTCAAGTCGGCGGACCCTCAACGGCCGGCTGGCGCAGACGAGGGAGACCGTGCGGTCACGGCAACATGGGTTCACGCTGACAATGACCTCGTTGACCTGACTGTCCGAACGGACGACGGCAGCGAAGCCGTCATTAACACCACCTCCGAGCACCCCTTCTGGGACGACACCACCCACCAATGGACCCCCGCGCAGCAGCTTGAAGAAGGCCATAGCTTCAAGACCGCAGGCGCCGGCCATGTAGTCCTCGTCGGAAAGCGCAATGCCGTCGGTGAACAGGCAATGTTCAACCTGACAGTCGCCGACTTCCACACGTACTATGTGCTGGCTGGAAATACGCCGGTTCTCGTGCACAATACGTGCGGTGGAACCGCCCTTGGCCCCGGGGGGCCCGCCCTGGAGGGCGATCCGTATAGTCCAGATGCGGTTGCGGCGCGAAGCGCTCAGAATACAGCCCACTACAATTCAATGGCCAACTCCAATGGGGCTCCATATCCTCAGATAACGGATCCGCGAACTGGTTGGCCGGTTAGCTACCCCGGAGATGGTTTTCAGATCGTCCCCAAGGCCGATAGAGTGGTCTGGGACAAGGCTGCCCGAGGTGCTTATATTAAAGAATGGTATGATCGGGGATATGGAAGCCTCCCAGGCTCCTGGTCCGACTATGACATCCACCATATCCTTCCGCGAGAATATGGTGGAAGTAATGATTTCAGCAACTTGGTGCCTCTCTTGCGGCAGGCGGAACATCAGCCGTTTACTAGCTGGTGGCGCAACTACTAGTTGAGATTGGAGATTCTGATGTCCAAGCTGATGGATGGCTTCCGACAGTGGGCCTTCACGCCGGATCCTGTTGACAGCGATGCGCTCGAACTCGAGTGTAAAGTCGCTGGTCCTGCCAGCCTTGGGGAAGTCCAGGAGGCTTGGGCAGGGAGGGATCTCCCGACTGAACTCGCAAAGCTCTGGGCGGATAGCCGTGAGGCTGAGCTCTTTCGTGACGTGAACTATGGCCAGTGGGGTCTTCGAATCCTCTCCCCGCTGGCCAGCGTCGAAGCCCTTGATCGCCAGGTGCGAGACCGTCCGTCTGACTTTATGTCGGACGATGTCCTCATCGGCGAATTCCTGGGAGACCTGGAACTTCTGGTGTATGCACCGTCGGAGGAGGGGGGGAGGCGGGTTCTGGTCGCTCTAGAGTTGGATTCTCGGGACGAGTGGTACGGAGTGGGATCGAGCCTGGAGGAATTCTTTAGGAACTATCTTGAGGCGCAAGGGGATAAGTTCTGGGAATAGTCCCAACCCATCCGTGATCGGCCTCCGAGATGATCTCTTGGTGACGCTATCTTCGAATATCCAAGGGGCCCCTTAAGGCCATCTAGATATTCGCGAGAAAGCGCCAAGGATAAACGGCAAGAAAGAAAGCAAGAGTCCCGCCGGGATCGCTCCGGCGGGACTCTTTGCGCTCTTGACGGCAGTACTGAAGTTGAATGTGTGATGTCGCTCGGATGGGTGAAGCAGTAGCGTTCGCATGCCGGTGGAGGGCCGGTCCCGGTAGTCGTGTGCTGTGAGGTATGCGCAGGGCGGCGGTTTGACCGACGCGGAGAGGGCCGCGCGGGAGCGGATCCGGCTGCAGGCTGTGGAACGCTTCGAGTGCGGCGAGAAGAACCGGGACATCGCGGCGGTGTTGCGGGTGAGCGTGCGGTCGGTGGAGCGGTGGCGCCGGCAGTGGCGCGAGGGCGGGTCGGCGGGAATCGCTTCGAAGGGCTCGCCCGGTCGTCCGAAGCTGTCCGATGCCCATATCGCGCGCTTGGAGCGGGAGTTGGAGCGCGGGCCGCTGGCCCACGGCTGGGAGGACCAGCGGTGGACCCTGGCGCGGGTGAAGACGTTGATCGGCTGGCTGTTCCACGTCTCCTACACCGTGGAGGGCACGTGGGTCTTGCTCAGGCGGCACGGCTGGTCCTGGCAGCAGCCGGCCCGCCGGGCGATCGAACGCGACGACGCGGCCGTGGAGTTGTGGAAGAAGGAGACGTGGCCGCGGGTAAAAGCACCGCGGCGGCCCGCGGCGCCTGGCTGGTCTTCGAGGACGAAGCCGGGCAGTCGATGGGTTCAGTCAAGATTTTCGGGCTCTGTCGCTGATTGAGGGGTCCGTGCCGACCGTGATCGGGCGGTGGGCATGACCTCGGCGTGATGGATTCGGTGCGTGTGGCGGACCTTC
>NZ_JBVJCO010000083.1:0-14028 GCF_055588525.1 Kitasatospora sp. NPDC041988
CCCCCCCCCCCCCCCCCCCCCCCCCCCCCCCCCCCCCCCCCCCCCCCCCCCCCCCCCCCCCCCCCCCCCCCCCCCCCCCCCCCCCCCCCCCCGCCACGGGCACGGCGCGTACACCGCGACCAAACCAGCGGCCCTCACGCCCTGCAGATCGCGTAAACGGTGGTGGTGGAGGTTGTGCCAACGCCGCCTCCGATTTGTGCCTGATAGCCGGTGGGAGGCGAACCGATTGGATAGGCAGCACCCTGGATGGGGAAATACAGTCCGGTTAGTGTGTTGAGGTTATAAGCGCCACCACCGGTGGCAAATTTGCCAGCGGGACAGAAGACGGTGTTGAGAGCCGTGCCACTTTGAGGGCCGGCAAGCGTACTGGTCACGACGACGCTCTGCGTCCCAACGTCCCCTTGAGCACCCTGGAAGCCCTGGGGGCCCTGCGCGCCAGTGCTGCCCTGCGCGCCTTGGGCGCCGGTGCTGCCCTGGAAGCCCTGCGCGCCGGTGCTGCCCTGGGTGCCCTGCGTCCCAGTGCTGCCCTGGGCGCCGGTGTCGCCTTGGAAGCCCTGGGTGCCCTGGGCGCCGGTACCGCCCTGAGCCCCCTGAGTCCCCGGGGTGCCCTGATTTCCCTGGGTGCCTGTGCCGCCCTGGTTGCCCTGCGCGCCTTGCGCGCCGGTGCCGCCCTGCGTGCCCTGAGTGCCCTGGTTGCCTTGGGGGCCCGCACCACCTTGGAAGCCTTGGGTTCCCTGGTTTCCTTGGCTGCCCTGCGCGCCCGGGCCGCCCTGGAGGCCCTGCGCGCCCTGAGCGCCGGTACCGCCCTGGAAACCCTGGACACCGGTGTTGCCTTGCGCGCCTTGCGCGCCGGTGCCGCCCTGCGCGCCGGTACTGCCCTGGGTGCCCTGGGCGCCGGTGCCGCCCTGAGTGCCCTGAGTCCCCTGGACACCCTGCGTCCCCTGGGCGCCGGTACCGCCCTGCGCGCCCGTGCCGCCCTGAGGGCCAGGTCCACCCTGGTTGCCTTGGCTGCCGGTGCTCCCTTGGAAGCCCTGGACACCCTGCGTCCCCTGGAACCCCTGGACACCCTGAGCACCCGTGCCCCCCTGAGTGCCCTGAGCCCCGGGGCCACCCTGATTGCCCTGAGCGCCCTGCGTGCCGGTGCTGCCCTGGGTGCCCTGGTTGCCCTGGCTGCCCTGGGCACCCGTGCCGCCCTGGAAGCCCTGCACTCCTTGAGCCCCGGCGCCCCCTTGGAAGCCCTGGTTACCCTGCGTGCCGACGCTGCCTTGCGCGCCCGTGCCACCCTGCGTGCCCTGCGTACCGGCATCGCCCTGGAAACCTTGGGCACCCTGCGTACCGGCATCGCCCTGGAAACCTTGGGCACCCTGCGTACCGGTACCCCCCTGGAACCCCTGCGTGCCCTGACTGCCCTGGCTTCCCTGGGCGCCGGTGCCACCCTGCGTGCCTTGGGCGCCGGTACTGCCCTGGAAGCCCTGCGTCCCGGCGTTTCCCTGAGCGCCCTGAGCACCGGTCACACCCTGGACACCCTGGCCGCCCTGAGGACCGGTGCCGCCCTGGTTGCCCTGCACGCCCTGGCTGCCGATGCCGCCCTGGAAGCCCTGTGCGCCCTGGGCACCCTGCGCGCCAGTGCTGCCCTGGGCGCCGGCGACACCTTGCGCGCCCGCGCTGCCGATGCCGCCCTGACTACCCTGCGCCCCGGTATCCCCCTGCGCGCCTTGCACGCCGCCAACGCCCTGGAAGCCCTGCGCCCCGGCGTTCCCCTGAGCGCCCTGGGTGCCGCTCTCACCTTGGAAGCCCTGGCTGCCCTGGGTGCCGGAACCGCCCTGGCTGCCCTGAACGCCCGCAGCGCCCTGCACGCCCTGCACGCCCTGTGCCCCGGTTCCGCCCTGAGTGCCCTGGACGCCGGCGGTTCCCTGGTCGCCCTGCGCACCCTGGGCGCCTGTGCTGCCCTGGAACCCCTGCGAGCCCTGATCGCCCTGGCTCCCCTGGGCACCCGTGCCGCCCTGAAAGCCTTGGCTGCCGGTACCACCCTGCGCGCCCTGCACGCCCTGCGTGCCCTGGACACCGACGCTGCCCTGACTGCCCTGCGCGCCGGTGATTCCCTGGTCGCCCTGCGCACCCTGGGCGCCTGTGCCGCCCTGGAAGCCCTGGCTGCCCTGGTCACCCTGGCTCCCCTGCGCACCCGTGCCACCCTGAACGCCCTGGCTGCCGATACCACCCTGCGCACCCTGCGCGCCCTGAGGGCCCGCGCTGCCCTGGCTCCCCTGCGAGCCGGTCGTGCCTTGAAAGCCCTGGGTGCCCTGGTCGCCCTGGCTGCCTTGCACGCCTGCGCCGCCCTGAAAGCCCTGCGCACCGGTACCGCCCTGAGCACCCTGGCTGCCGGGGTCGCCTTGGGCGCCTTGAGCGCCGGTGCCGCCCTGGCTGCCCTGCGCGCCGGCGGGCCCCTGGTCGCCCTCCGTTCCCTGGGCGCCAGTACCTCCCTGGGCCCCCTGCGTGCCACCGATGCCCTGCGGTCCTTGGGCACCGGCACTGCCCTGGAAACCCTGAACGCCCTGATCGCCCTGGCTGCCCTGCGCACCCGTGCCGCCCTGGAAGCCCTGCGCACCGGTACCACCCTGCGCGCCTTGGGTGCCGGTGCTGCCCTGGTTCCCCTGCGCCCCCTGGGTTCCGGTGCCGCCCTGGAAACCTTGAAAACCTTGCGTGCCCTGGTCGCCCTGGCTGCCCTGCGCACCCGTGCCGCCCTGGCTGCCCTGAGCACCGGTGCCACCCTGAACCCCCTGGACTCCGGTGTTGCCCTGGCTGCCCTGTGCACCCGCGCTGCCCTGAGCGCCCTGTGCACCCGCGCTGCCCTGAGAACCCTGCGCACCCGTGCCACCCTGGCAGCCGACACAGGTGCCCGAAGGACCCTGGGCACCCTGCGGGCCGGTGCTGCCCTGGAAGCCCTGCGCGCCGGCGTTGCCCTGCGCACCCTGAGCACCGGTCACACCCTGGACACCCTGACCGCCCGCGCCACCCTGGAACCCCTGGCTCCCAGTACCACCCTGAACGCCCTGATTGCCCTGGCCGCCCTGGACACCGGTGTCGCCCTGGCTGCCCTGAGCACCGGTGCCGCCCTGGAACCCCTGGGAGCCCTGGTCGCCCTGGCTTCCCTGAGCACCGGTGTTCCCCTGGTTGCCCTGGCTGCCGGTACCACCCTGCGCGCCCTGGGCCCCCGAACCACCCTGACTTCCCTGCGAACCCGCCACGCCCTGAGAACCCTGCGAACCCGCCACGCCCTGGAAGCCCTGCGAACCGATGCCACCCTGGCTGCCCTGGCTGCCGGTACCGCCCTGGCTGCCTTGGTTCCCCTGTGTACCGGTACTGCCCTGGAACCCCTGCGAGCCCTGGTCGCCCTGGCTCCCCTGCGCACCGGCACCACCCTGGAAACCCTGCGAGCCAGTACCGCCTTGGAAGCCCTGCGTACCGTTGCCGCCTTGCGCTCCCTGGGCTCCCGCGCCGCCCTGGTTGCCCTGGGTGCCCTGGGCGCCGGTGCCGCCCTGGAAGCCCTGCGAGCCCGGGCCGCCCTGACTGCCCTGCACACCGGCACCACCCTGGAAACCCTGAGTCCCGGTGTCGCCCTGCGTACCCTGGCTGCCCTGCGCGCCGGCACCGCCCTGGGCGCCGGTGGCGCCCTGACTGCCCTGCGCGCCGGCTCCACCCTGGGCGCCCTGCACCCCAGGGCCGCCCTGCAAGCCCTGGGAGCCCGGCCCGCCCTGGGCTCCGGTACTGCCCTGGGTGCCCTGGACTCCGGCCCCACCTTGGCTGCCCTGGCTGCCGGTGCCGCCCTGGTTTCCCTGCGTACCTTGGGTTCCGGTACCGCCCTGAGACCCTTGGGCACCGGTGGCGCCCTGAGACCCTTGGGCACCGGTGGCGCCCTGATTGCCCTGTGCGCCGGCGTTGCCCTGGCTGCCCTGTGCGCCGGCTCCGCCGAGCGATCCCTGCGTGCCCTGGGCGCCTTGGCTGCCCTGCGTCCCCTGGCTGCCTTCGTTGCCCTGGGCGCCCGTACCGCCCTGAAAACCCTGCGTGCCCTGTGGACCCTGGTCCCCCTGGTCTCCCTGTGGCCCCTGTGGACCCTGGTCTCCCTGTGGACCTTGTGGCCCCTGGTCCCCCTGTGGTCCTTGGGAACCGTGGTGCCCGTGGTGCCCATGAGATTCGCCGCCGTCGCCATGATCCGCGGCCCCGCCCCCGTCCCCGGAGGGACCACCGCCGTCATCGCCGGGATCCCCGCCGCCGTTGAGCACCGCTCGGGTGCGAGGAGTGAAGGCGGCGCTCAGGGCGCCATTCGGGCCGGGCACTGAGTCAACGTAACCAACGACGGACTTCTCGGTCGTGCCGGCGTCGACCGCCGACGGCGAGGAGAGGCTGACGGCCAGGGCGAGAGCGCCCATTACCGAGAGCATCGTGGCCGTCTTAACCCACGACCTGCGAAGAGACTTACGGTTCATTCTCGAGCCTCCGGAAGAACTGAAAGCAAACACGCAGAAGTGCACCAACCAGGGGGCGCCGAGGGATGAACCGCACCGCTCGTCAGGCGGTGTAAGTATGTGATCAAATGTTTGTATCTACACCAACTTCGCCCTGTGCCGCCCGCTTTTTCACCCCAACGACGTCACGGGCCCGCGCGACCTCACCGCCCCGAGCGCTCGTGGCGGCTCAAGCCGCTTCTCGGCCGCACACGATCCCATGACAGCCGATCAGCTCTCCGGGGAAGCCGGCGTGTGACTTCGAGACGCCAGTTCGCCACCGGCCGCGGAGTCAGAACCACACCTCACACGTCGCAGGTGGTCGTGGTGGCCACCTGTGCCAGCCACCTCACGGGCGCCGACCCTCCCCGCCGCACAGGCAACGCCCCCGATCGCCTCGCCGCCGCCCACGGGCGCCTCCTCAGCGCCCGCACCCGGCTCCGCGGCTGTGATCGGCGCGCGATCGGTCCGGCAACGTGCCTCTTGCCGGACCGACGCGACTGTCCTACGAGGAGGCGACTCCGGCCGGGAAGAAGCCGACGGTGACTGTGGCGGTGACGGCGTTGGTGGCCGTGTCGATCACCGACACCGTGCCGTCCCATTCGTTGGTGACGTAGGCGTGCGTCCCGTCCGGGGTGACGGCGACTCCTTGCGGACCGTTGCCGACGGTGACGGTGGCGGTGACGGCGTTGGTGGCCGTGTCGATCACCGACACCGTGCCGTCGAAGAGGTTGGCGACGTAGGCGTTGTGCGGCGATGCGGCACAGGCCGGGCGGGTGATCGTGTCAGTGTCCAGTGAGACCGCGGCGGTGCGGGCCAGCGTCCGACCGTCCACGGTCACGCCCGTCGTGACGGTGATCGACGCCTGCGCCAGAACGCTTCCCCGCAGCGTGGAACTGGTTCCAAGTGTCGCGGAGCTGCCGACCTGCCAGAAGACGTTGCATGCCTGCGCACCGTTGACGAGGTTGACACTGCTCGCCGATGCCGTGGTCAGCGTGGACGCGGCCTTGAAGATGAACACGGCGTTCGGGTCGCCCTGGGCATCCAGCGTCAGCGTTCCGGTGATCCCGAACGTGCCCGCCGGGGAGTCGTACACGCCGGGGGTCTTGGTGGTACCGCCGAGTTCCGTGGGAACGGTGGCGGTGGTCGGGCGCGCCGCGGCGTCGTTGTAGGCGGCCGTCAGGTCGTTCTGAGCCTGCAACGCGGCAGCGTCGGCGACGTGTTGGGTGCCGTTCACCTGCCCGGGAGGAAACCCGGTCACCGAAGTGCCCGGGCTCAGCCCGAGGTCGCCGTTGATCGCTGTGGCGCCGGTATTGGTGACGGTCGACGCGGCGAGAACCGCGAAGCCGGCGGCGGTACGCAGGGAGACGGGCGGCGTGACCACCCTCGCGCTCGCGCTCGCGCTCGCGTTCGCGTTCGCGCTCAGGGGTCCGACCACACCGATCAGGACGCTGGTCACGCAGGTGAGAACCAATGGCGCCGACCAGGATCGACCAGCGATCCTGCGGACGGCGCTTGTGAGGTCTCGTGTCGTCATGGGCTTCCTTTCGTGCAGACCTACATCAGCGGTGTCCTTTCGCCGATCACGATCGCATACGAATGAACTAAACCCCGCAACACTCTCGGTCGACGGGTGAAGTGATTGCCATTCATCCGTCTGGATGTGAAGGAAGTGCGGGACTTGCTGGATCGGCCCCGATTCGTCAGCGGCTTGGGCTCGGTGATCGTCTCGGCGGTTCGCCCGGAATGTCCTCAATACCGGTGAGGCGGGCCATCGTATGACGCTGCGGGGGCGCCGGATTCCACGGGTCCGGGACAGCTCTCCTTCCTGGCCGTCGAGCGGCGACCGACCGTCAGGTGGCGGTCGGAAGCTGGGTGAGTCGCTGCCAGGCGAGGACGAACACGTCGGCCCAGGGTCAGCTGCGTTCGATCCTCAGCCAGCGGCGGCGAGCGTGGTGCGCGAGCCGGGCGGGCAGGTGGTAGATCCGGTCGTGCATGGTGTCCGGTTCGGCCCGGGTGAGGTCGTCCTGGTCGTGCAGGGCGAGGAGGCGGACCAGCACCCGTGCTGATCCCGGCGTCGTTGGCGACCTGACGGATAGTCCGGATTTGGTCAGTATCAAGGGGGCGGGGCCCTCGACAGGCGGACTTCTCCTTGGTGGCCGTCCGTGCGAGTCGCTTTCGAGGAGGCGGGTAAGTCGCACGTCTGGTTCAGGGCACAGCCCGGGAACGATGCCTCCGTCTCCGGGGACGCTGAGGGGACGTCAAACGTGCAGGCCCGTGGAGGGGGACAGGTTCCGGCGACTGTCAGACTCGGGCATTGCATACCAAAGTGGGCTCGCATGCGCCCACATATATGACGAAGGGACATATCTTCGAAACTTGGGGGACCGCCGACACCCGGGTCGGACGCCTGGCCGAGCCCGCCGTCACCCTGCGCCGCCTGCTGGCGGACCCGCGCTCCCTCGGTTCGCCAAGCCGGCCCAGTCGCCGCCGCTGCTGATCGGCGGCAACGGCGACCCGGTGCTGCGGGCGGCCGCCCGGCAGGGGGACATCGTGTCGTTCGCCGGCGCCATGCTCGCCGCCGGTTCGGCACGCAGCACGCTGCGACTGATCGACGCAGAGGCGTTGGGCGAGCGGGGTCACGTTCTTCACGGCCGGTGCCACCCCGCGCACCTCGGAGGTGGAGCGCAACATACTGGTCCAGACGGTTGCCGTGACCGACGATCGCCGAGCCGCCGCGCAGGCTATGCGCCGCCGCATCCCGTATTTCACGGCGGAGCGGATCCTTCAGGTCCCTACCTGCCGGTCGGCACTCCCGCGGAGATCGCGGACGCCGGTGCTGGCACGCCGGGAGCGCTGCGGCATCTCCTATGCCTGCGTTTAGGAGCGCGACATGGCAGCGTTCGCTCCGATCATCGAGCTGCCGGCCGACTGCCGAGATTTCCAGGAGAGGCCGGCGCGGCGGCCGTCAGTGATGATCAAGCGACCAGCTGACGGCCCTGCTCGAAGAAGGCCAGCACGCCGTCCATGCCGCCGAGCTCGCGGACCGTGGCCACCGCGCCGAACGGCGCGTTCCAGTACTTCCCCTGCTGCCGGGTCTGCGGGCCGACGTAGGCAGATGGCTCAGCCTGGAAGTCGTCGCCTTGGGAGACCCCGTAGTTGACCGCGGCCACGGTCACGCCGATGTCGAAGTGCTCGGGCCAGATGACCGGATCCGCCCCGGGAAACATCCGGCGCAGTGCGGCGTCGCCGACCGCGAAGCCTTGCGCGATCCAGTGCGCCGGCTGCGGATCGGCTTCGATCACGTCCTCGGGGCCGACACCGGATCCGCCCTGGTAGAGCCCCGCGGGTGCACCGACCGTGACCCCGATCGCAGCCGCCAGCGCGGCGCAGGTGGTCCGTTCCAGGAAGAGGCGCTGTCCGGGCGCCACCAGATCCGCACCGACGACCTGCATGTTCGGCTCGGCTCTGGTGGCGAAGCCTCCGAGGGAGGCGCGCAGCCCGCTCACCTGCTGCCGCCTGCCCGACAAGCCCCGCTCACCTGGACCGCCCGTCCCAGCCGTCGCGCGAGCAATCGTCAAGACTTGTGGATCACGGGGCAGCGATAGAAATCAGGGTGAGATGACAGGTCGGAAGGAGATCGGGTGAACGCCGCAGAACGGCTGATCTCGCAGGCGCGGCATGGCCGGTTCGGCGAGCTGCTGCCCGACTTGCTGGAGATGGCCCGGCGCCCGGACGCTGATCGGGACGATGCTTGGGAAGCAGCCGCCGCCGCGATCCAGATCTTGTTCTGGCAGGACCGGTTTGCTGAGGCGGCTGACCTGGCCGAGGAGATCATCGCTCAGGACGGACCACTCGGTGGAGAGCTGTGCGATCAGGACATGCCCTTCCGCACGGCTTTCCTGGCGGCTGATCTGCACGCGGGGCGGCCGGCCCAGCCGCGCATGCTCGCGGCCGCCGGCCACATCCCGGAGGGTCGCAACTTGGGCGATGACCTTCTGTGGCTGGCGGAAGAACTCCGCGAGCGCTCGGTCGAGGAGTTGCTGCCCAGCCGCTTTGACTGGGGTGGGCCAGCCAGGGCCTTGGATGGGGCTGGCGCCGAGCTTGCGGAGCGCGACTTCTTCACCCTGGACGCTGACGGCAAGTACACCCTATGGCAGGCGCTAACCAAGGCGAACGACTTCGAGCGAGCCCAGCAGCTGGCTGAATCCTCCGGTGAGGTGCCGGACCGGTACGCCCCCTGCCTCTGGATGGCAGGTTGGTATGCCACCCAGGGCGATCTGGCCCGTGGTGAGAAGATGCTCCTTGAAGCACACAGCCGGTGGTGGCCGTACATGAAGTGGGACGCGATCCCCGACGATCCGGTCCTGCAGCCGACCCTGCGCCTGGTCACCACCGACCGGGTCCGTGAGCACTACCTGGCCCGGCCGATCGGCCCTGAAGTGCAGAAAAACGCATGACGCAGAGCACTCTCGCCCAGTTACTCGGCCGCGCTCACGGCCCGGTGCGCCCGGAAATCGATCAGGACTTCAGCGTAGAGAGCGACCCGGCGCCGGGTGACCGGCTAGAGGAGGCGGCCTGTCAGGTCCGCCGCGCGTCGGCCGCGGCGGGAGCGGTGGGCGGCTGCGGCGGTGGACACGGCATCCGGCAGCCAGGACTCCACGTCGTCGATCTCCTGGATGCACGGGCCTTCCCGGTTCGCCTTCCGCACGGCCTCGAACAGCTTGTCCTTGTCCCTGGCGAACTCCGACTGGAGCCGGGCCGGTGAGTCGATGCCGCAGGCCACCAGCAGACCGAGTGCGGCCGGGCAGCTCAGGCGGTCCTGGAGCTGGGTCAGCTGGGCGATCTGGACGAAGCGCTCGACCAGGACCGGCGAGGTGTCGAGGTACTCGGCCAGCGCGGCGCGCTGACGGGCGGTCGTGGTGCGGAGCAGGAAGTCCGCCGGAGCGCCGAGTCCGGCCTCGACGAGCTTCGGCCGGAAGGAGTCGAAGACGGGCAGGTCGAGGAAGGTCGAGGCCGTCGCCGTGAGCTCCTGGTACTCCTCGCTGTCGTGCAGTGCGCCCAGGCACGGGTCCTTGCGGGCCTCCGCCCGCAGGGCCTCGGTCGGCAGGGCGACCCGCAGGTAGTGGAGCGCGGTAAGCCTGGACATGGGGTGGCTCCGCCGGTCGAGGCCCGCGAGTCGGGCGTACTCGTAGGCCAGCCGCGGCGCGGGCGCGGATTCCATGAAGGAGTGCCGGTCCGATCGCACGTCGGTGAGCGCCTTGACCTCGTGCTGCATGGTCCTGGCGATGGGACGGATCTGCCGGGCGAGGGTCGTGAGCTCGATGTCGTTCGTGTCGGGGTTCTCGCACGCGCGTACGAGCCGGTCGACGCTACTTCCGGCGGCAGCGAGAGCGTGCTTGTCGCTGTGGCCCGACACCACGCACCTGTTGATCCACTGGGAGGCGCTGCGGTAGAGCGCCCGGATCAGCAGGGTCTTCGGGCAGGTTGCCTCGATGTCGGCCAGCTGGCGGTCCAGGTCCTCGGCGAGGTCCCGGTAGACGTGGCTGGCGGGCGGGGCGCCGTCCTGGAGCGCCACAGGTGGTCGACGCGGGCGAGAACGTTGCCCGGATCCTCGTCGACGGCCCGGGCCAGCAGGGGCGTCCGGATCTCGGGGGCGTCGATCAGCGAGCGGCTGGTCGCGATCACCTGCAGGCTGACGCTCCGCCAGTTGGTCGCACCGCAGAGCTGGCTCCTGAGCCGCGGGTGCGAGCGGCTCAGCCTCAGCAGCGTCACGGCGGCCGCTCCGGTGAGGAGCTGCGCCTTCGCCCGCTCCCGCGCCTCCTGGCCCTTGCACAACGGCAGGAACAGCTCGCCGCGGCTGAAGATGTCGCTCCCGGCGTGGCGGCCGTTGCGGGTCAGTGTCACGGTGATCCGGTTGTCGTCCATGATCGCCGCCCGCACCCGCCAGGTGAGGTCCGGTCGGATGGCGAAGAAGATGCTGGAGAGAGCCGCGGCGACCTTCCCTGACGGCAGGGCGCTGAGCTCCTCGGTGTCGATCTTGCTGAGGTGCATCGAGCTGGTAACGGCCCGCAGGCGCATCGGAGGGGTGTCGATGCCGAGGTCGTGGACGCGGGCCAGCAGGTAGTCGGTGGCCACCGGGTCGTTCTCCCCGCCGGCCGACTGCACGGACACCTGGAGCCGGAGGTTCTGACCGAACGCGGCGGCGGTGAGCAGGATCCCGAAGAGCGCGAGTACCGCGTAGGCGGCCAGGAGCCGCCCGTCCGGGTCGTGGAGGACGACCGTACGCAGCACATAGCCGACGACGCCGATGACCACGAGCGGGACCAGCAGGTGCCACCAGTAGAAAAACGCCCCCTGGACGATCGGCCGCCAGCTGCAGAACAGCCGCGCGAACGTCCTCCAGCGCGACACTCGCTCGGCGGTGAACCGATGGCGTTCATGGGTCCACGCCGCCGCGAAGGTGATCACCACCGGGAAGACCGCCAGGGCCACCAGGTCGGCCGGCCAGTCGCTGACGCTACCCGGATCGAAGGGGTGGAACATCTGGTAGATCGCGAACATCAGAGCCGACGCGATCAGCAGCAGGGACCCGGTAATGCCCAGCGAGAGCCGCCAGGGCCTGGGCCAGGCGATGGAGTCGACCCTCACCACGACCCCCGTGAGCAGCCCGCTGAGCGTCAGCAGGCCGAGCAGCACGATGACTGCGGCCGTCCACAGCTGGGTCATCGGATCGACCCAGCGCTGGTAGAACAGATCCCACTGGGAGAGGGCCAGGTTCTGCTGACGGGCCGTGATCTCGTTGAGGCCGGCCGTCGCCTCGACGCTCTCGGCGTCGACGGCCAGGGCCTCCCGGAACCTCCGCTCGGCCCCCACGAGGTCGCCGGCGCGGAGCAACTCCTGCCCGGCGGCGGCGGACTGGGCGGCGACCTGGCGGTGTGTGGCGACCAGGGAGAGTCCGAGCGACGCGCAGCTCGACGGGTTCCCGTCGGCCGACTGGGTGTACAGCGCCTCCGCCTGTACCAGGTGCCCGGCCTCCAGCGACTGCTGTGCGAGCGAGCAGAGGGCGGCCGGGTCGGGGGCCGCGTGAGCGGGGGCCGCCGACACAGTCAGAACCGCCGCCGCGGCCAGCAGCGCAGCGGCGATCGTCCGGCCTGGGCGTCTCGGCATCGTACACACCTCGGGTCCGCAGGGCCCCCGTCCACGAACGATAGGGCGACCCGCCCTGTGCCGCTGGCCGGATGCCACCGCTCGGACCAATGACCCGCCCTGCGGCCGCCTCTCCCGGCTTGTCCGGGCGACCGGGAGATCGACCAGGTGCGCACTCTTCCAGCACGTCGGTCCGACGGCGTGTCAGGCATTCGGCGGTACGCGGGGGCGTTGAGCTCTCTGTGCTTTCCTGCTCGTTCGACCCAGTTAGAAGTCATCTCATTTGGCCTTGGTAGCCTGCGAGGTGTGATCATCACGGAATGCTTGGCGCCCGTCGGGTTGCGGGAGCAGAACTGTCCCCGGCCACGCCCGAACAAGCGAGCCACCTTGTGAACGACGAGTACGGCGAGCTGGCCTTCCCGGCAACTGAAGTTGCGCGCGACACACTTCGACATGCTCAGGCTCTGGTCCCAGCCGCGATCTTCAATCACAGCCTGCGCACCTACCTCTATGGACGCCTTCTCGGTGAGCGGCGTGGTCTGCAGCCGGACCGCGACTACGATGACGAACTGCTCTTCCTGGGATGCGTCCTGCACGACTGTGGGCTCAGTACCGAGGGCAACGGTGACCAGCGGTTCGAGCTGGACGGTGCTGACCTGGCGGTCAGCTTTCTGACCGAGCAGGGAGTATCACCGGACCGAATGGAAGTTGTGTGGGACGCGATCGCACTACACATGGACCGTGAGATTGCCGTGCGGAAGCGGCCGGAGATTGCGCTGGTCGCTCTCGGTGCGGGCTTCGATCTGGGCGGTGGCCCGAGTGCCCTCCCGGACGGCTACGCGGAACGCGTCCACCGCGTGCTGCCCCGTCTGCACGCGGCGGCGGTTCTCCACGACAGCATTGTCGGCCAGGCACTGGGTAAGCCGCACAAGGCACCGCTCTTCACGATGTCGGGCGAGCTCGTCCGTCAGGTGACTGGCCGCATCTGGCCGACCTGGAGAGAGCTTGCCCGATCCTCAGGATGGAGCGACTACGACGACTATCGCCCTGATTCGCCGTAGCATGCCCCGAGATGGCTTCTCATCTGCAGAGTCTGCGGTGGCAGATGAGGGCTGCGGCGATGCTGGCGAAGGCCGCGAAGTGGTCGGCCTTGCGTTCGTAGCGGCGGTGGAGCCGACGGAAGCCGCCGAGCCAGGCGACAGTGCGCTCGATCACCCATCGGTGCCGACCGAGGCGCTGGGAGGACTCGACGCCTCGGCGGGCGATGCGGGCCGGGATCTGCCGACGGCGCAGGTAGGAACGGATGAAACGGTGGTCGTAGGCTTTGTCGCCGTGCAGCTTGCCGGGCCTGCGCCGCCGCGGGCCACGCTGTGAGCGGATCGGCGGGATGGCGTCGACGAGCGGGACCAGGGCCTGGCTGTCGTGGACGTTGGCCCCGGAGATCGCAAGCGACAGGGGCAGACCGGTACGTTCGGTGAGCAGATGGATCTTCGACCCGTACTTGCCCCGATCGACAGGATTCGGATCCGTCAGCTCCCCCTTTTCAGGGCCCTCATGTTGACCGAGTCAACCGCGCACCGTGACCAGTCCAGCTCACCCTTGGAACCGAGTTCGTCCAGGAGGACCCGGTGGAGCTTGGCCCACACCCGGGCCCTGCTCCACTCGCTGAAGCGGCGATGGGCCGTCGGCCCGGACGGGCCGAAACAGGGCGGCAACTGGGCCCACGTGCACCCGGACGTCGCGACGAAAACGATCGCCGCCAACACCTCCCTGTCCCCGTAGCGGCGCCGGCCACCACCCTGAGGCCGAGTCGGCGCCTCCGGCACCACCAACTGGAACAGCTCCCACAACTCGTCCGGGACGAGACGCTCCACGATCGTCACACCGGCAGCCTACTTTGCCATCCAAATGAGATGTCCTCTAAAGGGGGATCAGCAGATCGCCGAGAAACTGGGCATCCGGATCTGGTCGCCCAAGCAGGCACTGACGGAAGCCGAAGGTGGGATTAAGGCACTTCAGGACCTCCACGAACGTGAACCTCAGCGAGGTCCGCTCCCCAACTGGCCGGTGTGATAAGCCCCCGCTGGGGGATCTACGCGGAGACCTGTCCCATCTCCTGAGAACCCGATCCTGGCCACCTCGCCTGTTCGTTTCGATCATTGGCGATCACCGGTGGCATCCAGTTGCGCTTGCTGTGACGAGTAACGGTCAACTCCGCTACTCCGGCTCGTCGGATGGCTCGCAGGTGGTCTTATGGTTCAGTGGGAATTTCCGCGAATCCCGGAGCAATAGTCAAGACTTGTGGATCGACGGGAGCTCAGCGGTAGCGCGGGAGCCCGCCGAGGTCGGGAAGCTCGTCCTCGAAGTCACAGGCGGC
>NZ_JBVJCO010000084.1:0-13925 GCF_055588525.1 Kitasatospora sp. NPDC041988
ACTGCAGGGGGGACCCTGTGGGAGAGTAGGACGCCGCCGAACAATCATTCACAGAGAACCCCCGATCCATCACGGATCGGGGGTTCTTTGCGTTTCCGGTTGACGTATCGTCAGGGTATGGACGATCAGGACGCTCAGCAGGAACGGGTCTACAACGGAACTCCGGCGACCGGCGAGGGCGCCGTGGTCGCCCATGAGGTGCTGGCGCCGGAGTCGCGGGACGGCGCACTGCGCGTCCTGGCGGACGCTCAGGCGGTGGACGGCCGGGAGGCGGTCTCCGAGCAGGGGCGGCTCAGGTTGCGTTCCTCCGACTCGGCCCGCCCCGGGGTGGTCCACTTCGTCCAGCGCGAAGGTCATGAAGCCGAGGGTGTCTCCGGCTACGGCCAGCTCGAAGTCCCCCGGACCGGCGACGCCAACCCCTCTGCCGAGCTGGTGGTCGCTCCGGCCGCCCGCGGCCGTGGCTACGGCCGCCCCCTGGTGGACGCGGTGCTTGCCGAGGCACACCGCGCCGGCCGGGACCACGTCGACTTCTGGGTGCACGGCGGCCACCCGGCCGCCCGCCATCTGGCCGAGCGGTACGGCGCCGAGCTGGTCCGCGAGCTGCGGCAGATGCGCCGGACCGGGTCGCAGACCGAGGAGGTCGCCCTTCCGGACGGTGTCGAGCTGCGAACCTTCCGTCCGGGTGCCGACGCCGCCGAGTGGCTGCGGCTGAACGCGTTGGCCTTCGCCCACCATCCGGAGCAGGGCTCCTGGACCGAGCGGGACCTCGCGGACCGGCTGGCCGAGCCCTGGTTCGACCCGGCGGGCTTCTTCCTCGCCACCCGTGACGGCAAGGTCGTGGGCTTCCACTGGACCAAGGTGCACCCGGCGACGGCCACCGAGCCGGCGCTGGGCGAGGTGTACGTGGTCGGGGTGGACCCGGCGGAGCAGGGCAGCGGCCTCGGCAGGGCGCTGACCGCGGCCGGTCTGCGGCACCTGACCGGCGGCGGTCCGGGCGAGCGGGGGCTGGCAACCGTACTTCTCTACGTCGACGCCGACAATCCGGCCGCCGTGCGGGTATATGAACGACTGGGGTTCACCATTCACGAGGTGGACCTGATGTACCGCGCCGAGTACCGCACGCACCAGGGGCGGAGCGGGGCATAGCGGAGAGCCGGGGCCGTAGGCAACGGGCCGGTCGTACAACACCGGCCCGGCCCCGGCCCCGACCGACTCAGCTTTCCTCCTGGCCATGCGGTGTTTACCGTGGATTCAATTGCTGCCGCGAAGATCACAGGATGAAGTCCGCAGTGTCTCGCTCGTGCAGCGTCGGCGACGCCTGCCGGCCGGTCTCGTGTTGACCGCGCCGGGCGGGTGGGCGTTGGCGCTGGGCGAGAACGAGGGCCCGCAGAGCCTGTCGCGTCCGGACGCCGTCCTGCTGGAGGAGCTGGAGCCCATGAGCATCCCCCGCCCCGTCTCTGCCCCGCTGTCGCCGCCGGCCAGAATGTCCAGCGCCCTGGGGATACCGCCGGAGCTGCCGGCCTCGGACGAGCAGGACCTGGACGAGCTGCCCCAGGGCCGCTTCCTGGACCGCGAGCGCAGCTGGCTCGCGTTCAACGAGCGCGTCCTGGAGCTGGCCGAGGACCCGGCGATCCCGCTGCTGGAGCGGGCCAAGTTCCTGGCGATCTTCGCGAGCAACCTGGACGAGTTCTTCATGGTCCGGGTGGCCGGGCTGAAACGCCGGATCGCCACCGGAGTGGCCCAACGCAGCGCCTCGGGCCTTCAGCCGCGCGAGGTCCTGGACCTGATCTGGACCCGTTCGCGCGAGCTCATGGCCCGCCATGCCGCCGCCTTCCAGCAGGAGGTCCTGCCGGACCTCGCCGCCGAGGGCATCGAGCTGGTCCGCTGGCCGGAGCTGGCCGAGAAGGAGCAGGCCCGCCTGCACACCCTGTTCCGGCAGAAGATCTTCCCGGTGCTCACCCCACTGGCGGTGGACCCGGCGCACCCCTTCCCGTACATATCGGGGCTCTCCCTCAACCTCGCCGTGGTCGTGCGCAACCCGGTCTCGGGCCACAAGCACTTCGCCCGGGTGAAGGTGCCGCAGTCCCTGGCCCGCTTCCTGGAGGCGTCGCCACAGCGGTACGTTCCGCTGGAGGACGTGATGGGGGCGCACCTGGAGGAGCTCTTCCCGGGCATGGAGGTGCTGGCGCACCACGCGTTCCGGGTGACCCGCAACGAGGATCTCGAGGTGGAGGAGGACGACACCGAGAACATCCTCAAGGCCCTGGAGAAGGAGCTGATGCGGCGGCGCTTCGGCCCGCCGGTGCGGCTGGAGGTCGAGGAGTCGATCGACCCCTACATCCTGGACCTGCTGGTGCGGGAGCTGAACATCACCGAGGCGGAGGTCTTCCCGCTGCCCGGTCCGCTCGACCTGACCGGCCTGTTCGGCATCGCCGACCTGGACCGTCCGGAGCTGAAGTACCCGAAGTTCGTGGCCGGTACGGCCCGTGGGCTGACCGACGTGGAGTCGGCCTCGCAGCCGGACATCTTCGCCGCGATGCGTGAGCGGGACGTGCTGCTGCACCACCCGTACGACAGCTTCTCCACCTCGGTGCAGGCCTTCCTGGAGCAGGCCGCGGGCGACCCGGACGTGCTGGCGATCAAGCAGACGCTGTACCGGACGTCCGGTGACTCGCCGATCGTGGATGCGCTGATCGACGCGGCCGAGTCCGGCAAGCAGGTGCTCGTCCTGGTCGAGATCAAGGCGCGCTTCGACGAGCAGGCCAACATCAAGTGGGCCCGCAAGCTGGAGGAGTCCGGCTGCCACGTCGTCTACGGCCTCGTGGGGCTGAAGACCCACTGCAAGCTGTCGCTGGTGGTCCGCCAGGAGGGTGACACCCTTCGGCGCTACTCGCACGTGGGCACCGGCAACTACCACCCGAAGACGGCCCGGCTGTACGAGGACATCGGGCTGCTGACCTCGGACCCGCAGGTCGGCGCGGACCTCTCGGACCTCTTCAACCGGCTCTCCGGCTACTCGCGCCGCGAGTCGTACCGCCGCCTGCTGACCGCGCCGCGCGGGCTGCGGGACGGCCTGATCTCGCGGATCCACAACGAGATCGCCCACCACCGGGCGGGCCGTCCGGCGTACGTGAAGCTCAAGGTCAACTCGATCGTCGACGAGGCCGTGATCGACGCGCTCTACCGGGCCTCCCGGGCCGGCGTGCCGGTGGACGTCTGGGTGCGCGGGATCTGCGCGATCCGCCCCGGGGTGCCGGGGCTGAGCGAGAACATCCGGGTCCGCAGCATCCTCGGGCGCTTCCTGGAGCACTCGCGGATCTTCGTGTTCGGCAACAACGGCGATCCGGAGGTGTGGATCGGCAGCGCCGACATGATGCACCGCAACCTGGACCGCCGGATCGAGGCGCTGCTGCGGATCACCGACCCGGCGCACCGGGCCGAGCTGTCCGGGCTGATCGACCTCGGGGTGTCGGACGAGACGGAGTCGTGGCACCTGGGGGCGGACGGGGCGTGGACGCGCCACGCCCAGGACGCCGAGGGGAAGTCGCTGCGGCACGTCCAGGACCTGCTCATCGACTCGCGCCAGCGCCGCCGGGCCGCCGCGGCCCGGTGACCGGGCGCCGCTGCCACGGCGCCCGGCCACGACCACCGACGTGAGCCACCGAGGCCGAAGCCGGCCAGGACGGCGGTCACTGACGCGAGCCACTGATGCGAGCCGCTGAGCGGTCGGGACCCGCCGCAGCGGTCGGCCACCAGCCCCGGGGGACGGCCCCGGGGGAACGGGGATCTACCTAGTCATGACCGATGCGCCGATGACGGCCCAGGCGGCCTCCACCGCGACCGCCGGGGACATCCTCTCCAGCCATCTCACCGCCCAGGCCGGCGTGTTCCTGCGCGCGCTGCCGCAGGCGGTGGGCGAGGTCGGCGCCAGACCGGGGGCGGCCGTCGCCCCGTCCGCCGGCACGGCCGACCTGCTGCGGGCGGTGCGGCGGATCGGCGGGCTGCTGCACACCTTCGGCGGTACGTTCGAGCAGACCTGGGCGCAGGAGTCGCGCACCGAGTTGCGCTGGCTGCTCAACCTGCTGGCGCTGGAGCCGGGGTACGTCCGCCGGTCGGCCCGGCTGCTGGGCGCGCTGGACGCGCTGAGCGGCAGCGAGGCGGACGGCCCGGGGATGCTCGCCGGCCACGCCGGGGTGCCGAAGGCGCGGGCGCTCCTCGACCGCCAGCTGACCCTGGCCCGGACCAGGGCGCACACGTCGGTGCTCCAGGAGCTGCGTTCGGCGCGGCTGCACGCGCTGGCGGACCGGATGACGCTGCTGGTCGCCGATGCGCCGCTGCTGGACGCGGCGGGCGGCCGGGCCGGAGCCGTGCTGCTGCCGCAGGCCGCGGCGGCGTGCACCGCGCTGGCCGCGAGTGCCCAGCAGCTGCCGTTGCGGCGGGCTGCCACCCCGTACGGCGGGGACGGGCTGCGGCGGCTCGGCGCGGTGCCTCCGGCCCGGGGCGCGGTGGACGCGGACACGGCGCTGGCGGCGGACGACGCTCCGTGGCACCGGGTGCGGATCCTGGCGAAGCGGGCCCGGTACGCACTGGAGGTGTGCGGACGGCCGGCCGTCGAGCTGGACGAGCTGGACGAGGTGCTGGGCCGGCACCAGGAGGCGTCGGACGCCGCGGTCACCGCGGCCACCGCGGCACGAACGCCGAGGATCACACCCGCGACGGCGTACGTGCTCGGAGTGGTGCATGCTGATCAGCGACTGGAGGTGGAGGCGGCGCGGTACGCCTTCGGCCGCCGGTGGCCCGAGCTCCCGCCTGGCCTGGACGGCCGGCTGGAGATTCCCCCGGCCGAGGGCTGGGGGTCCGACCCCGCACCCCGGATGGCATGAGTTGCGCAACCGCCTGAGCACCGAGCAGGCCGATGGTCCCTCCACGAGCAGCATCCCGGGCGCCGGGCGGTCGCCGGTCGTCCTGGCGGCGGGCGCGGTGCTCTGGCTGCCGGGGCGGCCGAAGAAGAGCGGCCGGCTGGGGCGGCCGCGGATCGCGGTGATCCACCGGCCCAAGTACGACGACTGGAGCCTGCCCAAGGGCAAGCTCGACCCGGGCGAGGGCGTGGTCGAGGCGGCGCTGCGCGAGGTGCACGAGGAGACCGGGTTCAGCTGTGTGCTGGGGGAGGAGCTGCCTGCCCAGCACTATCTGGCGCAGGGGCGGCCGAAGGAGGTCCGGTACTGGGCGGCGGTGCCGTCCGCCGGGGCCTTCCGGCCGAGCCGCGAGGTGGACCGGCTGGAGTGGCTGCCGGCCGGGAAGGCGCGGGCGCGGCTCACGCACGACCGGGACCGGGTGCTGGTGGACGCGTTGCTGGAGCTGCTGGGCGCCCGTCCGGTGGTCGGGGCCGGCTCCGCGCGGGTGAAGGAACGGTGGAAGTGATCTCCCCGCGCCCTTGCCGTGACGCAACCGTTACTACCTGGCGTAGTTTCCTGCCATCCGTTCGAGGTTCACTCCCCGTTCACTTCCGACCGGCTGACGTGTCACTTACCCGGCCTAACTTCGGGGTTACCGGAGGGCCGAACGGGCCCCGGACCACAGCAAAACCCGCGCTCCGCCGTGTTCGCACGGCCCGCGCGCCGGGCAATGCCACAGAAAGGGACACCCCTGTGAAGCTCCAGCGGAACGGCCGCTCCAAGGCCCTCGCCATCGGTGCCATGGCGCTCGTCAGCTCGCTGTCGCTCGCCGCCTGCGGTTCGGACGAGAACAACAACACCAACGCGGGCAGCGGTTCCAGCGGGTCCGCCGCGTCCTCGATCAACTGTGGCAGCAAGCCCGCCGCCCTGCTGTCCGCCGGTTCCACCGCGCAGGGCACCGCGATCGACGTCCTGAAGACCAACTTCGGCGCGGCCTGCAAGGACTCCTCCGTCAACTACGGCGGCGGCGGATCGGGCGCGGGTGTCCAGCAGTTCAACCAGGGCAAGATCCAGTTCGCGGGCTCCGACTCGGCGCTGAAGCCGGCCGAGGTCGAGGACAGCAAGAAGGTCTGCACCGGCGGCCAGGGCATCAACCTGCCGCTCGTCGCGGGCCTGGTCTCGATCGTCTACAACGTGGACGGCGTCGACAACCTGGTCCTGGACGGCCCGGCCATCGCCAAGATCTTCGACTCGCAGATCACCAAGTGGAACGACCCGGCGATCGCCGCGCTGAACCCGGGCGCCAAGCTGCCGGACGCCGACATCCAGGCCATCCACCGCACGGACGACTCGGGCACCACCGAGAACCTGACCAAGTACTTCGCCAAGGTCTCGGGCGGCGTCTGGGCCTACCCGCCGGCCAAGGCGTGGGCGGGCAAGGGCGGCCAGGGCGCCAACGGCTCCGCCGGTGTCGCGGCCCAGGTGAAGCAGGTCAAGAACTCGATCAGCTACGCCGAGCTGTCGTACGCCCAGACCAACAACCTGAAGAGCGCCGCGATCAACACCGGCGCCTCCAAGCCGGTCGAGGCCACCGCCGCCAACGCCGCCACCACCTTCGCCAAGGCGAAGATCGCCGGCACCGGCAGCGACCTCGCGCTGACCCTCGACTACGCGACCAAGGACGAGGGCTCCTACCCGCTGGTCCTGGTCACCTACGAGATCGTCTGCGACAAGGGCAACAAGGCCGAGACCCTCGACGCCCTGAAGGCCTTCCTCTCCTACGGCATCAGCGACGCAGGCCAGAAGGCGATCGGCGAGAAGGGCTACGTGCCGCTCCCCAAGGAGCTGACCGACAAGGTCAACGCCGTCATCCCGACGCTGGCCTGACCCAGTAGGACCTCCGGTGGAGCGGCCCCGTGGACGAGGGGGGCCGGGGCCGCTCCACCGGAAGCAGTGACCGAGAAGCACGTCCGGGGCACCGCCGCCAGGGTGCCGCCCCCTCGGGGCAGCACCACCAGACCGGAGTAGACCAATGACTTCATCCTCCCCTGCCGCGCCGCGAGGCAGGGAACGCCGCAAGCGCGACAGCCGCCTCGGCGACAAGATCTTCATGAATGCCGCGCGAGGCTCGGGCATCCTGCTGCTGGTGGTCATGGCCGCCATCGCGGGGTTCCTGACCTGGCGCTCCGGCATCGCCCTCGGCAAGAACGAGGGCAACTTCCTCACCACCTTCGAGTGGACGCCGGACGCCCCGAAGCCCGTCTTCGGCATCGCCGTCCTCGCGTTCGGCACCATCGTCAGCGCGATCATCGCCATGGTGATCGCCGTGCCGGTGGCCATCGGGATCGCGCTGTTCATCTCGCACTACGCGCCGCGCCGGATCGCCCAGCCGTTCGCCTACCTGGTGGACCTGCTGGCGGCCGTGCCCAGCATCATCTACGGCCTCTGGGGCGCGCTCTTCCTGGTGCCGCACCTGTACGGGCTGACCAGCTGGCTGGACGAGTACCTCGGCTGGACGTACATCTTCGACCAGTCCCGGACCGGCACCGTGCCGCGCACCCTGTTCACCGTCGGCATCCTGCTGGCCATCATGATCCTGCCGATCATCACCGCGGTCAGCCGTGAGGTCTTCCGGCAGGCCCCGCGGATGCACGAGGAGGCGGCACTCGCGCTCGGCGCGACCCGCTGGGAGATGATCCTCACCGCGGTGCTGCCGTTCGGCCGCCCGGGCATCATCTCCGCCTCGATGCTCGGCCTCGGCCGTGCGCTCGGCGAGACCATCGCGGTCGCGGTGGTGCTCTCCTCCAACAACGTCCTCTCGCTGCACCTGCTGGACCCGGGCGGCGGCACCTTCGCGCAGAACATCGCGCTGAAGTTCAGCGAGGCCCAGCCCTTCGGCCGGGACGCGCTGATGGCCTCCGGCCTCGTCCTGTTCGTGATCACCCTGCTGGTGAACGGTGCCGCGCGGCTGATCGTCGCCCGCCGCAAGGAGTACTCGGGGGCCAACGCATGAGCGCCGCTACGACATCGGTTCCGGCGGACGCCCGCCCGGTCGGCCACCCGCTGACCGCGAACCGGCTGCCCAAGTGGGCCCCGGCCGCCGTCGCCGCCGGCTCGATCGCCCTCGGCTGCGCGATCGGCGTGCTCGGCGGCCTGGAGAGCCACCTGCAGTGGGGCCTGATCTCCGCGCTGCTGTTCCTGGCGATCAGCTACGGGCTCGCGGCCCGGGTCGAGGGCCGCCGCCAGGCCAAGGACCGGTTCGCCACCTCGGTGGTCTGGGTCGCCTTCATCCTGGCCGTGGTCCCGCTGGCCGCGCTGACCGTCTACACCGTCCAGCAGGGTGCCGGGGTGGTCGACGGCTACTTCCTGACCCACTCCATGAAGGGCGTCCTGTCCGCGGGCCCCGGCGGTGGTATCTACCACGCGCTGATCGGTACCCTGGAGCAGGTCCTGCTGGCCACCGCGATGGCCGCGCCGATCGGTCTGCTGACCGCCGTCTACCTGGTCGAGTACGGCCGCGGCAAGCTCGCCAAGGCGGTCACCTTCTTCGTCGACGTCATGACGGGTGTCCCGTCGATCGTCGCCGGTCTGTTCATCCTCTCCCTGTGGAACATCGCCCTCGGCTTCAACTACTCCGGCTTCTCGGGCGCCCTCGCACTGGCGATCCTGATGATGCCGGTGGTGGTCCGCTCCACCGAGGAGATGCTGAAGCTGGTCCCGAACGAGCTGCGCGAGGCCTCGTACGCGCTCGGTGTGCCGAAGTGGAAGACCATCCTGCGGATCGTCCTCCCCACCGCGATCGGCGGTATCACCACCGGTCTGATGCTCGCTGTCGCGCGCATCACGGGCGAGACCGCCCCGGTGCTGATGCTGGTGTTCGGTGCCGACTACATCAACGAGAACCCGTTCGACGGGCCGCAGCAGTCGCTGCCGATGTACATCTGGCAGCAGTACGCCATGGTGAACAACGACTACGGCTACGCCCGCGCCTGGGGTGCCGCACTGGTGCTGATCGCCTTCGTGATGGGGCTCAACCTCATCGCCCGGGGCATCGCGCGCTGGCGCTCGCCCAAGGGCGGACACTGAGCCTCCGACTGACGTACGAACCAGAATTCATCAGCGGCCCCTGCCGCGGGCGAGAGAAGACGAAAGATCATGGCCAAGCGCATCGACGTCAGCGGACTGTCCGCCTTCTACGGCACCACCAAGGCCATCGAGGACATCTCGATGAGCATCGAACCCCGCTCGGTGACGGCCTTCATCGGCCCCTCCGGCTGTGGGAAGTCCACCTTCCTGCGCACCCTCAACCGGATGCACGAGGTGATCCCCGGCGCCCGGGTCGAGGGCAAGGTGCTCCTGGACGACGAGAACCTCTACGGCTCCTCGGTCGACCCGGTCGCCGTCCGCCGCTCGGTCGGCATGGTCTTCCAGCGTCCGAACCCCTTCCCGACCATGTCGATCTACGACAACGTGGTCGCCGGGCTGAAGCTCGCGGGTGTGCGCAAGAAGTCCGTCCTGGACGGCGTGGTGGAGAAGTCCCTCAAGGGCGCCAACCTCTGGAACGAGGTCAAGGACCGGCTGAACAAGCCGGGCGCCGGCCTCTCCGGCGGCCAGCAGCAGCGTCTCTGCATCGCCCGCGCCATCGCGGTCGAGCCGCAGGTCCTGCTGATGGACGAGCCCTGCTCCGCACTCGACCCGATCTCCACCCTCGCCATCGAGGACCTGATCGGCGAGCTGAAGTCCCAGTTCACCATCGTGATCGTCACGCACAACATGCAGCAGGCGGCCCGCGTCAGCGACCGCACCGCCTTCTTCAACCTGGCCGGGGTCGGCCAGCCGGGCAAGCTGATCGAGCTGGACGACACCCAGCGGATCTTCTCCAACCCGTCCGTGCAGGCGACGGAGGACTACATCTCGGGCCGCTTCGGTTAAGAAGCCCCCGACTCACAGACTGCTTCGCGGTGCTGCATGGCGGTGCCGCCGCGAAGTATGAAGAAGGGCCCGCCCCCGAGATGTGGGGGCGGGCCCTGTCAGTTCCACGGGCGTCCGGAGCCTCAGCCCCAGAACAGGTGGACGAACCAGTACACCAGCGCTGCGACGATGGCGGCCGCCGGCATCGTGATGAACCAGCCGAGCACGATGTTCTTCGCCACGCCCCAGCGCACCGCGCGGATCCGCTTGGTGGCGCCGACGCCCATGATCGCCGAGGTGATCACGTGGGTGGTGGAGATCGGCGCCTTGAAGACGAACGACGTGATGTACATGACGGTCGAGGCGGTGGCCTCGGCCGCGAAGCCCTGCGGCGGGTCCAGCTCGATGATCTTGCGCCCGAGGGTCCGCATGATCCGCCAGCCACCCGCGTAGGTGCCCAGCGAGAGCATCGTGGCGCAGGAGATCTTCACCCAGACCGGGATGGCGTCGGTGGTCTGGTGACCCGAGATGGTGAGCGCCATGACCACGATGCCCATGGTCTTCTGGGCGTCCTGCAGGCCGTGCGCGAGAGCCATGGCGGCCGCCGAGGCGGTCTGGGCGACCCGGAAGTTGCGCTTGGCGCGGTGCGGGTTGGCCCGCCGGAAGATCCAGAGGATCGCCAGCATCACCAGGAAGCCGCCGATCAGGCCGACGATCGGCGAGACGATCATCGGAATGACGATCTTGTCGAGAACGCCGCTCCAGATCACCTCGGTGCCGCCGGCCAGCGCTGCGCCCACCATGCCGCCGAACAGTGCGTGCGAGGAGGAGGACGGGAGGCCGAAGTACCAGGTGACCAGGTTCCAGGCGATCGCACCCACCAGCGCGGCGAAGAGGATCGCCATGCCCTGGTTGCCGGTCGGGGTCTCGATGATGCCGCTGGAGACGGTGTGCGCCACGCCGCTGCCGAGGAAGGCGCCGGCCAGGTTCATCACGGCGGCCATCGCGAGCGCGGCCCGCGGGGTCAACGCCCGGGTGGAGACCGAGGTGGCGATGGCGTTCGCCGAGTCGTGGAAGCCGTTGGTATAGGTGAAGAAGAACGCCACGCCGAGGACGGCGATGAGTGCAGCCATGTCCACGAGGGTCAGGACTCCTTGACGGCGATGGTCTCCACCGTGTTGGCGACGTGCTCGAAAGCGTCCGCCGCCTCCTCAAGGACGTCCACGACCTGCTTGAGCTTGAGCACCTCGATGGCGTCGTACTGGCCGGAGAACAGGTGGGCGAGCAGCTTGCGGTGGATCTGGTCGGCCTGGTTCTCCAGCCGGTTGACCTCGATCCAGTACTCGGTGAGGTTGGACATGGTGCGCAGGTTCGGCATCGCCTCGGCGGTGAGCTCGGCGGCGCGGGCCAGGACCTCGATCTGCTGCTCGATCCCCTTGGGCAGGGTCTGGATGTCGTAGAGGACGACCAGGTCGACGGCCTCCTCCATGAAGTCCATGATGTCGTCCAGCGACGAGGCGAGGCTGTAGATGTCCTCGCGGTCGAAGGGCGTGATGAAGGACGAGTTCAGCTGGTGGAAGACGGCATGGGTGGTGTCGTCCCCGGCGTGCTCGGCGGCGCGCATGCGCTCGACGATCTCCGCGCGGGCCGACACGTCTGATCCCAGCAGTTCCAGCAGGAGCTTCGACCCGACGACGAGGTTCTCCGCGGCCGCGGCGAACATGTCGTAGAAGCTCGTCTCCTTCGGGGTCAGGCTAAAACGCACGGAAATCTCCGATGTGCGGGGTAGGGACTGAACGATGCTAGGTGCAACCAAGCGCAATTGCGCAAACGGGGTGGTGGGGGAGGAGCCGGAACCTCCCCTTCCGATTGGCTGCCGCAACAGCGGACCCGGCCCGCACGGCCATGTGCGGACGTGAGCCCCCAGTCTGACGGAACCTCGCCCGGATTGCCCCCGCCGTGCGCGCGGAAGACGGCGGTGTCGGCCCGGACGGGGGAACCCCTCCCGGCACCCCTCCGGAGCCGCCCGGACACCGCCCCGGTTCGCTCCGGGCCTGCGGACTTGCGCCGGAGGAACACCGGGACCGGCCCCGGTGTTGGACACTGGAGGCCGACGCAGCCACCGAGGCACTCAGACGAAGGCGGGCCGATGACCACGACGGAAGCGCGCACCCAGCCGGACCACGCGCCCGGGACCGGGCCGGACGGCGACCGGCCCGTGCCGGCCGCCGCGGAGGCGGCCGACCACCACGCCGGGCACGGACCGCACGGGTACAGCGCGCAGAAGGACGCCCACCTCAAGCGACTGCGCCGGATCGAGGGCCAGATCCGCGGCCTCCAGCGGATGGTCGACGAGGACGTCTACTGCATCGACGTGCTCACCCAGGTCTCGGCCAGCACCAAGGCCCTGCAGTCCTTCGCGCTCTCGCTGCTGGAGGAACACCTGCGGCACTGCGTCGCCGCGGCCGCCGAGGAGGGCGGCACCGAGCTGGACGCCAAGGTCGCGGAGGCCACCGCCGCGATCGCCCGGCTGCTGCGTAGCTGACACCCCGGGCAGCGGACGCCCCGGGCGCGCTCCGCTCCGCCCACCCTCAGTCCTGGCCCTCCGCTTCCGGCGGCCCGTCGGCGGACACCCCGCCGTCGGGCCGGTCCAGCAGCACCTCGTCGATCCGCTCGGTCGGCAGCCGGTCGTCGTTGCTGGCCGTGGCGGCGATCATCAGCTCACCGGCCAGGTCGATCTCGTCGAGGGCCGCGTCGTCGTGGCCGCCGCTGCGGCCGCCCGTGGACGACACCACCTGCACCACCCCTTCAGTGCCTCGCCAGCCCGGGCGGCAGCCACCCGACATCCAGCCTAGGCACTTCGGAGCCCGCCCACATGGCACGGACGGGCCATCTCGGCGCCGCCGAAACGGGTGGGCCCGACCGCTCCGGGCGGCCCACCGACGCCGGCGGCGCCCCCTGCGCACCGCTACTTCGGGCTCTCCGTGGGCTTCATCGCGTAGATGTCGGAGGCCGGCGGCTCGGCCGCCTCCACCGCTTTGCCGAAGTCAGCCAGCGAGGTGGTCGACGTCACCTTCACCTGGTCCTTCGCCTCCTTGGAACCGGCCACCCCGGCGAAGGTGAACACCTCGACCACCTTGTGCAGCCGGCCCTGCTCGTCCAGCCATGCGTCGTAAGGGATCTCCTTGACCGTGAAGGTCTGCGCCGCCATCCGCAGGCCGTCCCCGCCCCGGCCGCCGGTGGCCTCGGCCGCCTTGGCGAGGTCCAGGGTGCCGCGGTAGTGCTTCAGCGCCACCCCGCCGACCGTCTCGGAGCCGACCAGGTCCGCCTTCTGCGCCCCGCGCAGCGCGCCGGTGGCGGAGGCCGGGTCGGTGGCGCCGCTGGAGACCAGGTTGCCGTCCGGCAACTGGCGCACGTCCAGCTTGACCCACTTGCCCTCGGGTACCTTGGCGCCGCTGTTCTGCAGATAGACGGTGCCCGGCAGGACCACCTCGACGATCTTCCCGGTGGTCGCCGCGCCGGGCGGCACCGTCACCTCCAACCGCCCGATCCGCTTCACGTAGTCGTAGCCGCCGGTGCCGGTGAAGACGGCCTTCTTGTCGGCGGACTCGGTGACCAGCTCGGTGGTGGTGTGCGCGGAGCCCGTCCGGCCGGTGATGTCGGCGGTGTTGCGGACGGCCGTCACCGGGTCGGCGGAGAGCTGGTCGGGGGCGGCCGCCTTCCGGTCGGCGGAGCCGTCGGAGGCCCCGGAGCCGCCCGAGCAGCCGGCCAGCCCGGCCAGGGCGGCGGCGAGGGCGACGGCTCCGGCCGCCGACCGCAGGTGTGGCAGCGGGCGGCCGTGCCGCCGGCCGCTGCGCTGCACGCCGGTCATCTTCATCTCGCGTCAACCCCCTCGGGCCCGACTGCCCCGCCGGCCACCACCACCGGGTGGGCAGAGCTCTTGCCGGGCAAACGAGTTGAGGCCCGGGGGGTTACGCGGAACCCGGCGCGCGGCAGGCGTCGCGGGGGGGGGGGGGGGGGGGGTGGCGGGGGGGGGGGGCACAGCGGGCTGGGGGGTGCCCCCGGGGACACCCCCATGGCCCAGGACCATGTTTCTGGCCGCCAACATAGGTTTTTTTT
>NZ_JBVJCO010000085.1:0-13771 GCF_055588525.1 Kitasatospora sp. NPDC041988
TGGCGCGGTGCCGGCGCAGTGGCTCCACCTCGCGGAACGAGCCCTCGTCGAGCAGCAGGTCGATGCGCTCGCGGGCGGTCAGCTTGCCCTTGGCGTGCTGGGCCTCGGTGGCCTTCTCGCTGGGGCCGCGGCGGACCTGTTCGCGCAGTTCGTGCAGCTCGGCGACCCGCCCGTGGGCGTCGGCCGCGATCTCGGGGATCTCGTCGCCGACCGGCGCCTCATGCACAACCGTCATCTCGAACCACTCCAAGGGTGAGGGAACTGTCCGACAGCCAACGTCTGCATTGCCCCCGGCTGCGAATCACTTCTTCACTTATGACTGTACGAGGGGCCCCGCGCTGGTTTCGGCGTCGATTCTGTACAAGGTCGCGTCCGTTTAGATGTCAGGGCTGCACAGAAACCGGCCCCGGGGGCCGTGTGCGGACGGTGGCCGTTCGATTACCCGAAGCTGTCCGCCGGGTGGCGTTCGGATGATCTGGACATGAGGAAACGTGCAGGTCAGGCCGGGCGCCGGGGGTCGCGGGCAGGCTGCCCACGGCGCCGCTGCGGGCAGGCTCCGGTGGGGTGGGCGGGGCGCGAAGGGGCGGCTTCGGCGGCCGATCAGTCGTAGGGATACGCCAAAAACACCGAAGCCCACCCGGATGGGCCCGGGTGGGCTGTCCGAGGGAGTCCCGTCAGCTCTTGCGGCCGTCCCCCGGCTCGTCCTTGTCCCGCAGCTCCTCCTCGCGGCGGCGCAGGTCCGCCTCCCACTGCTTGAGCATGTCCTCGTGCCGGTTGTCGTCCTTCTTCAACGAAGCCAGGAACTCCGGGTCGTCGTCCGGCGCCAGCGGCCGGCCGCCGCGCGGGCGCTCGTAGCCCGGGTGGCCGGCGGTGCCACCCTGGCGGGTCTGCAGGGCGCCGCGCTGCTTGCCTGCCACCAGCCAGGCGATCGAGCCGACCAGCGGGAAGAGCAGCACGATGATCACCCAGATCACCTTGGGCAGGTGCTTCACCTCCTCCTCGGGCGTGGTCAGGCAGTCGATGAACGCCCACACCCAGAGGGCGAGGGGAAGGACGAAGGTCAGGATCCTCAGCACGGCGGCGATCTCCCCCGGCGACGGCGGTGGTGGCGGGCGGCCCCGAAGCGGTGGACGGTTACACGGGGGCCCTTGACCGAGCCAGGCTATCGGGTGGCGGATACTGACTGGCATGGCATACGACGATCTCCGCTCCTTTCTGCGGGCCCTCGACCGAGAGGGCGACCTCAAGCGCATCAAGGCCGAGGTGGACCCCCATCTGGAGATCGGCGAGATCGTCGACCGCGTCCAGAAGGCCAAGGGCCCTGCCCTGCTGTTCGAGAACGTCAAGGGCTCGTCGATGCCACTGGCGATGAACGTCTTCGGCACCGAGCGCCGGCTCGCCAAGGCCCTCGGCCTCAAGGGTCCGGACGACATCGCCGAGAAGATCGCCGGTCTGCTGAAGCCGGAGCTGCCGCAGGGCTTCACCGGCTTCCGGGACGCCTTCGGCAAGCTCGCCTCGATGGCCCACGTGCCGCCCCGCAAGGTCAAGCCGGGCGAGGCAGCGGTCCAGGAGGTCGTGCTCACCGGTGACGACGTCAACCTGGACGAGCTGCCCGCCCTCTTCACCTGGCCGCTGGACGGCGGCTCCTTCTTCAACCTGGGCCTGACCCACACCAAGGACCCGGACACCGGCATCCGCAACCTCGGCCTCTACCGGCTCCAGCGGCACGACCGGCGCACCATCGGCATGCACTGGCAGATCCACAAGGACAGCCGCAACCACTACGCGGTGGCCGCCCGCCGTGGCGAGAGGCTGCCGGTCGCGATCGCCTTCGGCTGCCCGCCGGCCGTCACCTACGCCGCCACCGCGCCGCTGCCCGGTGACATCGACGAGTACCTGTTCGCCGGCTTCGTCGCCGGGGAGCGGGTCAAGATGGTCGACTGCAAGACCGTCCCGCTCCAGGTCCCGGCCGACGCCGAGGTCGTGCTGGAGGGCTGGCTGGAGCCCGGCGAGATGCTGCCCGAGGGTCCGTTCGGCGACCACACCGGGTTCTACACGCCGCAGGAGCCGTTCCCGGCACTGAAGATCGACTGCGTGACGATGCGCCGCCGTCCGATCCTGCAGTCCATCGTGGTCGGCCGCCCGCCGACGGAGGACGGCCCGCTGGGCAAGTTCACCGAGCGCTTCTTCCTGCCGCTGCTGAAGATCATCATCCCGGACATCGTCGACTACGACCTGCCCGAGGCCGGCGGCTTCCACAACTGCGTGATCGTCTCGATCGACAAGAAGTACCCCAAGCACGCCCAGAAGACGATGCACGCCATCTGGGGCGCCCACATGATGTCGCTGACCAAGCTGATCATCGTGGTGGACTCCGACTGCGATGTGCACGACTACCAGGAAGTCGCCTGGCGGGCCTTCGGCAACGTCGACTACAGCCGGGACCTGACGGTGGTGGAAGGGCCGGTCGACCACCTCGACCACGCCTCCTACCAGCAGTTCTGGGGCGGCAAGGCGGGGATCGACGCGACCCGCAAGCTGCCCGAGGAGGGCTACACCCGGGACGGCGGCTGGCCCGAGATGGTCTCCTCCGACCCGGCCACGGCCGAGCTGGTGGACCGCCGCTGGAAGGAGTACGGGCTGTGAGCGAGCGCAGCGAGCGAACCGTCGAAGGACGCGCAGGGGCGAATGCCCGTGCCGAGCGAAGCGAGGCGGGCGCATGAGCACCGCTGCGGCGCTTCCGGAGGTCCCGCCCGGCAAGGTGAAGGCGTTCCTGCGGCTGGTGATGATCGAGCACTCGGTCTTCGCCCTGCCCTTCGCCTACATCGCCGCACTGACGGCGATGTTCCTCGCCGACGAGCGGGTGCACTGGGGCGAGCTGTTCATCGTCACGGTCTGCATGGTCGGCCTGCGCACCTTCGCCATGGCCGCCAACCGGATCATCGACCGCGAGATCGACGCCCGGAACCCGCGCACCGCCGGGCGCGAACTGGTCACCGGCGCCGTGTCGGTGAAGACCGCCTATACCGGCTCGGCGGTCGCGCTGGTGGTCTTCCTCGGCGCGGCCGCGCTACTGAACCCGCTCTGCCTCGCGCTGGCGCCGGTCGCCGTCGTCCCGATGGTGGTCTACCCGTACGGCAAGCGGTTCACGGACTTCCCGCAGGCGATCCTGGGACTCGCCCAGGCGATGGGCCCGGTCGGCGCCTGGCTGGCCGTCACCGGTTCGTGGTCCTGGGACGCGGTCGTGCTGGGCGCGGCGGTCGGCATCTGGATCGGCGGCTTCGACCTGATCTACGCCTGCCAGGACGTCGCCTCCGACCGGGCGGGCGGCGTGCGCTCGGTGCCGGCCCGCTTCGGCATCCCGGCGGCGATCCGGGGCGCCCGCGTCTGCCACGTGCTGACCACGCTGCTGCTCGGCTGGTACGCGGTGCTGACCGACGCCGGGGCCGCGTTCTGGATCGGGCTGGCGGTCGTGGCCGGTGCCTTCGTCTACGAGCACACCATCGTGAAGCCCAATGACCTCTCGAAGCTGAACCGGGCGTTCTTCCAGACCAACGGGTTCGTCGGGATCTCGCTGTTCTTCTTCGCGTTGGTGGACCTCGTCGTGCGCGGCCTCGGGATCTGACGTCAGCTCTTCCCGCCCTCGTCGAGCGTGTGCTTGACGAGGGCGTTGGCGTGTCCGTGGCCGAGGCCGTGCTCGCTCTTGAGCCAGGCGACCAGCTCCATGTGCCTGGTCAGGGGGGAGGAGCGGATCAGCTCCTGCCAGTGCGAGACCGGCTGCCCGTACTTCTTCTCGATCGACGGGAAGTAGCTTGCGGGGCCCTTGGCGGGTTCGGTGCTCATGGGGATTCCTCTTCTCGGTCGTGCGGTGATCTTGCTCGCTACAGGGATTGTCACGCAGCCGGCTTGACCGTCGCTGCGGTCAGCCGGGCGAGGCCGAGGCCGAGGGCGGCTCTGGCGGTGAGCGTGTTCGTCATGCAGGTAGGACCGGGGGCGGGAGCGGAACTCATCGGTGGGCCCGGTGTGATCCGGGTCATGACGGCCGGGTGGCGGCACAAGTGGACGCTTCTGCGGGGCAGGTGTGTGAGGCGAACGCCGTTCCGGGGCCCGTCGTACGGGCCGGGGTCTGCCGTCTAGCATCTGCGCATGATCAACGAGACCGCCCCGGACTGGAAGGCCGACCGGATCGGCAGTTCGCTGCGTCGCGAGAACCCCACCGTCATGCGGCGGTTGGACGCCGGTTTCGCCGTCATCGGCGACGTCCAGTTCCTGCCCGGGTACTCGATCCTGCTCACCGACGAACCGGGCGTCGAACGCCTCTCCGACCTGCCGCGCGCGCGTCGGCTCGCGTACCTCGCCGACATGGAGCGCCTCGGCGAGGCCGTCGAACGGGCCTGCCGGGCCGCCGATCCGGCGTTCCGGCGCGTCAACCTGGAGATCCTCGGCAACACGGACCCCTTCCTGCACGCCCACGTCTGGCCCCGCTTCGACTGGGAACCCGACCACCTCGTCCAGAAGCCGGTCTGGCTCTACCCGCAGGGCCACTGGCGCGACCCGCAGTACGCCCTCGGCCCGCAGCACGACGCGATCCGCGCCGCTGTCGGGGCCGAACTCGACGCGCTGCGCTAGCGGGCCGCCGCCGGACCGCCCGGTCGCTCCAGGGGTCCGACCACCGGTGCCCACTCCCGGACGCCGGCAATCTCGACGCCAGGCGTGCGGTAGTACGGATCGGCGTCGAGGATGTGCTCCAGTTCCGCGCGCCCGACGTCGAAAACCAGCAGCGCGCCCGAGTCGTCCGCCCAGGGGCCCGCCGCGAGCAGACGCCCCTCCTCGTGGAGTCGGGCGAGGAACGACCGGTGCGCCGGGCGCGCGGCGAGACGTTCCGGGGCGGCGGTGAAGGCCAGTTCGAGGATCATCATGCGGCCGACGGTACGGTCTGAGGATGACCGGTTCAGCATCAGCCGATACACCGGCGGCATGGCGGGCACTGGCCGGTGTCCCTCTGCTGGCCGCACTGCCCGAGGACCGGCTGAGCGCGCTCTGGTCCCACTCGCTGCCACGCCGCTACCGGGCGGGAGAGATGTTGCGCAAGGCCGGCGATCCGGCCGAGCACCTCCTTGTCCTGCTGAGCGGCCGGGTCTCCGCCACCATCAGCACGGCCGCCGGTCGCGTCGTCCGCTTCGGCGAATGGACCGGACCCTGCGCGCTGGACAAGGTCGCCGTGATCGACGGGCGCGGGCACACGGCCTCCCTGGCGGCGATCACCGCCTGTACCGTGCGAAGCCTTCCGCGAGCCCGATTCGAGGAACTGGTCGACGACGCGCCCTCGGTGCGCGGACACGTACTGCGCCTCCTTGCCGACCACGCCCGGCAGCAGCAGGAGCGGTTCACCGACGCCGCCACGCTGCCCGTCGAGGCCAGACTGGCGACCTGGCTGTTGGCGCAGGCGGCGGAAGCTCCTCAGGGGCAGGCCGAACTGCCCGGCACCCAGCAGGAACTTGCCGACCTGCTCGGCACGACCCGGGTGACGGTCAATCGCATCCTCTCCCAGCTGCGCCGCGACGGCTTGGTCGAGGTCACCCGTCGCACCGTCGCCGTACTCGCGCCGGAGCTCCTCGCACTGCGCGCAGACGGCCTCCGGTACCCGCCACGGGCTTCCGGGTAGCCACACCGGACGCCCGCCGGGGCGCTGTTGCGTCCAGGGCTGTCGGCGGGAGCGGGCGACGGGGCATCAGGCGGCGCGGCCGCGCCGGCCGTAGGCGTGCGCGACGGCCGGCACGATCGGCCCCCACGGCATCACCGGGCCGACGCGGAGGCGGCCACCCGATCTCGTGAACTTCCCGGCGATCTCCTGGCGAGGTCCGTCAACCCGTGCCTACGCTGCGGGACATGGACATCGTGATCCCGCTCTTCGACCGCTTCGAGCCGCTCGACGCGATCGGCCCGTACGAGATCCTCGCGTACGTGCCGGGCGCGAAGGTGCGCTTCGTCGCGCCGCAACCGGGCCGGGTCGGCGATGCGTTGGGCGCCCTCACGGTGGACGTGCCCACCCGGTACTCGGAGGTCGACGCCTGCGACGTGCTGCTCGTCCCCGGCGGCAACGGCACCCGGCCGCTCGCCGGTGATCCGGAGTTCCTCGACTGGATCCGCCGCGTGCACGAGACGACCAGGTTCACGACGTCCGTCTGCACCGGCTCCCTCGTCCTCGGCGCCGCCGGGCTGCTCAAGGGGCTCACCGCCACCACCCACTGGGGCGCCGTCGCCGATCTGGAGAGCCACGGCGCCACCTACACCGCCGAGCGGGTCGTCCGGCACGGACGGATCATCACCTCGGCGGGTGTCTCGTCCGGTATCGACATGGCCCTCCGACTGGCTGCCCTGCTCACCGACGACGTCACCGCCCAGGCCATCCAGCTCTGCACCGAGTACGACCCCCAACCCCCGTTCGACACCGGCTCCCTGGCCAAGGCGCCGGCCGCCGTCCGGGAGCGCACCCGCACGCTGGGCTGAGGCGCTCAGCCCGGCAGGCGGCGCCGGTACCGGACGGCGGGGCGGTCGTCGATGGTGAGGTCCCCGACCGCCGTGAAGCCGGTGCGACGGAGCACCGCCAGGGACGCCGGATTGTCCAGCGTGGCCACGGCCGTGAGCGTCGAGAGCCCGTAGTCGGCCGCGGCGAGCCGGAAGAGCTCCAGCACCGCCGCCGTCGCCACACCCCGGCCCGCGGCCGGTTCGCCGATCCGGTAGCCGAGTTCGGCGCCGCCGTCCTCGACGTCCACCAGGTTGACCCGGCCGAGCAGCTCCCCGCGTTCGTCCACGACGAGGTGGAAGTGGCAGGCCCCGGCGTCCTGTTCGGCGAGCAGGGCGCGGTGCCGCTCGGCGAAGCCGTCGAAGTACGCGTCACCGCGGTCCGGCACCGAACGCGCGAAGTACTCCCGGTTCTCCTGCTCGAACGCCAGCAGGGCCGGCGCGTGGTCGTTCCGGAGCCGCTCCAACCTGATCATGCCGGCCAGCATAGGCAGTTCGGCCGGGGAGCTCAGCGGAACAGCTCCGCGTGGTCGGCGGCCCGGGCGTCCAGCCCGCGGGCGGGCAGGCCGGTGACGTCCCGGACGGCGGAGGTGACGGGCTCCGGGTCGCCTGCCTCACCTGGTGGCGGATGACGACGGCCGCCCGGCTGCTCCGCGACTCGGACGAGCCACTCAACGCCCTGGCCGGACAGCTCGGTTACGGTTCGGAGTACGCTTTCGCCCACGCCTTCAAACGCGAGTTCGGCGTCGCCCCGGGCCGCTACCGTCGCCAGGAGCAGGCCGGCGGCCGGCGGCCGTCCCCACACTGAGGGCCGACCGGCACACCCGAAGGCGAAACCGGCCCTCTGCGACAGGAGAGTTCCGTGCGCGCTGCCAGGATCGCGGTCGTGACCAGCCTCGTCGGTGCCGAGTACGACGACGACCTCCCGCTGATCGTCGACGCCCTGCGGGCCGAAGGGCTGGCCGCCGAGGCGGTGGCCTGGGACGCCGACGCCCCCGGGTGGGAGCGGTTCGACCTGGCGGTGATCCGGTCGACCTGGGACTACGCGGAGCGCCTCGGCGAGTTCCTGGCCTGGGCGGACACGACGGCGGGCGCCACCCGGCTCCGGAATCCGGCGCCGGTGGTGCGCTGGAACAGCGACAAGCGCTACCTGTCGGCGCTCGCCGGGCGCGGCGTCCCGGTCGTGCCGACCCGGTTCCTCGACCCGGGCGGGCCCTGCGGCGAGGCGGACTTCGACCTGGCCGGGGGCGTGGTGGTCAAGCCCGCCGTCTCCGCGGGCGCCCGGGACACCGCGCGCTACGAGCCGGGCCGGTCGGCGGACGCCCTGCTCCACGCCCGGATGCTGCTCGACCAGGGGCGCACGGCGATGGTCCAGCCGTATCTGCGGCGGGTGGAGGAGGGGGAACGCGCACTGGTCTTCGTCGCCGGCGCCTTCAGCCACGCCATCCGCAAGGGCCCGGTGCTGACCGAGCCGGGGGTGATCGACAACTTCCGGACGGCGCACCCCGGCGTCACCCCGTACCGGCCGACCGAGCCCGAGCTCCGTACCGCCCGGGCCGCCCTCGCGGCGGTCCCGGCTCCCGCCCCGCTGCTGTTCGCCCGGGTGGACCTGGCGCTGGACGAGGCCGGGGAGCCGGTGGTCATGGAGCTGGAGCTGATCGAGCCGAACCTGTTCCTCCAGGACTGCCCGCACGGGCTGGAGCGCCTCGTCGCGGCCGTGGCCGCCGAGAGCGGGCGCGGCGGCGACGCCTAGCCGAGCCGCGGGGCCTCCGGGTGGTAGACCCGCTGTCGTTCGACCGGTGCGTCGCCGAAGTCGCCCTTGCCGTTGACGACCTGGCCCACCCCGACCCGCACGCCCTGGGCCCGGCCGAAGCCCTTGAGCACCCCGCCCCTCCCGTCCGGGTCCGGGTAGCCGTACGGGTGGCCGGCGGCGAGGATCACCGAACGGGCCGAGATCTGCCCGAGCACCTGGGCGCCGGAGCCGATCCGGCTGGAGCCCGTCACCTCGGCGCCGCCCGCGAGTCTGGTGCCGTCGCCGACCTCGATGGTGTCGGTGCCGGCCGCCTTGATCCGTGCGCCGCCCTCGCCGATCTCCGACCGAGCGCCGATCACGATGGTCCCGCCCCCGGCGGCGACGATCCGGGTGCCGCCGTGCAGGACGTTCCCCCGCCGGACCAGGCAGCCGCTGCGCTCGTCGCACTCGATGACCACGCCGGGGTAGAGCACGTTCTCGGGGTGCAGCCGGACCCGCCGCGAGACGATCACCGAGAACGGGTCGAGTACGACCACGCCCTGGTCGGCGAGGTCCATCAGCTCCGCGGGCGTGAGCAGCCCGCGCTCCCGCCGCAGCCGATCCAACCGTTCGCCCAGCGAGCCCTGTCCCGTGATCATCGGATCATGGTTCAGGCGCCTTGGGTCCGTTGTCCAGTGGCCGCCCCACACGCGGGAGAATCGGGCGGAAGACGACCCGTCAGAGGAGAACCGTGATCGGCAAGCTGCAGTGCATCGTCCTCGACTGCCCGGAGCCGGCCGTGCTGGCCCGGTTCTACGCGGCACTGCTGGGCGGCGAGGTCGACCGGCCGGACCGGCGGTGGTCGCTCGGCGAGGCGTGGTCGACGCTGCACACCGAGGGCGGCCCGGTGCTCTGCTTCCAGGGCGTCGCCGACCACCGGCCGCCGCAGTGGCCCGACCCGGCACACCCGCAACAGGTGCACCTGGACATCGACGTGGCGGACCTCGAAGGCGCCGAGCGCGAGGTGCTCGCGCTCGGCGCCACCCGGCTGTCCGACGCCGGCGGCTGGCGGATCTACGCCGACCCGGCCGGGCACCCGCTGTGCCTGATCCAGGCCGGCTGACCGGCCGCCGCCCCGGTTGCCCGCGACCCCCGTACGTGGGCAACCGGGGCCGGGGTCAGCGGCGCGCGGCATGTGAGCGTCAGGTCAGGTACCAGGTACCTCCGTCCTGGCCCAGGTCCTGCCAGCCCTGCACGCGGGCGCCGTTGAAGCTGGTCGAGTTCTCCACCTCCATGAGGGTGCGGGTCCGCGTGCGCTCAGTCGAGCGACAGGACGTCACCGATGCTCAGCCGCCCTGGAGTTGCGACCTCGGCGAGGGCGTCGAGGCGGCTGTCGTGCGCCTGGGCGACGGCCTTGAGGATCTCGGGGGCGTGCGGGAGGCCGGGCTGGGCGGCGGTGGTCATCACACACCGCTCGCTGGAGCGGACGAAGGTCAGCCGGGCGCCGGCGCGGGCGCCGCTGCGGGCCTGGTGGCCGAACCAGTCGTCCTCGACGAACGGCTGGGTGCCGGGCGGGGTGCGCAGCAGGATGTTGGGGCGGAAGCGGCGCTCGTCGACGACGGCCGACGGGCAGGCCGCGCGGACCCAGTCCAGGGTGGCGGTGGTGAGCACGCTGACCGGGAGCTGGTCGAAGTGGGAGACGGCGTCCTCGCGGGCGAGTGCGACCCCAGGGCGCTGGAGGTAGGCGCACAGGAAGGCGGTCGGGTCGGCGACCGGCCGGCCGAGCGGGTCGAACAGCTCGGGGCCGTCGAGCCGGCGGCCGAGCCGGGAGGAGAGGCGGAGCAGGCCGTCCATCCGGCGGAAGCGGCGGGTGTTCTTGCCGGAGCCGAACTTGCCCGCGCCGTCGCGCACGGCGTACAGGCGGTCGCCGGCCAGGCCGCGCTCGTCCACCTCGACGGAGTCGAGCCGCTCGCCGCCGGTGGACTTCACGGGGTAGCGCCAGAGCTGCTCGATCACTCCGATGATCTCTGCCATGGCGGGAAAGCGTAGCGGCGCCCGCCGGGGATGGTCTAGACCAAGCCCCCTCGGGTCAAGCAGTTTCGGCCAGCCGCCCGGTCAAGCCGTCCGGTGAAGCCACCCGGTCACCCCTGGTCGAGCCGCCCGGCGCGACCGCCCGCTCACCCCAGCCGGGCCACGGCCCGCACCGGCGCGCCGTCGGCCGCGACCAGCCGCAGCGGGAACAGCGAGACCTCCACCGGCCGCCCGGCCTGCTGGGCCATGAGCAGTGTCCGCAGGTCGGTCAGGTTCTCGGCGATCACACCGCCGCCGGGCGCGCCGAGCAGCACCCGGTGGGCGGCCAGAGTGGGCTCCGCGGCGGCCGGCTGGTCGTGCTCGTCGGTCAGGTCGGCCAGCAGCGCGGCCACCGCCGGGTCGCCCGGGCCCGGGTCCGGGGTGGGGTCGACGCTGAGCGCGTCCACGCCGACCGTCCGCACCCCGGCGGCGACGATCGCCTCGGCCGCCTCGGCGGTCAGGCTGGGGTGGGCGAGGTAGGCGTCGGTGCCCCAGTGCCGGGCCCAGCCGGTGGCCAGCAGCAGGACGGTGCCCTCCGCTGCCCGCTCCAGCGCCGGGGCGAGCAGCTCCGGCGTCACCTCCGTACGCGGCTCCAGGCCGCGCAGGTCGGCGACGACCGCCGGGCCGGTGAACCGCTCCAGCGGCAGGCCGTCCAGCGTCGGCCAGGTGACGTCCACGTGGTACGGCGCGTCCACATGGGTGCCGGACTGCGAGCCGAGGTGCAGGGCCAGCACGTTCACCCCGGCGGTGGCGGTGGTGAGCGCGGGCTCCAGGACGACGGCCGGATCGCCGGGGTAGACCGGCATCGCGGTGGTCACCTGATGGGTGAGGTCGACGAGGGTCACTGCCATGGCGCCCATCCTCCCAGGGGTGGCGGCGGATGGGGCCGCTGCGGAGGCCTCCGTATAGAAAGGGAGCCATGGGAACAGACAAGCGTCAGCCGTGGGTGGTCGGGGTCTCGGGCGCGTCCGGTACGCCGTACGCGGCCTCCGTGATCCGGGCGCTGCTCGCCGCCGGGGAGCCGGTGGACCTGATCGTCAGCCGGGCCGCGCGGCTGACCATCCTGGACGAGACCGGCATCTCCTTCCGCGACGCGCACTGGCACACCGACCTCGCCGCCTGGCTGGCCACCGACGATGCCCGCTTCGGCCCGGAGCGGCTCGACGACGTCCGCTACTGGTCTGCCGGGGATTTCGCGGCCGGCCCGTCCAGCGGCTCCTACCCGGCCAAGGGCATGCTGGTGGTCCCGGCGACGACCGGCGCGGTGGCCGGGATCGCGCTCGGCCTGAGCAAGGACCTGCTCCAGCGGGTCGCCAGCGTCACGCTGAAGGAGCGCCGCCCGCTGGTGGTCTGCGTCCGCGAGGCGCCACTCAACGGGGTGACGCTGAAGCACCTGGTGGAGCTGGACGCGCAGGGCGCCGTCGTACTCCCCGCCTCGCCCGGTTTCTACGCGGGCGGCTCCACCGTCCGGGAGCTGGTCGACTTCGTGGCCGGACGGGTGCTGGACGCGGTCGGTGTACCGCACACGCTGTACCGGCGCTGGGAGGGTGAGTTGGGCGCGGCCGCGCGCCACACCGCGCGGCCGGAGTGAGGGGGAGTGAGGAGCCCGGGAGCGGGAGAGTATGTTCTCTGCGATACCCGGGTTGTTCCGCGCATGGCGCCTTTGAATCCGGATAATGATCTGTGGGTCTGGTGAGGTTCGGAAGGACGCGGACGGTATATGGACACGGTGGACAGACAGCTCATCCAGGCGCTCCGGGAGAACGGCCGTGCGTCCTACGCCGAGCTGGGCCGACTGGTGGGCCTCTCCGGCCCGAGCGTCACGGACCGGATCAACCGCCTGGAGCAGGCCGGTGTCATCACCGGCTACCGGGCGACGGTCAACCCGGCCTCGCTCGGCTTCGGTGTCACGGCCCTGATCGGCCTTCAGCTCACCGACGCGGCCGACCACGAGGACGTCGCGCACCGGCTGAAGGACCTCGGCGAGGTCGAGGACTGCTGGTTCATCGCCGGTGACGACTCGTACATGCTCAAGGTCCGGGTCTCCGACGTGGAGGGCCTGGAGTCGGTGGTCAAGCGGATCTCCGGGACGAAAGGCGTGGCCCGGACCCGCACGACCGTCGTACTCTCCACGAAGTGGGAGAACCGGGTCAGCGAACTCCCTCTGGCCGAAGGGGAGTAAACACGATGGCACTGGTCGGTCTGGAGGAGCTGCGCGCGGCCCGGCAGCGGATCGCCGGCGTGGCGGTACGGACCCCGCTGGTCCCCGCCCCCTGGGCGGCCCACGGCGAGCGCCGGCTCTGGCTCAAGCCGGAGAACCTCCAGCCGACCGGCGCCTTCAAGACTCGCGGGGCCTACAACCGGCTCGCCGCGCTCACCGAGCAGGAGCGGGCCCGCGGCGTGGTCGCCCAGTCCAGCGGCAACCACGCGCAGGCGGTGGCGTACGCGGCCGGGCTGCTCGGCATCAAGGCCGTGATCGTGATGCCGGACACCTCGCCGGCGGTCAAGGTCGACGCGACCCGCGGATTCGGCGCCGAGGTGGTCCTGGTCGCGCCCGAGGAGCGCGACACCCTGCCCGGCGAGCTGGCCGAGCGGCACGGCTACGTCTGGGTGCCGCCGTACGACGACCCGTTCATCATCGCGGGCCAGGGCACCGTCGGCCTTGAGATCGCCGAGGACGCCCCGGCCGAGCTGGACACCGTGCTGGTGCCGGTCAGCGGCGGCGGCCTGATCTCCGGCACGGCGGCGGCGCTCAAGCTCACCCGCCCGGGCGTCCGGGTGATCGGTGTCGAGCCCGAGCTGGCAGCCGACGCCCAGGCCAGCCTCCGGGCCGGCGAGCGGCTCTCCTGGCCGGTCGCCGACACCTACCGGACCATCGCGGACGGGCTGCGCACCCCCTCGGTCGGCGAGCTGCCGTTCGAGCACCTCACCGCCTACGTGGACGACATCGTCACCGTCACCGAGGACGAGATCCGGGCCACCGTGGCCCTGCTGGCCCGCCGCGGCCGGCTGGTCGCCGAGCCGTCCGGCGCGGTCGCCCCGGCCGCGTACTTCCACCGCGCGGCCGAGACCGGCGGCCAGGCGGTGGCGGCCGTGGTCAGCGGCGGCAACATCGAGCCGGCGCTGCTCGCGGAGCTTCTGGCCGGCTGAGGGCGCCGCGCCCGGGTCGCGACCGGGCCGCGGGCGGCAGGGGCGTACGCTCGTTCCGGCAACGATTCGAAGTCGGAGGAGGCGGGGCACCGCATGGACGCAGGGCTCAAGCGCGAGCTGGAGGCGAAGGTCTACGCGGGTGAGCGGCTGACCCGCGAGGACGGGATCGCGCTCTACGAGAGCGATGACCTGGCCTGGTTGGGCGGTCTGGCCCACCATGTGCGGACGGAGAAGAACGGCGATGTCGTCCACTTCAACGTGAACCGTCACCTCAACATGACCAACGTGTGCAGC
>NZ_JBVJCO010000086.1:0-12848 GCF_055588525.1 Kitasatospora sp. NPDC041988
GGCAGGTCCTCGCCTCCTCGCTCGCCATGCTCCGCACCAAGCACGCCGACCTGCCCAGCCGCAAGCACGGCAACCCGCCGATGTAGCAGCGCCGTTCAGCTGACCATTCACCAGTAACGTGCCCGGGGGAGAAAACCACACCATGACCGCTTCCGCCGAACCTCTCGTCCGCATCGTCCGCGGCTCGCTCTCCGACGAGGAGCTCGCGGCCCTCACCGCCGTGCTGACGGCCCGCGCCGCCGCCGCCCAGCAGGCCGCGGCCGCCGCCGCGCCGGTCGAGCCGATCGCCACCTGGCAGCGCCTGGAGCGCCGCCCGGCCTACTTCTCGCCGGTCAGCTGGCAGCAGGCCGCCTGACGGCCCCGCAGCACCCGACCGACGGCCGGTCACCCTTCGGGGTGGCCGGCCGTCGGCGTCCCCGGCCCCACCCGGCGGGGCCGGTCCGGCCGCAGGCGGCTCGGTAGAATACCTACTGGACGGTATGCGGCCCGCCGCCCCGGCGCCTCCCCATAGGATCGGCCGCTGCCGAGCACGAGAACTTTCCAGGGAGGCTGCGATGGCCAGGCAGGCCCGGGCGCTGGCGACCCGCCAGGCGGTACTCCTCGCTGCGGCCGAGGTGTTCGACGAACGCGGCTACGCCGCCGCCACCATGTCGGAGATCCTGGAGCGGGCCGGCGTCACCAAGGGCGCGCTGTACTTCCACTTCCGCTCCAAGGAGGAGCTGGCGCTGGCCGTCATCGAGGGCCAGGGCGCCTGGCTCGCGACCTGGGAGCCGACCTCCGACAGCCCGGTGCAGACCCTGATCGACCTCGGCTACGCCTTCGCGCACGCCCTGCTGGACGACCCGATGGTGCGCGGCAGCATCCGGCTGACCATCGAGCACGGCAGCTTCACCCAGCCGCAGGTCGGGGCCTACCAGGGCTGGTCGGACGCGGCGCGCGGACTGCTGGAGCAGGCCCGCGAGGCCGGCGACCTGCACCCGGGCCTGGACGTGGCGGCCGCGGCCGGGGTGATCACCGGTGCGGTGACCGGGATCCAGCTCAGCTCGCAGGTGCTGAGCGGCCGCCGCGACCTGCTCCAGCGGATGGCCGACCTCTGGACGCTGCTGCTGCCCGGCCTCGTCCAGCCGCACGCGCTCGCCCGGCTCAGCGTGGCCGAGCGGACGCCGGGGAGTGCCTGAGCCCGCGGCGCCCGGGCCCGCGGCGCCGCAGGCCCGGCAGGAGCCCACGTCCAGCAGGACCTCAGGCGCGGTAGGACGTCAGGTGCGGTAGGCGGAGCAGCGGTCCGCCGGGACCAGGGCGGGCAGGGCGGCCGCCCAGAGGGTGTGCACCGCCTCCGGCCGGAGTCGGCCGGCGTCCTCGGGGGCGAGCAGCACCAGCCCGGCCGCCAGGGTGGTGAGCAGCTCGGCGGCCTGCCGGCGGTCCACCCCGGGGCGCAGTTCGCCGGCGTCGGCGGCCCGGTCGAGCAGCCGACGGAAGGCGGCGGTGAGGCTCTGCCAGGCGGCGCCCGCGCCGCCCCGGGCACCCTGGCCGAGCTGGACGCCGGCCCGGACCACCACGTCCTCGCGGAGCAGCCGGGCCAGCTCGTGCGAGAAGTCGATCAGGCCCTGGACGGCCGGACCGGCGCCGCGCCGGGCGCGCAGGGCGGCCGAGCCGATCTCGCGCGCGGCCGCCGCGCGGACACCGTCGGCCAGCGCCTGCTTGGAGACGAAGTGGAAGTAGAGCGCGCCCTTGCTGACCCCTGCTCGGCGGCTGATGTCGACCAGGCTGGCCGACTCGAATCCGGCGTCGGCGAACGTGTCCGCGGCCGCGAGCAGCACGGCCTGCCTGGTCCTCCCCGCGCGTTCCTGCTTGACCACTGGCCCCTCCGGCCTCGGCCTCGGCGAGATCCCGGCTCGCCCGGCTGCTGTCAGGGCGCCGCCGCCGGTGGCGCGACGCCTCGCATGCGGACGGACCGCCCGAAACCGCATGGTTGGTATCTAATCTAGCTCCTCGGTGGCCCCCGCCGTCCAGCGGGGGACCGACCCCCGCCCAAGGTCTGCCCTCTTCCCGCCGGACGTTCCCGCAGCCCAGAGGCCGGGTAACGTGATCACGCCAAGTACCCGGCAGCGGTGACCCCGCTCGCAGGGTGCAAACCGGGTGGTCTGTATGTTTTGTGAAGGCCGCCCGCGCGGCGGCCGGTCGACCGACACCCGGGAGTGGGGCCCGTCATGCCATTGATCGTAGAACCGGATGACCACGGTCCGTATCCCCACCCCGGTCCCGGCTACGACTTCCACGAGCGGACCGTCTCCCGGCATCTGGTCCACCGCTCCGCCGTCTCCGAGGTCCTCATCACCGGCTGGCAGGCGACCGGCCCGTACGACTTCCTGCTCGGCGCGCAGTGGCCCCGGCTGCACGGCTTCTACCGGCTCCCCGGCGACCGGCACCACGACCCGGTGCTGCTGGCCGAGACCGTGCGGCAGGCCGGGCTGCTGATCGGCCACGTCGGCTTCGGTGTGCCGGACGGCCACGAATTCGCGTTGGACGAGCTCTGCTACACGCTCGGCCCGGCCGGCCTGGAAGCCCTCGCCGTCACCGCCGCGCCCGCCTCGCTGATGCTGGAGGTCGGCTGCCACGACGTCCGGATGCGGCACGGCCGGCTGGCCTCGCTGCGGGTGCACGCCGAGATCCGGCGGGACGGCAGGCCGGTCGGCCACGCCTCCGGACAGTTGCGGGTCTTCTCCCCCGTCGCGTACGCCCGGCTGCGCGGGGCCGGGAACCGGCCCGCCGGGCCCTGGCTCCCCGACACCCCCACCGCGCCCGAACTGGTCGGCCGCGAGCGGGCCGCCGACGTCGTCCTCGGACCGTCGCCGGTGCCGGGCAGCTGGCTGCTGCGGGCCGACGCCCGCCACCCCGTGCTGTTCGACCGCGCCCCGGACCACGTGCCCGGGATGCTCGTCCTGGAGGCCGCCCGGCAGGCCGCCCAGCGGCTGCGACACCCCGAGCGGGTGGTGCCTGTCGAGCTGGTCTCCTCGTTCAGCCGCTTCATCGAGCTGGACCGCCCCTGCCTGGTGCAGGCGGTCCGCGAACCCGGCACCGGCCTCGGGAACAGCCCCGAGCGGGTGCCGGTGCGGGTGATGCTGGTGCAGGACGGCCGGACGGCCGCCGAGTGCCGGCTGGTCACCGCGCCGGTCGACGGCGGCGCCGCCCGCCGGGAGGCCCTCGACGGCCGCCCGGCAGGCCCGGACCGCGATCCGGGCCTGCCGCTCGCCAGCTGACCCGCCGTCGGCCGGTCCGCGGCCCGCCTGGCTCAGGCCGCGACCAGCGCGGCCGGCCGGCCGGCGTGCATCACGCTGAGGTTGGCGGCCAGCCGGCTCGGGTCCTGGGCCAGCCAGAGCCGCAGCGCGGCGCCCAGCATGGCGCTGGCCGACCCGATCCGGACCTGGGTCACCTGGGCGATCCGGGCCGCCCCCGGGACCAGCAGGTCGGCCAGCGGGGTCGGCAGCCAGACCGTCAGGGCGCACGGCGCGGGGGCCGTGAGGGCGCCCAGCAGCCGGTAGGCGTCCGCCTGCGTGCTGAGCGTGGGGATGATGTCCAGCAGGCCGTCGGCCACGACCTCGGACACGTCGCTGCGGTGTCCCTGGGCGAGCCTGCGGAGCAGCATGCGCTCGGCGGCGGTGATTCGGACGGTCAGCATGACCTCGTCGCACTCCATCGCGCGATTTCCTCCTCGTTCCTCCCCGTGCCGGCTCGGGTTGGCCGGCACGACGTACCCCTGTCACACCTCGGCCCGGCTTCCGATCTGCGGAGCGCCGGGCCGGTGGGTGCTTTCCTCCGGTCAGATCCCCGCGTAGGAGTGCTTTCCGGTGACGAAGATGTTCACGCCGTAGTAGTTGAACAGCCAGCAGGCGAACGCGGCCAGGGCCAGGTAGGCGGCCTTGCGTCCCTTCCAGCCGGCGGTGGCCCGGGCGTGCAGGTAGCAGGCGTAGGCAACCCAGGTGATGAAGGACCAGGTCTCCTTCGGGTCCCACTCCCAGTACTTGCCCCAGGCGGCCTCGGCCCAGATCGCGCCCGCGATGATGGTGAAGGTCCAGAGCGGGAAGACCAGCGCGTTGATCCGGTACGACAGCTTGTCCAGCGTGGACGCGGCGGGCAGGCGCTGCCAGATGGACACCGAGGTGCCGAGCGGGCCGGTGGTCAGGCCCGCCTCCATCCGCTTGTCGAAGGAGTCCTTGCCCAGGTACAGCAGGGTCGCGATGAACGCCGCGTAGAAAGCGCCGCCGCAGATGATCGCGGTAGAGACGTGGATCGCCAACCAGTACGAGTGCAGCGCCGGGACGAGCTGCTCGGACTCGGTGTACAGCACCTGGGTGGCGATGCCGAGGGTGAGCACGACGGCCAGGGTGACCGGCAGGCCGAGCCAGCGGACGGGCTTCTTCGAGGCCAGCAGGCCGAGGTAGGCGACCGTCATGGCCAGCGCGAAGGCGCAGGAGAACTCGTACATGTTGCCCCACGGCCAGCGGGAGACCGAGAGGCCGCGGGTGAGCACGCCGCCCGCGTGCAGCATGGCGCCCAGGACGGTGAGCGAGACGGCGATCCGGCCGGCCAGGTCGGCCCGCTCGCTGGTGCCGGCCGCACCCGGGCCGTCCACCTCGTCCTCGCCGCGTCCGCTGGTGACCACCGTCGCGCCCTCGCCCGCCAGGGCGGTGCGGGTGAGCGTGGTGGTGCCGCCGCCGGCCGAGGCGACCGTGACGGTGACCTTCTTCGTGGCCTTGGGCTCGGCAGCGGCCGCGACCGTCTCGGCCAGGCTGCCCGCCTGCTCGGTGGAACGGACGGCGACGGCGCCCTTGCTGCCGAAGGTCCACTCGAACATGTGGGCGAGCATGGCGATCGTGTAGACGGCCATGGCCGAATAGATCAGCTTGTTGGAGAGGTCGGCCAGTTGGGGGTCGACCGCCGAGGCGAGATGCACCGTCTACTCCTTGGAGTTCTGGTCGGCAGGGACTGCGGGGTCTGCGGGCGCCGAGGCCTCGTCGGCCTCGGCGGCCCCGGGCTCGTCTGCTTGTTCATCCGGATCTTCGACCGCCGGGGCGTCGTCCTGGAGGTCCACCGCCAGGACGGCCAGCTCCTCGGCGATCTTCGCCGACTCGCTGCGGGCCAGACCGGCCAGCTCGACCAGGGTGCCGCCGCCGGGCAGCGCCACCGCGCGGACCCAGATCCGGCGCCGCTGCACGAACAGCGAGCCGATCAGGCCGAGGATCGCCAGCACGCCGCCGGCCAGGGCGATCTCGTTGCCCGGGCGGTGCGAGATGTTGAAGCTGGCCCACTGCTTGTAGCCCTCGAAGGTGACGGAGCCGTAGCCGTCCGGCAGCTCCCAGGCCTGGCCGGGCTTCAGCCGGACCTTGGCGATCTTGCCGTCCTGCTGGAGCTGGGTCAGGTTCTTGGTGTTGAGCTGGTAGACGTTCTGCGGCAGGCCGGAGTCGGTGCCGAGGTCGCCCGCGAAGGCGTTCAGCACCAGCGCCGGGTCCGCGTCACCGGGGAAGAGCGAGCGCGGGCCGGTGTTCATGTCGAAGGCCACCGGCGCGGTCGGCAGGAAGAAGCCGGAGAAGCCCATCTGGGTCTTCTTGCCGTCCTTCTCGCCGTAGTCGGAGACCTTGATGACTCCGGTGGAGGTCAGGTTGCCGTCCTGCGGCAGGAACGGCGTCGCACCGGTGTAGACCACCTCGCCGGCACCGTTCTTCACGGTGATCACCGGGGCGTAGCCGTGGCCGATCAGGTAGACCTTGCTGCCGCCGATCTCCAGCGGGTGGTTGACCTCGATCGTGCCCTTGGTCAGCTTGGAGGCGTCGCTGCCCGCGTAGTACTCGACGTTCGCGGTGAACTCGCGGGCGGCGCCGATCTGGTCGCCCTTGGTCTGGAAGCTGGACTTGAAGCTGTCCAGCTTCAGGTAGAAGGGGTCGAGGTCCTCGGTGCCGTAGAACCGCGAGCCGGTGAAGTCGTCCAGCTGCGTGATGGTGTTGGAGTAGCCCTCGCCGCCCACCATCAGCTTGCCGCCGGTGCCGCTGGCCAGGCTCGCCCAGGCGAAGCCGCCGAGCAGCGCGAACAGCGACAGGTGGAACATCAGGTTGCCGACCTCGCGCAGGTAGCCCTTCTCGGCGGCCACCGAGCCGCCCGCCAGGTCGGCGCGGAACCGGCGCCTGCGCAGCAGCGCGTGCGCCGCGGCGTTCACCGCCTCGGCGTCCGCGTCGGTGCGCCAGGCCGCGTAGACCGGCATCCGGGTCAGGTTGCGCGGCGCGGCCGGCGGCTTGGCCCGCAGCACGCCGACGAACTGCCAGGTGCGCGGGACGATGCAGCCGGCCAGCGAGACGAACAGCAGGATGTAGATCGCCGAGAACCAGACCGAGCTGTAGACGTCGAACAGCTGGAGCTTCTCGTAGACCGGCGCGACCGTGGTGTGCTGCGTCTTCCAGGTCTCGACCTTGAACTGGTTCTGGCCGTTCTGCGGGATCAGCGAGCCCGGAATCGCGGCCAGCGAGAGCAGGAAGAGCAGGATCAGCGCGACCCGCATCGAGGTCAGCTGGCGCCACATCCAGCGCAGCCAGCCGAGCACCCCCATGCCGGTGGGGCCGTCCGACTCGACCGGCGCGGTGGTCAGCCGCTCGGCAGCGTCCTCGACCTCCGCCGGGGGCAGGTCGGTATCGGTCGTGGTCTTGCTCACGGTCAGATTCCGATCTGGAAGTCGGCGGTCCAGGACTGCATCTCGTTCACCATCGAGTCCCAGACCCCGGTGACGAGCAGAAGACCGACCGCGACGAGCATGCCGCCGCCGATCCGCATGACGAGCGGGTAGTGCCGCTTGACCCACCCGAAGGCGCCCAGCGCCCGGCGGAAGGCCAGCGCGGCCACGACGAACGGTACGCCGAGGCCCAGGCAGTAGGCGGTCATCAGCAGGGCGGCGCGACCCGCGTCGGCCTCGTTGAGCGCCAGGTTCTGGACGGCGGACAGGGTCGGGCCGAGGCAGGGCGTCCAGCCGACGCCGAAGACCACGCCCAGCATCGGTGCGCCGAGCAGGCCGACCGCCGGGCGGCGGTGCGAGCGCAGCTCACGCATGCTCAGCCCGGGCACCAGCCCCATGAAGGCGAGGCCCATCACGACGGTCAGGGCGCCGAGCACGATCGAGATGGCCCGCTTGTGCTCCTGCAGCGTCGAGCCGAAGTAGCCGAACAGTGCGCCGCCGGAGACGAAGACGGCGGTGAAGCCGAGGATGAACAGCAGCGCCCCGGCCAGCATCCGGCCGCGCCGGGCCCCGCGCGCGTCCGCGAGGTCGGCGGCCGAGAAGCCGGTGACGTAGGAGAGGTAGCCCGGCACGAGCGGCAGCACGCACGGCGAGAAGAACGAGGCCAGGCCGGCCACCAGCGCGATCGGCGCGGCCACCAGCAGCGCCCCGCTCTGGATGGTCCCGGTGGTGTCGGCCAGTTGCAGCGCGGCCGGGTGCGCCGCGGCACTCACTGCTTCGGCTCCGCGACCACCGGCTGGAGGATCGACTCCAGGGCGTCGTCGGTCTGGCCGCCGACGGCGCGGGCCGCGAGCTTGCCCTCGCGGTCGACCACCAGCGTGGTGGGCAGGGACTGCAGGTTGAGGCTGCCCTTGGGGAACTTCAGGAGCTGGGTGCCGGCCGGGTCGTAGAGGCTGGGGAAGGTGACGCCCTTCTCCTGCTCGAAACGGACGGCGTTGGCGATCTCCGGGTCCCGGGTGTTGATGCCGAGGAACTGGACGTCCTGGTCCTTGTACTTCTCCCAGACCCGCTGGAGGTCGTCCGCCTCGGCCCGGCACGGCCCGCACCAGGAGCCCCAGACGTTGAGGACGACGACCTTGCCCCGGTAGTCGGAGAGCTTGACCGGGTTGCCCTCCAGGGTGCTGCCGGAGATGTCCGGCGCGTCCTGGCGGTGCCCGGCGGCGGCCTTGGAGATGGTGCTGCCCTTGGCGCTGACGAAGCCGATCTGGCCGTCGCCACCGTTTGACGAACCGGAGGAGGAGCAGCCGGTGAGGGCGAGCGCGGCGGCGGCCGTGGCTGCGGCCGCTGCGGCGAGACGGGGACGGGGGCGCGTCGTGCCAGACATGTGAAAAGTTTCGCATGCTCTTCCGACCAGGTTCGGGGGGGTCCGACATTCCGTGTCGGACCCCCTCTGACCTGCGGCTGGACCAGAACACCCGGCCGCGTCGGGGGTGACGAAGCCCATATTTAGACGGGTCTTACATCGGGCGGCGGGGCCTGCGGGGGCCCGGCGGCGAGACCGGCGGCCGGGCCTGCGGGGCCGCGGTGTCAGGCGCCGAAGCTCTTGCCCACCGGCTTGCTCTTGCCGCCCTTGCCGACCAGGTGCGCGGGCAGCAGGTCGCGGGCCGGCTCGCGGTAGCCGACCGAGACGATCTTGTCGCCCTCGAACGTGAAGCTGGTCAGCGATGCCAGCGAGCACTGCCGGTTGCGCGGGTCGTGCCAGAGCCGGCGGCGCTCCACGAAGGAACGGACGATCCAGATCGGCAGCTGGTGGCTGACGCAGACCGCCTCGTGCCCGCGCGCGGCGTCCCGGGCGGCGGCGAGCGCGCCCATCATCCGCACCGCCTGCTCGATGTACGGCTCGCCCCAGGAGGGCTTGAACGGGTTGGTCAGGTACTTCCAGTAGCCCGGGTTCTTCAGCGAACCGTCGCCGACCCCGAAGGTCTTGCCCTGGAAGATGTTGTCCGCCTCGATCAGCCGCTCGTCGGTCGCGAGGTCCAGGCCGTGCGACTTGGCGATCGGCTCGGCGGTCTCCTGCGCCCGCTCCAGCGGGGACGCCACCACGTGGGTGATGTCCCGGCCGGTCAGGTCCTCGGCCACCCGGTCGGCCATCTGCCGGCCCAGCTCGGAGAGCCGGTAGCCGGGCAGCCGGCCGTACAGGATGCCCTCCGGGTTGTGCACCTCACCGTGCCGCATCAGGTGGACGACGGTGATGTCCTTGGCGCTCACTTCTCAGTACTCCTGGGGCTCGGTGGAATCTAGGCCGTGGCCTCGGCGGCCGCACGGGCGGCGGCCGGCAGGGCGGCGGCGATCCGCTCGATCGCCCGCTCGTCGTGGGACGCCGAGACGAACCAGGACTCGAAGGCGGACGGCGGCAGGTAGACGCCCTGGGCGAGCATGGCATGGAAGAAGGCGTTGAAGCGGAACGCCTCCTGGGTCTTCGCCTCGTCGTAGTTGGTGACGGCGGCCTCGGTGAAGAACACCGAGAACATGTTCCCGGCGGTCTGCAGCCTGTGCGCCACGCCCTCCTTGGCCAGCGCGTCCGAGACCAGGGCGGAGACCTCGGCGGCCACCCGGTCGACCGTCGCGTACACCTCGTCGGTGCAGCCGCGCAGCTGGGCCAGGCCGGCCGCGGTGGCGATCGGGTTCCCGGAGAGGGTGCCGGCCTGGTAGACCGGGCCGGCCGGGGCCAGGTGGCCCATCACGTCGGCGCGGCCGCCGAACGCCGCCGCCGGGAAGCCGCCGCCCATCACCTTGCCGAAGGTGAGCAGGTCCGGAGCCCAGCCCTCGTGGGCCGCCTCCAGGCCGTACCAGCCGGCCTTGGAGACGCGAAAGCCGGTCATCACCTCGTCGGAGATGAACAGCGCGCCGTTCTCCTTGCAGAGCCGGGCCAGGCCGCCGTTGAAGCCGGGCAGCGGCGGGACGACGCCCATGTTGCCGGGCGAGGCCTCGGTGATCACACAGGCGATCTCGCCCGGGTGCGCCTTGAAGGCCTGCTCGACGGCGGCCAGGTCGTTGTACGGCAGCACGATGGTGTCGCCGGCCTGGGCGCCGGTGACGCCCGGGGTGTCCGGCAGACCGAAGGTCGCGACGCCGGAACCGGCGGCGGCCAGCAGCGCGTCCACATGTCCGTGGTAGCAGCCGGCGAACTTCACGATCTTCGCCCGGCCGGTGAAGCCGCGGGCCAGCCGGATCGCCGACATGGTCGCCTCGGTGCCGGAGGAGACCAGGCGGACCTGCTCGACCGGGGCCACCCGGGCGACGATCTCCTCGGCCAGCTCGACCTCGCCCTGGCCGGGCGTACCGAAGGAGGTGCCGCGGGAGACCGCCTGCTGGACGGCGTCGATCACCGCGGGGTACGCGTGGCCGAGGATCATCGGGCCCCACGAGCACACCAGGTCGACGTACTCGCGGCCGTCGGCGTCGGTGAGGTAGGGGCCGGCGCCGGACACCATGAAGCGCGGCGTGCCGCCCACGGCACGGAAGGCGCGCACCGGGGAGTTGACGCCGCCGGGCGTGACGACCGAGGCGCGGTCGAAGAGCGACTGGGACTGGGGTGCTTCGTAGGGGTAGCTCACGTGAGACATGGTCTCAAATCGTGTCCTTCACCTCTGCATGTCGGACCTCATCATCTGGAACGATGATCCGGGCGACGAAGTCTGTACGGTTATCCGTACAACGGGGCCCCTGACTGCTTCCGCTGGACGGACCAGTCAGACTATGTACTCAGGCTTTCCATGCGGGATGTTCAGACGCTCCGCATGTGCAGGGGTGTGAAGAGGACTGCCGCGTGCCCCGACTGGGTACGGCGGCGCATGACGGGTAAGGAGCACGTCCGGTGGGACGCCGGACGTGCGGGGGTCTGTCGATTCCGGCGAATTCCGGTGAGGATGGTCCGAGTGTCCGAGGCGCAGGACGGCTACGACGAGGCCGCGGGTGGCTCCCGCCGGCCCGCCGAGGCCGCACGCGGGGGTACGGGAGCGGGTACGGGTCGTGGCGGTCGAGGCGGAGAGAGGCGGGGTGAGGGACGCGTGGGGGTGACCTACAAGTACTTCGGCGCACCCGACCGAGCCACCGCCGCCAGAGTCCCGACCGCGCTCGGCCCCGGCGGGCTCGGCCTGGACGCGGGCGAGCTCGGCTCGCTCGGGCGGCTCGGCGACCTGATGGAGACCAGCGGCTCCCCCAACGGCCACCTCTCCACCAAGATCAAGCCGGAGACCATGAGCGCCATGGTCCTCACCGGCATCCAGGGCGTGCCGCTGCACCAGGTCCCGCCGCTGGAGCTGGTCGTCCTGCACCCCGACTACGCCGTCGTCCAGCTCCCGCAGAACGTCGTCGAACCGCTGCGCAAGGCCGACGAGACCGAACTCGGCGCCGCCGCCTTCATCTGGTCCACCGTCCCCGACCGCCGGGGCCCGCGCGACGCCTTCGTGATCTACAGCATGCTGCACGAGTGGCAGGACTTCGCGAACCGGCTGCACGAGGCCGGGCACCAGCTGTACTGCCTGGTCTGGCCCTGACGCCCAAGCCCCCGCGCCCCCTCCGAGCCTCCGCCGCGGGGTGATCGGGGGGCGTTCGATCGCGTCGTACCAGGACCGGCCCACCCACCCGGACGCGCTCGGGAACAGGCGTTCTGACGATCGGTGACATACTCCTGCCCGCATACCCGGCGTCGTCGGTTTCCGCGCCGGGCCGTTCACAGGGGGATTTTCCGACGTTCATGTCATCGACTCGTACCACCATGCGCGCCGCGCGGGCCACCCTCGGCGCATCCGTACTGGCACTGACCCTGCTGGCCACCTCGGCCTGCGGGCCGGACAACAGCTCCGGCGACGCGACGGCCACGGGGGCCGCGACCAACGCGCCGGATCTGGGGCTGCCGGCCAATCTCGCAGATCTGAAGAAGTGGAGCTTCGACGACTGGGAGAAGTGGGCCAAGGACTACGCCCTCCCGGCCGTCGCCAAGGGCTACTGGAACCTGGACAAGATGCTGTCCGCACAGCCGGCCGGGCCCGTCAAGCCGTCGGCACAGCAGCCGACCACCGCACCGACGCAGTCCGCACAGCCGACCACCGCCGCACCGAAGCCGTCGACCGCCCAGACGCCGAGCGGAGCACCCACCCAGCCGGGCGACGCCGGAAGTGACCCGGCGCCCCAGACCGTCAACGCGCAGGCCGTACCGCACCCGTACGCGAAGAACATGGCCGTGTTCGGCAAGATCTTCTTCGACAAGCCCGGAGGCGAGAGCCTCGCGCCGGGCAAGCTGGGCCAGCACTACGTCTGCTCCGGGACCGTGGTGGCCGACCCGGCCCACCCCGGCAAGAGCAACCTGGTGTGGACCGCCGGCCACTGCGCCCACCAGGGCAAGGGCTCCACGTTCAACAGCAACATCGTCTTCATCCCGGACTTCAACAGCTCCGGCGCGGTGAGCGGTGGCAAGCGGCCGACGGAGGCCTCGCAGTACGCGCCGTACGGCGAGTGGGACGCGGTCAACTACGTCACCTCCCCGGTCTGGAAGGCCGAGGGCGGCGGCCAGGTGGGCCCCGCGGCGCAGTACGACTTCGCGATCCTGCGCGTCAAGCCCGAGAACGACAGCGGCAAGTCGCTGGAGGAGACGATCGGCGGCGCCGTGCCGGTCTGGTTCAACGCCCCGCGCGACCAGCTGGCCGTCACCGACTACGGCTACCCGGCCGCACCGCCGTTCGACGGCATGGAGCTCAACCACTGCGAGGGTGGCAAGCCCTCCCGCTACTCGCTCGACCCCGCGCGCCCGCCGATGCTGGCCATCGGCTGCTCCATGACGGGCGGCTCCAGCGGCGGCGGCTGGCTGGCCACCAAGGACGGCAAGCCGGCCCTGGTCAGCAACGTCTCGGTCGGGTTCGAGGGTGAGCCGAAGTACCAGACCGGCCCGTACCTGGACAGTGTGGCGGCCGGCCTGTTCGACTTCATCGCCAAGAAGGGCTGACGGCACCCGGCGCACCGGCCGTGGGGGGGGCCCGTACCAGGAAGGGGGGGGGGGGGGGGGGCGGGGGGGGGAGGGGGCGGGGGCCCCTTGGGTGCTCCTTTTTTTTGTTGTTTGGTCTTGTTTTTTTTT
>NZ_JBVJCO010000087.1:0-12635 GCF_055588525.1 Kitasatospora sp. NPDC041988
GACCACCCCGAAGTGCGGACGATCTGCCGCGACCGCGCCGGATCCTTCCGCGACGGTGCCCGCACGGGTGCGCCGCAGGCCCAACAGGTCGCCGACGCCTGGCACCTGCTGCACAACCTCGCCGAGGCCGTCGAGCGCGTCGTCGGCCGCCACCGCGCTGACCTGCGCGAACCCCTCGACCTCGGAGAAGAGCGGGATGAGATGCCCCGTTCCGGAGCTGCCGGCTCGAACGAGCTGGACGTCCACGGCCGGCCGCGTCCCCTGGTCGCCCGCACGCGCGAGCGTCACCAGCAGATCCACGAACGCATCGAGCGCGGCGACAGCCTGCGAGCCATCGCCCGTGAACTCCGCCTCAATCGCGGCACCGTCCTGCGTTTCGCCCGAGCCGCCGACGTGGAGCAACTCCTCGTCGCGGCGACCCACCGCCCCAGCGTGATCGACGACTACCGGCGCTACTTGCACCACCGGTGGATGGAGGGCTGCACCAACGCCTCCGCACTCACCCGCGAGATCCAGCAACTGGGCTACCGCGGTGACGTCAACACCGTTCAGCGTCATCTGCGGCTCTACCGAACCGGAGCGATCCCGGCGGAGGCCCCACCACCCCACCTGACCGTCCGCCGCGTCACCGACTGGATCATGCGCCGACCCGAGCGGCTCGACGACACCGAACGCAAGTGCCTCGACGAGCTGTGCGAACGCAGCCCGGCCCTGGCCACGACTACCCAGTACGCCCGGCGCCTGGCGACCATGGTCCGCGAACGCCGCAGCGAGCACCTGGCCCTCGATGTCTGGCTCGCCGACGTCCGCCTCGACGGGCAACCCGAACTCCGCAGCCTGGCCGGCGGCATCCGACGCGACCACGCCGCCGTTCGCGCGGCCCTGAACACCACACTCACCTCGGGAGCAGTAGAGGGCAACGTGACCAGGATCAAGCTGCTCAAGCGCCAGATGTACGGGCGGGCCAACTTCGACCTCCTACGCCGCCGCATCCTCCTATCACCGTGATCAGCCAGCCAAGACCCCTCAATCAGCGACAGAGCCACTTTCCGTGCCAGGGCCACGGAGCGTCACCGGAACCGCGATCATGAACGATCGTGGCTGACGATCTCCTCCAAGACCTCTGGCTCCGCAGCGCCGACGTCGCGGTCAACACCCTGACCATCCGCGCCGACCGCGTCACCGTCCACGCCGCCACGACCGGCGACGAGGCGGGCTGTCCGTCGTGCGGGACCGTCTCGACCCGAGTGCACAGCAGCTACGTGCGGCGGTTGGACGACAGCTGCGGCGGGCGGGCGTCGGGTGGTGGTCGAGTTACGGGTCCGCCGGTTCCGCTGCCGTGAACGAGCTTGCCGCCGGGCCACGTTCGTCAAGAGGCGGCGGGACTGACCTTCCGTCACGGGCGGCGGAGCCTGGGCCCGCAGACCGCGCTGCAGCAGCTCGCCCTGGCCCTGGCCGGCCGGGCGGGCTCTCGCCTGGCCGAGACCTTCGCGGTCCCGGTGAGCCGTTCCACGCTCCTGCGGCTGATACGCGCCCTGCCGGATCCGGCAGGGCGCGGTGCCGCGCGTGCTGGGCGTCGAGGAGTTCGCCCTGCGCAAGGGCCACGTCTACGCCACGATCCTGGTCGACATCGAGACCCGCCGCGCAGTCGATCTGCTGCCCGACCGCACGGTCGAGACCGTCCGGTCCTGGCTGGCCGACCACCCAGGGGTGAAGTCGTCTGCCGCGACCGGTCGGCCTCCTATGCCGAAGCCGTCCGGCTCGGCGCCCCGGACGCGATCCAGGTCGCCGACCGGTTCCATCTGCGGCAGAACCTCGCCGACGCGGTGGAGAAGACCGTGCTCCAGCACCGTGCTCTGCTACCCGAACCGGCCCCTGCAGCCGAGCCGGCTCCGGCTGTCGCCTTGGCGGCCGTCAGCTCCGAGCCCCGCCGGACCGGCCGGCTGTCCGACCGGGTCCGCGAACAGCACGCCGCCGTCCACGCGCTCATGGATGACGGTTTCAGCCTGCGCGCTATCGGCCGACGACTGGGCCTGGCCCGCAACACAGTGCGCCGGCTGGCCGGCGCGAAGGACCCGGACGAGCTGCTGGTCGGCCGCTGGACCGGACGCACCAGCATCCTCGACCCCTACAAGCCATACCTCCACCAGCGGTTCGCCGAGGGCTGAGCTTCCCCCGCCGCGCGGGAGGTGTTGATTAGCTGGTCAGGGCGGGTGTGGGCGGTTCGATGGCCACTGGTTCGGCCGTCGCCTGGTCTGCGTAATGCTTGGCCTCGTATTCGTCCGGGCTGAGCCAGCCGAGGCGCTTTTGGATGCGGCGGGGGTTGTAGAAGCCGTCGATGACCCTGTTGCCCAATTGGTCTATGCGGCGAGGTCGAGGGCTGCGAGGTGTGATGTCCGGGTGCGGGCGAGTGGCTTTTCATTCCACCAGGCATCGAGTCGGATGAGGTTGATGGCAGTAGCCGTGAAGACGTGGGCGAGGTGCGTCTTCGGCAGGCCGACGTAGCGGGTGCGGCGTGCGCCGGTGGCCGCGATGGCCTGGTGGATCGTGCCTTCGACGCCTGCCCGGACCGCGTAGAGGGTCTTCCACTCGTCGGTGGTCTGCTAGGCCCGGACGCGTTCGAGGATGGCGTCCTGTTCCTGCGGGCGAACGGTGAGTTGGCGTCCGTAGCGGGTGGAACTGGTGCACTGGTCCCGCACCGGGCACGGCGCGCAGGTCTCGGTCGCAAAGCGGATGCGGATGGCCGGCCGTTGGTTGTGATCGCAGCCTTCGGTCCAGTAGCGACTGGTGGCGCCGTTCGGACAAGTTGCGTTCTTGGAAGCCCAGTTGATGGTGAAAGACGTCTTACCGAAGCCGGTGGCCTGGGCCGTCTGGCGTGTGGTGTTGGGTCTGACCGGGCCGATGACGCGGATCCGGTGGTCGATGGGGGCGGTCAGCAGGAGCTCGGCGGAGATGTAGCCGGCGTCCATCAGGTGCTCGGAGGGCAGGAGGGCCTTGTTGTCGAGACGGTCGTGGATCTCCTCGACGACCGCCGAGTCGCCGGCGGTGGCGTCCGTGGTGACCACGTGGGTGATCATGTGCGGGCGGCCGGAGTCCGGGGCGTCGCAGGTCTCGCTGAAGTGGACTTTGTAGCCGTCCCAGGCCGATCCGCGTTTCACCGCGTTGCGGGCATCCGGGTCGTACGGCGAGGTGATCCTGGCTCTGCTGGGCGGGAGATCGTCCTTCCCCCGCCAGGCCACCTCCTGCACTCCGTCGATGACCGTGCGCTTGAACTGCTGCAGCCACACCGTCCGCAGGGTGGTGACGGCGGGGATCTCCCGCAGCCAGCGCGGGGCCGTGGGCGAGGTGACGGCCTCGTGCAGGAGATATCCGTCGGCCGCGATGCGCTGGGTGAGCTGGACCCGTTTGTCCTCCTCGCTGGGCAGGCGGTAGGAGTCGATTCTGGCTCCGTAGCGTTCCTGCCACGAGGGATCCATCCACGAGGCGAGCCACCCGGGTGCCGCGACGGCGATCGCCTCCAGCGCCGCACGCAGTGTCTCGCCCACGAACTCCAGGCGGTTCAGGTTCCTGACAGCAGAGAGGACGTGGGTGGAGTCGGTGCGCTGCCGGCCTCCGGACGCGACCAGTTTCAGCTCGGTCAGGCGTTCCAGCAGGAGGTCCAGAACCTGTTCCTCCAGGCTGTGGGTCACGAGCCGGTCCCGGAACCCGGTCAGCACGGTGAAGTCGAAGCCTGGATCGGCGAGTTCGAGGCCCAGCAGGTACTTCCAGTCGATCCTGGCCCGCACGGCGTGCGCGGCCTGGCGGTCGGTCAGGTTCTCGGCGAACTGCAGCACGGACACCAGTGCCAGCTGTCCGGGCGAGATGCCGGGACGACCGCGGACACCGAACGCGGCTCTGAAGACCTCGTCGTCGAACAGCGGACCGAGCGAGTCCCGGACCCTCATCGCCAAGCACCCCTTGGGGAAGGCCGCCCGGGCGACCACTCGTGTCGCCCCGGGAACTTCCCGACCCGAGCTCGCTGCCATCGACACCCCGCTGCCCCCGTCCCACGACGCAGGCGACCCTCCCGAACAGGCCGCCACCTCGAAGGCTCCACCCAGCAGACCCCACGTGTCCGGAAGATCGCGCCGATTCACCCAATTGGGCAACAGGGTCCGTCGATGTAGGCGAACAGCGCCAGGTCGGCGTCGATCCGGGTCTCGAAGGTCGTGCGGCGCACGCACTCGGTCTTCAGGAGGCTCCAGAAGTTCTCCGCGAGGGCGTTGTCGAACGAGTCGCCCACGCTTCCCATGCTCGGCTTGATTCCCGCCTTCAGCAGCCGAGTTGTGAGCTTGATGGACGTGTACTGGGTGGATTCAACCGGTCGTCGCAACACCTCGATCGTGGAGGTGTCGGGTGGGGCGGCCTGTGGGGTGGACGACGAAGGTGACGGGGCGTCCGGCGATGCGTTCGCCGGGTCGGCCACCGGTGCGTCGGGACGTGGAACGCGCGTTCTGGTTGAGGATCGCCGAGGGGCTCACGAGCGAGGATGCCGCGCTGGCATGCGGGGCGTCCGGGCCCGTCGGTTCGCGGTGGTTCCGCGATCGTGGCGGGATGCCTTCGATCCAGCTCAGCCCATTGTCAGGCCGGTATCTGTCGTTCGCCGAGCGCGAGGAGATCTCCCTGTTGAGGGCCCAGGACACCGGCGTGAGGGAGATCGCCCGCAGGCTGGGGCCATCCCCGTCGACGATGGCAGCCGCCCTGACCTGGTCGGATTCATCGGAGCCCGCATCCTGAAGGCGCTGCTTCCCCGGCGTCGGATGCGGCTGTCCACCCGCATCGTCAAGGGCGGAATCTCCCGCCACCACAGCTGGAACCGCGACGGGCGCCCTCGCGACAGCATGCCGGTCACCGCCATCGAGATCACCGTGAATCCACCGGCCCTCCCCAGCGCACAGGATCCGAGCCGAGCCCCCTCCGGCCGCTGGGGCCAGGTCTGCCAGATTCTGGCCGCGCGCTCCAACCGGGCCATGCACACCCGCGACATCGCACAGCACCTCGGCCTCGCCACCGGAGGGCGCCCCCTCAGCAGCCTCACCGCGCAACTCTGCTACTGGGCCCGCAACGGCCGGCTCACCCGCACGGCACCGAACACCTACAAGATCACGCTCCCCGACGCCTTGACACCGCCAACAAGCCCTTAACTTCGTGGCATTGGAAGATCAAGGGCCTCTACTACTACGGTGACGCGCTGGAGCCCTACCTGCACGAGGCTTCTTCACGCGGCGGGCGGCGCAAGCAGATGTGGATCATCCGCCGAGAGCCCCGAGACCGGCGCTCGTCTACTTCCAAGATCCTCTTACCCACGAGTGGCACCCTCTTCGCTGGACCGGGTTGCCGCCGGAATCGCAGGTTCCCGCCTTCGGTGACCTGCGCGCCGAGGAACTCCTCACCAGAGTCCGCGAGACCGGCCTGCAACCGCGGACCGATGCCGAACTCCTGCCGATCCTCCTGGGACTGCTCGGCGCCCGCGATCCGGTTCGGCAACTGGCCCAGCCAGATGACCAAGTCCCAGCCCGTCGAACACGCCCGCGAGTCCACGCAAGCCAAGGCGGCCTCGACCGACCGGCTGGCGGCCTCCGCCGAGCCCACCGACCCACCCCGAGAGTCCGAGCAGACCGCAGGGAACGTGCTGCAGTGGCCGCAGCAGGCTGGGCAGAACCGAAGCAGTCTCGACGCCGAGCGGCGCCGCCGGAGAGAAGCCGCAGTCCCAGTCACACAGAAGCCACCGCCCCAGTTGGGGTCGAGCTTCCGCGAACGCAACGTGTTCCTTCTTCGGCGAGACCGAAGCCCGTGCCGCGTCGCGTTAGCCGGCCGACGACTTCAGCGTCTGCCATGCCTCGCCGCCGGGCTCGACAGGCCCTGCCTTCATTCACACCCGGCCGAAGATCACTCGACCGAGTCGCCACACTCGAACCGACGTTCACAGAGATCGATAGAGCAACGGCTTCCAACTGCCGCCCGCGCCGAAGAGTGTGAGCGCTCACGTCGGTCCCGTCAACAACTCTGACAGGACGAGATTCTGATGACGCCTCAGTAACGGACAGGTTGCGGCACGGTACTTGACGTCCTCTCATATCCCATGGTTTTCTCCCTGCAACACGCCGGATGTTCGACTTTCAAGTTGTTAACGCTAACAATGCGCCGGAGACCCGGCGCCCCCACCCCGCAGGGGTCACGTCTTGCCGCCGCCTCGGACGTGCCGTGCCCGGTCCGCACGCACCGACAAGGACCGCCCCCTGCCCAAGTCGCCCCTAGGAGGGTGCAGATGAACGCTCTCGGTACAGCTCCACCAACCTCACGGCGGGGATGGCGGCCGCGGATGGCTGCCCTGCTCTCGATGGTCTTCGTGGCCGGCTTCCTGGCGATGGTGAACCCGTCGTCCGCCTCGGCTGCCTCGGTCGACACCGGCAAGTGGTACGTACTGGTGAACCGCAACAGCGGCAAGGCGCTGGACGACTACAACTTCGCCACCGCCGACGGTTCGTCCGTCGTCCAGTGGACCCGGTCCAGCAACGAAGCCCAGCAGTGGCGCTTCCTGGACTCCGGCAGCGGCTACTACCGGCTGCAGAACCGGAACTCCGGCAAGGTGCTGGACGACTACGGCTGGTCCTCGGCCGACGGCGCCGACGTCGTCCAGTGGAGCGACCTCAACGCGACCAACCAGCAGTTCCGCCTCGCCGACTCCGCCGACGGCTACGTCCGCCTCCTGAACCGCCACAGCAGCAAGGCCCTCGAGGTCCAGGGCGCCTCCACCGCCGACGGCGGCAAGATCGTCCAGTACGCCGACTGGGGCGGCAGCAACCAGCAGTGGCAGCTCGTCCCCGTCGCCAGCGTCGACACCGGTACGTGCGCTCTTCCGTCGACCTACCGGTGGACCTCGACCGGCCCGCTGGCGCAGCCGAAGTCGGGGTGGGCCTCACTCAAGGACTTCACCAGCGTCGTCCACAACGGCAAGCACATCGTCTATGCCACGACGCACAACACCCTCGCCGGTAACGATGGGCGCTGGGGATTGACGACCTTCAGCCCCTTCACGAACTGGTCCGACATGGCCACCGCCACCCAGAACACGATTCCCTTCGATGGCTTCGCGCCGACGCTGTTCTACTTCGCCCCGAAGAACCTCTGGGTGCTCGCCTACAACGGGGGTTGGCCATACGCCTTCTCCTACCGCACCTCGAGCGACCCCACCAACCCCAACGGCTGGTCCGCGCAGCAGGAGCTGTTCACGGGCACCCTCCCGAAGGGGGGCCCCCTCGACGTGACCCTCATCGGCGACGACACGAACATGTACATGTTCTTCGCCAACGATGAGGGCGACATCTACCGGTCCAGCATGCCCATCGGCAACTTCCCGGGCAGCTTCGGTTCGTCGTCCACGAAGATCATGAGCGACACGGCGCTCAACCTGTTCGAGGCGCCGGAGGTCTACAAGGTCCAGGGTCAGAACCAGTACCTCATGATCGTCGAGGCCCAGAATTACACAGGGTATGGTCGCTACTTCCGCTCGTTCACGGCCCCCAGCCTCGACGGCACCTGGACACCGCAGGCCGACACCGTGACCAACCCCTTCGCCGGCAAGGCCAACAGCGGCGCGACCTGGACCCACGACATCAGCCACGGCGATCTGGTTCGCACCAACCCCGACCAGACCAAGACCATTGACCCCTGCAACCTGCAGTTCCTCTACCAGGGGCGCGACCCCAGCACCGACGGCATGGACTACGGCCTCCTGCCGTACCGGCCGGGCGTGCTGACACTGCAGCGCTAGCCGGTGGCGTGACACAGGGCCGGCTCCGGTGTTCCTGAGGTTCGCGGGCAACGACGTACGCACGACGGTGCCGGTGTCGGAGCAGGTGGAGCACCAGGCGGTCGGCGGGAAAGGCGAGCGGCGAACTGGACCAGTTCGTCGTCGGCTCGGCGTCATTTGGCTGGTAGCGGTCTCCTCAGGACTTCCTTTCGTAGTCGAGGTTGTAGTCCATGGCCCAGAATCGGTCGACTCCCTCCGGGTCCCCGCGGTCGTAGACGACCGCGCCACCGTCGCGCTCGCAGGCGCGCACATAGAGGGAGAAGTTGTCGTCCAGGTAGGCAAGAAGATTCCGCAGGGCGCGTTCATCTGGCTCCACCATGCCGTCAACGCCGTTCTGAAAGTGGCTGAACTCCTCGTAGAGCCACTCCAGGATACGGATCTCGCGGGGCCTCCGGTCGTCGATGAGCTGACCTTGCCAGTACTCACGACGGTAGCGGGAGACAGCGGGGCGGACCGGCTCCCTGCCCCAGCGGCAGTCTGGCGAAGCGGGCCGCCGACCACAGCGGCTACCAGGAGCTGCGCCGCCAGATGCGCGAGGCCGCCGTCGCCCGCCAGGGGCGCGCTCGACGAGGCCACCGCCCCGAGGGAGGCGATCCTGCGCCGGCACTACAACTGGCTGCGCGGCACGCCGCGCACGCGTGGACCGCGAGGTGTCAGGCGGCCGACCGCCGTCGCTGACCAGGCCGACGAGCACAGGCGCTGAACCAAATGCACCCTTGTGGCGTCTTCTGCCCCAACACCCATCCCGATCGAGGAGCTCCCCACCGTGGACATCCACCCCGTCACCGCCCTGTTCCCGATGCTCAGCCCCGACGAACTTCTCGACCTCGCCGAGGACATCGAGTCCAACGGCCTGGCCGAGCCTGTCGTCCTGGATGCGGACGGTGTCCTCCTGGACGGCCGCAACCGCCTCGCCGCCTGCGAACTGGCCGACGTCGAACCCAGCTTCACCACCTATCAGGGCGACGACCCGGTCTACCTGATCGTGTCCGCCAACCGCCACCGCCGGAACACCAACCCGGGCCAGCGCGCCATGATCACCGCGATGGCACGCTCACTCTCACAGCACTCCTTCCCCTCCGCCGTCGCCCGCCACGGCATCAACCTCACCCGCCTGTCCATCGCCACCACCGTGCTCGAGCACGCCCCCGACCTCGCCGAACAGGTCCGCGCCGGCACCCTCCCCCTGAACGCCGCCTACACCACCGCCCGCAGACGCAAGGCCGATGCCAAGGCCCTCCTCGCCCAGCACGCACGGCTGCGTCGGCAGGCCCCCGACCTCGTCGAGCAGGTCATCGCCGGTCACCTCGCCCTCGCCGAGGCCACTGCGGCCCTCGACGCCCGGCAAGAGGAGGAACACCTCCGCAGGCGTGTTGAGGAGATCGACGCCATCCGCCTCGCCGATGGCGACACCGAGCCCTCCTTCGCCCGGGCCGCCGAACGCGGCGACACCGACTGGCGCCACGCCCACCAGCGCGCCGAGCAGTACCTCGCCCAGCGTCACGACGCCATCCGCCAGATCCAGCATGGCCTGGCCAGCATCGCCGAAGCCTGGAGCGCAGTCCAGGAGCTCGCTCACCACCCCCGGAGCCCGTACGCCCGGGAGATCCTTAAGGGCCTCACCGGCCCGGCCCGCGCCCTCGCCGACCGTCTCATCGCCCTCGAAACCGCTTGCGCAACAAGCGGGGCCTGACGCCACGCCTCGCCGTCTTCACGGCCAAGGTGGCGATCCGCTTTGGGTGCAGATCTGATGAGGGCGGTGTCGATCAGGCCACAGGTGTGAGCTGGTCGCGGTAGCGGGCCTGGTGGTTGCGGGCGAATTCCTGCTTCTCGTACCAGGTCCAGTAGGTGTCGAAGTCGCCGTTGGTGCGGAGCGCGCGGAGTTTGAGGACGGCCTCGGCTCCGGCGAGTCCCCAGCGGGCCCCGGTGATGTCGAGTCGGTCTTTGACCAGGTGGCGGCAGGCTCCTTCGATGACGCCGGTCGCGATGGGCCAGCCGCGTTCTAGCGTGGTGTCGTAGCACAGGTAGGGGGCCTTGTTGCGCAGGTAGCCGACGGCGTCGTCGATGCCCTTGCGGCGGTTCTTCTTCAGCCGGGCGGCGCGGGCTGTCTTCTCCACGACGGTGGCGACCCGTCCGGCGCCGCCGTCGAGGATGGTGTGGGCGTGGCGGGCGACCCAGAGGTATTCGAGGACGTGGATGAGGTCGATGACGATCGTGACGTGCAGCCGCCCGCCACCGAGGCTGGCGGTGCGTCACCGGCCTGCGCGACGGAGCGTCAGCTAGCCTGTCGTGTCACATGCCACAAGTGGCGTGGCCGACCGGCGCGCCACCTTCCCAAGGGGTTCTGTGTTGCTGCGTAGACTCATCGTCTCAGCGGGGGCGGTGCTCGCCCTGGCGTTCGCGAGCACGTCACCGGCCGCCGCGATCGTCGGCGGGAGCGAGGCCGCCCCCGGCTCGGCGCCCTACCAGGTCAGCATCGTGGCGCAAGGCTTGTTCGGCTGGAGTCACGTCTGCGGCGGCTTCCTGCGCGACGCGAACACGGTGATCACCGCCGCCCACTGCGTCAACGGCAAGGGGGCCGGCTCGCTGCAGGTCAAGTACGACGGCGTGGACCGCACGCGTCTGGCCCAGACGCGTAGTGTCCGCAGTGTCCTCAAGCACTCGGGCTTCAACGCGCTGACGATGGCCAACGACGTCGCGCTCCTGAAGCTCGCCACCGCGGTCTCGGAGAACGGCAGCACGGTCGCGTTCGCCCCGCTCGCCGCCACCGCGCCGACGGCGGGCGACGTGGCCACGGTCACCGGCTGGGGCCGCACCCAGCAGGACAACACCACCCTCCCCACCGGCCTTCGCACCACCCTGGTACCGGTGACCACCACCGCCGGCTGCGAGGCCGCCTACTCCGGGCTTGACCTCAACCTCGGCGGAGACGAGGGCGGCCTCCTGGACGGCCTCGACCCGGTACTCGACACCACGAGCATGTTCTGCGCCGGGCCCGCCGACGGCGGCCAGGGCTTCTGCACCGGCGACAGCGGCGACCCCGCCGTGGTCAACGGCGTCGTGGTCGGCATCGTCTCCTGGTCACGAGGCTGCGCCGCGGCCGGCTCGCCCGGCGTCTACAGCAGCGTCGCCTACTTCCACGACTGGCTCTTCCAGTAGCCCCTCTGCATCACCCCGGCTTGCGCGGGCCCCGACTGGATCCCAGTCGGGGCCCGCTTGCGTGCTGCTCGAACGACATGCTGAGGACGATCCGAGCCTTCCAGCTCAATCCACGGGCTCACTGGTGGAAGCCTTCTACGGCCTACAGAGCCGAACCGGGAACTCACACAGCGCGGCCACCGGATCCCGCTTGGTCGGGGCGGGCAGCACCAGCGGGCCCAAGTCCTTTGCGGCGCGGGCCTGTACGCACCCCGGGCACTCCAGCCGGTCCGGGCCGGCCTTTTCATCGAGTTCCAGCGGAGAGCGCGAACAGGCCGAAGCGGGCGGTCGTCCACCGGCGGTCCGGCCATGACGTCGAGCAGGAGCGTGAGGTCGCGGGCAGTACGCGCCATCGGACCGACCACGACGAGGTCAAGGTCGGCCGGCAACGCCGGCGCGGGACCATGCCGCGGCTCGCCTCCGGCCCGGGTGCCGGCTCGGTAGCGCGTGAGGTCCGCTGCGCCTATTTGTGGCGGGGCGGCCGGCCGTGGGTCCTCCGAGTCGGTTGTGGTCCCTTTGAGACGGAGTAGCGTCAATAGGGGAAGTCGCCCGCAGGCTCGAACGTCGAGCGGCCGGAACCGTTCGGGGTTGAGCCCTCGGCCGGGCCCGTCGCACAACGGCAGGAGCTGACATGGGACCGCAGGCCTCGCCGCGGGATCGCGCGGCCGTGCCGCCGCCGGGCCCCCGCCGTCCTCACCGCCACCGGGCCCCCGACGGGGACCGTCGGGGCCCCCGCCCGGGCCGCGTCGTGGACGCCCGGTCGGACCGCCGCCCCCGCAGCCCCTCCACTGACGGATTCCGGACGTGCCGTCCGAGGTGGTGCGCCGGTTCGAGGGCCACCAGGACGCTGTGACCTGCGTGGCCTTCTCCACGGACGGTCGGCGTCTGCTGTCCGGCGGCGAAGACCGTACGTTGCGGCTCTGGGATGTCGGCGAAGGGGCCGAGGTCCAGCGCTGGCTGGCCGACGAGACCGGGGTCGTGTGTGCCGCCCTGTCGCCGGACGGCCGGCTCGCGGTCTCCGCCGGGCACCGGGGGCCGCCGGTGTTCGAGGACCGCACTCGGGACGCGTGCGTGGTGGTGCCGGACATCATGGGCAGCATCCTTGAGGACACATGTTCGAAGTCCAACTCAAAGGGCTGTGGCAGTACTTCGACCACGCCCAGGAAGTCCAACGCGAGCAGTAGCCGCTGCTCCTCCAACGATTCGAAGCCGTGGTGCCTTCCCGTGGACACCATGAACTGCAACCCGGGCCGGTGCCCCTGCCGGGCCCGCCAAGTGAATCGCCGCACCGGCCGCGACGGACAAGGCCGGCACCGAGGCCATGTCGCGAAGCGGCCACGAAACCTTGCCCGGGCCGATCAACCACGACCCAACCCACCGTCGCGGCCAATCGCCACTCAGTGCTAGACACGCCCGAACAGCAGTATCACCCTGGTAGGCAACGAACAGGTCGTCCAAGCCGCATGCATCGGACCGAACCACGGGATTCGGAGCAATGCTCAAGACCTGTGGATCGACGACGGGAGGAGCGCGGCAGGCGTACCTTCCCGGTTGATCCTGTGATGGTCACCGAGTAGGCCCGCGT
>NZ_JBVJCO010000088.1:0-12195 GCF_055588525.1 Kitasatospora sp. NPDC041988
CCCCCCCCCCCCCCCCCCCCCCCCCCCCCCCCCCCCCCCCCCCCCCCCCCCCCCCCCCCCCCCCCCCCCCCCCCCCCCCCCCCCCCCCACCGCCGTGCTCCGGTGCTTCGTCGCTTGCGCCGTCACGCGGTGGCGCGGGCGCCCGTCATGGCGGTGACGCGGTCGGAGGTGAGGATGCCGAGGAGGTAGCCGTCGTCGTCGATGACAGGCCAGACCGCGAGCCGCTTGATCCGCATCGCCAGGGCGGCACTGTCCAGGGTCATGGTGGGCCAGGCGAACGGGCCGCGCTGGTGCGTGGTGTCGCGGACCGGGGTGCGCTCGGTGTACCAGGACCGGACGAGGAACGGCTGGAGCCCGATCCGGGTCACCAGGCCCTCGCAGCGCCCGTTGTGGTCGCGGACGATCAGGTAGGCGACGTGCGCGCTGCGGAAGATGTCGTTGGCCTGGTCGACGGTGCCGTCGTCGGCGATCTGGTACTCGTACGGCTCCATGGCATCGGCGACCGTGAGGTCGGGGCCGGCCGGCCGTGCGGGAGGGGTGCTGGTGATGGTGATGGTCATGGTGTCGCCCGAGCCCGCCTCCGGGCGGCCTGCCTGCGGCTGCCCGGCGCTGTCGTTCACCCAGAACGAGGCCGGATCGGGACCGGGATACGAGATGCCCTGGATATGGTCCAGGCTACTCCCGGCGGGGTCTCCCCGGGGGGCCGGCCGGAGTAGCCTGGGAGGCAACCGAGGACATCTGGAATGCCGGTATTCGCGCTGGTGTCGCCCTGGGTCATGATGCGGTCCTTCCCGAAGGACCTGACGGGCGGCTCGTGATGATGCCGATTCCTCTTCCCATCTCCGCCGCGGGGCCGTGGTCGGTCCCTGGCGTCCCGCTGTTGCCGCGTCTGGTGCTGGAGCCGACGATGGCGCGCGGGGGCATGTTCGACGGGGCGTGGTGGCCCCGGTCCAACGACATCCGGGCCGAGCTGCCGGATCTGATCACCGCGCTCGGCGTCCATCTGGGCCGGATCGTCCGGGTCGGCCTGGACACCGCGGCCTGGGACGACATTCCCCGGTCGGTCCTGGTGGACGGGCTGGTGGTCAGGATCGGCTGGTTCGCCGCCAGTGACGAGACCATCAGCCTCACCCGGGGCTTCCAGGACCACTTCCTCCTCCTGGTGGTGCCGCCCGGCACCGACCCGGGGATCGCGGAGTTCGCGATGGCGGGCGCCGCGGCGGCCGGGAACCACACGCCGGCGGCCGAGCTGCTCGCGTGAGGAGGCCGTGAGGCTTCCTGGTGTCCGGGGCCGGCTACTGCGCCGCGTCCTCCGGGTACCAGCGGAGCTCGACGGTGTTGCCGTCCGGGTCCTGGACGTAGACGGAGGTCGCGCTGCCGCGTGCGCCGAAGCGGGAGACGGGGCCTTCGAGGACGGTGAAGACGCCGGAGTCGATGACCTCCTGCCAGTCCAGCGGGTCCACCGTCAGGCAGAGGTGGTCGACGTTGGACTCGCCGCGCTCGCGGTGGGTCAGGTCGATGATGGTCTCCGGGGTGATCCGCACCGAGGGGAACGGGACGCGGCCGGCCCGCCACTCGTCGACCCGGACGGGCTCCAGGCCGAGCAGGCCGAGGTAGAACTCCAGCGAGCGCTCGACGTCCTGGACGTTGAGGACGAGGTGGTCGAAGGCCTTGACGCGGACGGCGGCCATGGTGGGCTCCCGGGGGTGGGTGGTGGTCCTGGTGACGTCTTCTACGATCCGCTGTTCGGGGGGCGTCATCAACGCACGTCTGCACTAGGATCGTTGAGTCGGACTCAACGATCGGATGTCGGGGCATGTGGGAGCGGCACGAGATCGAGGCCTTCCTGACGCTCGCCGAGGAGCTGCACTTCGGCCGGACCGCCGAGCGGCTGGGCGTCACCACCGGGCGGATCAGCCAGGTGATCGGGAAGCTGGAGCGCCGGACGGGTGCCCTGCTCTTCGAGCGGACCAGCCGTACCGTCCGGCCGACCGCGATCGGGCGGCAGCTGGCGGACGACCTGGCGCCGCTGGTCGTGGGGATCGAGGAGGCGGTGCGGCGGGCCGTGGACGCCGGGCGCGGGGTGACCGGGGAGCTGCGGGTCGCCTTCCTCGGCGAGTGGACGGCGCCGGTGCTGCTCAAGGCCGTCCGGCTGTTCGGCGAGCGCCACCCCGGCTGCCGGGTCGACGTGCGCGAGGTGCAGCTCTTCAACTCCCGTCCGAGTCTGCTGGACGGCTCCGTCGACCTGCTCATCGCCGCCTACCCCTTCGACGGCGACGGTCTGGTCTGCGGGCCGGTGCTGCTCTCGGAGCGGCGGGTGCTGGCGGTGGCCGCCGGGCATCCGCTGGCGCGGGAGGCACGGGTGTCGGTCGAAGTCCTCGGCGACCACCCGGTGGTGCAGTACCCGGCGGCGACCTCGGCCGGGTTCAAACGGGACCGGACACCCGATCACACCCCGTCCGGCCGGCCGGTGCCGAAGGGGCCGGCGGGCAACACCTTCTCGGAGATGCTCACCCTCGTCGCACTGGGCCGGGGTGTGCTGCCCGTCGGCGAGCACTCCCGGCGGTACTACCCCCGCCCCGACATCGCGTACGTGCCGATCCACGACGCGCCGCCGATCGAACGGGGGCTGGTCTGGATGGAGAGCAACACCACCGGGCGGGTCCGCGCATTCGTCCGCGCCGCTACGGAGGCCGCCGCTACGGATGCCGCCACGGCGGATATCGCCGCGACGGATGACGCCGCCACGGACGAGTGATCGATCCGGTGGCCCGTCCGGGAAGATCTCCGAAGAGCGCCGTTGTTCGGACGGAGGACAACGGGGACGAAGGGGGAACGAGGATGTCTGGGCGGATCACGGCGGTGGCGGTGCTGCGGGCCAAGGCGGGGCGGGAGGCGGAGATGCGGGCGCAGGCCCGGTCGATGATCGAGCCCAGCCTGGCCGAGCCGGGCTGCCTCTCCTACCGGAACTACGTGGACCCGGACGACCCGCGGGCCTGGGTGGTGCTGGAGGAGTGGGAGTCGCGGGAGGCTTTCGAGGCGCACCTGGCCAGCCCGCACCTGGCGCGCGCGCTCGAACGGACGGCGGAGCTGCTGGACGGGCCGCCGGAGCTGCGGGTGCTGGCCGCGGCGGAGTGAGCGAACGGCCCGGCTCTGCCGCGAACGGCCCGTCCGCGCGTCAACGCCCGGCTCTGCCGCGAACGGCCAGGCCTTGGCGTCGGTGCCGGGCCGGCCCGCCCTGGTGTGGCCGGGGCGGGCGCTCGGTGTCAGACGTCGTCGGGGCTGGTGAAGGCCGGTGGTGTGTAGCCGGGGCCGGTGAAGTCCGGGGTGGTGAAGGTGGCGGTGCGCGGCTCCCGGCCCTCCTGGTCGGTGAGCCCTTCGGCGCCGGGGCTGCTGAAACCCGGTCCGGTGTAGCCGGGGCTGCTGAAGTCGGGGCTGCTGAAGTCGGGCCGGGGTGGGTCGGGTCGGGGTGAGTCGTCGGTCTGGGCCGGCTCGCCGGCCTGCGCCGGTATGACGGTGGCCGTCGGCGGTGCCGGGTCGGCGCGCAGGGCGGTGTGCAGGTACGGCAGCAGCGCCCGGTCGCGCAGTGCGCGCTGCCACTCGCGCCGGGCGTCGGCCAGCTCGGCCGCGAGGTCCGGGTCGACCCCGGCCGGGGCTGGCACGGTGGAGCCGTCCCGCAGGGCGGTGAGGATCAGCCCGACGATGCCCACCGCCATCGCGGCCACCCCGGCGGCCAGGGCGAGCCAGCCGGCGGTCAGCACCGAGCGGGCGAGTGCCATCCCGGGGTCGGCGGCACGCAGCCCGTACCCGAGGAGCAGCAGGACCAGTGCGGCGGCCCAGGCGAGGATCGGGGTGAGGACGGTGAGCACCGGGAACAGTCCGGCACCGCCGTTGGCGGAGCCCAGCTGGGTGAGCAGCCCGGGCGCGGTGGTCTCGCCGTCCTGGGCGGGCGGGGGCGTGCTGTGCAGGCTCTCGCGCAGCCGGAGGTAGTGCTGGTATTCGGTGGCCGCCGCTGCCGCGACGCCGTCGGCGGCGCGCAGGGTCTGGATGCGCAGCTGGTCGCCGGTGAGGGCGCCGGGCGTGCGCAGGGCGGTCAGGATGGTGCCGTCGCGCAGTGCTTCGTCGAGGAGGCGCTCGAAGTCCGGGCGGTCCTCGGCGAGCAGGTGCGGGGCGTTGTTCATGGGGACCCCGTTCATGCGAACCCGTCCCCCGGCCACCGGCCGGGGGGATCCCGGTGCCCCGGCCCGCGGGCGGGCGGAGACGGGCACGGGGACGGCCGCCACACGGGCGGCCGGGTGTGGTGTGCCTCGATGGTAGGGGCGGGTGCGGTCGCGCTGACAGTAACTTTCCGGAATTTCGCGCCCCGGGCCGCGCGTGCGGTGCGGCCCGGGCGCCGGGAACGGGTGTTCGGCGTGGCGCCCGGGCGGACTGTCGGCCGATCGGGCCGATAGGAATGTCGGACCGTCAGATCGGCAGTCGCGCGACCAGCAGGCGTCCCTCCATGGTGACGCCGCCGTCCATCGCCACGGCGAGGTCGTCGGCGTAGATGTACGGGCCGGGGATGTGCAGCGGCGCGCCGTCGTCGGCGTGCACCGCACCGGTGAGGTACGGGATCGGGCTGTGCCCGTGCACGATGCGCGAGCCGCCGTAGGTGTCGAGCAGCTCGTGGACGGCCTGCGGCCCGGCGTCGCCGCGGAAGGCGAAGCGCTTGGTGAACCGGCGGAAGCAGTCCCACCACTCGTCCACGCCCTCGTCGGCGAGCAGGTCGTGGACGGCGTCGTTGACCTCGGGGATGGACTCGCCGTACTCCAGGTACGCGGTGGTGTCGGAGTGCAGCAGCAGGTGGCCGTCCTCCAGCGCGATGGCGGGGAGTCGGGAGAGCCAGCTGATGTGGTGCGCCTCCAGCCGGTCCAGGTCGTGCTGCTGGCCGCCGTTGAGCCGCCAGGCGGCGAGGAACGAGGCGGTGCCGGCGGTGGACTGGACGGGCTCGTCGCCGTACCGGGAGGCGCCGAGGAAGAGCAGTTCGTGATTGCCCATCAGGGCCCGGCAGTAGCCGCCGGCGGCGGCGGCCTCGGCGGCGAGCTGCATGACCAGGTCGATGACGCCGATGCCGTCCGGGCCGCGGTCGGTGAAGTCGCCGAGGAACCAGATCCGGGAGCGGCCGGCCGACCAGTGGCCGTCGGCGTCGATCAGGCCCTGGTGGCGCAGCTCGGCGACCAGCTCGTCGAGGTAGCCGTGCACGTCGCCGACGACGTAGAGCGGGCCGGGCGGCTCGTTCGGGGCCGGTGCGGGGTAGGGGTTGTACGGCAGGCCGGGCTCGGGGAACGGGGGGCCGAGCTCGATGGTCGGCGGGTCGTCGCTCTGGTGCGCGGGTGAGGGCCGGTCGGGGAGCGTCGGCTCGTACCCGGCGGGTGAGGGCCGGTCGGGGAGCGTCGGCTCGTACCCGGCGTGCGCGGCCTGCGTGCTGCGGTGTTCCTGCAGGCTGTGGTCCTGCGGGTGGTGGTGTTCCGGCAGGCCGTGGTCCTGGGGGCCCTGGTGGTCGGGCCGGCCGTGGCCGTCCCGCTGCGGATCGTGGCCGTTCTCCGGGTGCCCGGCGCCCCGCCAGTGCTGTTCGAGGTAGCGGGCGCCGCCGTAGCCGCTGTACGTCTCCGACTCGTACGCCGCCTCGGCGTACCCGGCCGGCTCCGGTTCGTAGTAGGTGCCGTAGGGCAGCACGTCGAGGTCCGGCTGGTGGCGTGGGCCTGAGTCCGGGTGTTCAGGCCCGGGGAAGCGGTCCTCGGGTGTCATTCGCCCATCATAGGAAGACCACTCTCCCGGCGTCGTCACCTGGTGGGTATCCAATCCTCCGGAGCGTCAGCCGGGTGGTCCGTCAGGTCCGTTTTGTCCCGGCTAGGTATGGTCTAGACCGCCTCTGGGCTCGCCGCGCGGGTGCGGGCGGCGAGCCCGGGGCGCTCCTACACCTCGCCCGGCGGGCGAGGCGGGCTGACCGTGGTGCGCGGGCTCCGGCGCTGGGAGGACGCGCGGACGATCAGCTCGGTGGGCATCAGGGTGCCGGGCGGCGGGCCGTTGCCGGCGGTGCGGAACCGGGGCGGGAAGAGTCGGGCGATGTCGACGCCCGTCCCGGAGTCCACTCCCTCGATGGCGTCGATGAGCAGGTTGACGACGGTGGTGCCGATCCGCCGGGGCTTGAGCGAGAGCGTGGTGATCGGCGGCTCGGTGGCCGCGTAGACGTCGCTCTCGCTGCAGCAGACGAGCAGCAGGTCGTCCGGCACCCGCAGGCCGTACCGGCGGGCGGCGGCGAGCAGGTCGGTGCCGTTGGGGTCGAAGAGGCCGTAGACGGCGTCGGGCCGGTCGGGGCGGGCGAGCAGCCGGTCGGCGGCGACGGCGCCGGCGGCCGGGTCGTGCGCGGGGTAGGTCTCGTAGACCGGCTCCTGGCCGACCTTGGCGCACCAGGCGAGGTAGGCCTCGGTGGAGAGCCGGGTGTACGTGTCGGTGCTGGTGCCGGTGAGCAGGCCGATCCGGCGGGCGCCGGCCTCGGAGAGGTGGTCGAGGATGCCGAGCACGGCGGCCTCGTGGTCGTTGTCGACCCAGGCGGTGACCGGGCAGTTGCCGGGCTTGCCGTCGCTGACCACCGGGACGCCGGACCGGTACAGCTCGCTGACCAGCGGGTCCTGGTCGGGCGGGTCGATCACCACGGTGCCGTCGAGGGCGATGTTGCCCCAGACGTCGTGCCGGGAGGAGGCGGGCAGCACCACCAGCGCGTAGCCGCGGCCGAGCGCGGCGCTGGTGGCGGCGCGGGCCATCTCGGCGAAGTAGGCGAACTCGGTGAAGGTGAAGGGTTCTTCGCCGTAGGTGGTGACGGTCAGTCCGATCAGGCCCGAGCGCCCGGTGCGCAAGGTGCGGGCGGCGGCCGAGGGGCGGTAGCCGAGGCGTTCGGCGACCTCGCGCACCCGGCTTCTGGTCTCGTCGGGCAGGCGGCCCTTACCGTTCAACGCGTCGGAGACGGTGGTGATCGACACTCCTGCGGCTGCTGCCACATCCCGGATGCCGGCCCGCTCCAGACGCCGTGAGGTGGTGGGTCGCCGACCGCTCTGGTTGGCTGCTGCTGTCATGGCGGACCGATCGTATGGCTCCTGACAAGGGTCTGTGACCGGCGCATCGGGGGCCCTTGGAGATACGTTTCTCCAAGAGTGAGCCTCTGCGCGCCCCTTCGATACCCGCACGAAACCAGCCGTCTTACCTCTGACATGTGCCAATGGAACCCGCCAGAATGGCTGATCTGCGCCCATAACCCGACCGGGCATCTCACTCCTACGGGTGAGCGCGGTCGGTATCGTTCAGGGCACCCGACCGGGGTGGTCCGGGTGCGTTGCGAGTTCCCGGGCCGGGCGGCGATCCCGTCCGAGACGGGCGTGGACGCGCCGGAAGCAGCTCGAAGCGGTGAGAACGCCGCGAGCTCGACCGAGCTCGACCGAGTGGAAGAGAAGGAGCAGGACCGTGAGTGGAACGGCACCGCAGGGACCCCGGCTGAGGCCGACCCTGGACGGCATCCCCACCTACAAGCCCGGCAAGCCGGCCGGCGCCGACGCCTACAAGCTGTCCTCCAACGAGAACCCGTACGAGCCGCTGCCCGGCGTGCTCGACGCGGCGGTCAAGGCGGCCGGCTCGTTCAACCGGTACCCGGACATGGCGGCCATCGAGCTGACCGCCGAGCTGGCGGCGCACTTCGGCGTCCCGGCCGAGCACATCGCCACCGGCACCGGCTCGGTCGGCGTCGCCCAGTCGCTGATCCTCTCCACCGCCGGCCCGGGCGACGAGGTGATCTTCGCCTGGCGCTCCTTCGAGGCCTACCCGATCATCACCCAGGTCGCCGGCGCGACCCCGGTCCCGGTGCCGCTCACCGCGGGCGGGGACCACGACCTGGACGCGATGCTGGCCGCCGTCACCGAGCGGACCAGGCTGATCTTCGTCTGCAACCCGAACAACCCCACCGGCAACGTGATCCACCGCGCCGAGCTGGAGCGCTTCCTGGACGCCGTCCCCGCCGACATCCTCGTCGTCGTCGACGAGGCGTACATCGAGTTCATCCGTGACCCCGAGGTCCCCAACGGCATCGAGCTCTACCGCGACCGCCCCAACGTCTGCGTGCTGCGGACCTTCTCCAAGGCGTACGGCCTGGCGGGCCTGCGGGTCGGCTTCGCGATCGCCCACGAGCCGGTGGCCACCGCGCTGCGCAAGACCGCGGTGCCGTTCGGCGTCACCCAGCTGGCCCAGGACGCCGCCGTCGCCTCGCTGCGGGCCGAGGAGGCCCTGATGGTCCGGGTCGAGGCGCTGGTCGAGGAGCGCACCCGGGTCGTCGCCGGGCTGCGCGCCCAGGGCTGGGAGATCCCGGACTCGCAGGCCAACTTCGTCTGGCTGCCGCTCGGCGAGCGCTCGCAGGAGTTCGCGGCCGCCTGCGCCGCGGCCGGTGTGATCGTCCGCCCGTTCCCGGAGGGCGTCCGGATCTCGATCGGCGAGGTCGAGGGCAACTCGATCTTCCTGGCGGTGGCCGAGGCCTTCCGCAAGGAGCTGTAGGACGCGCGAGGGCCTCTGCCACGCACCACGACGGAGTGGGAAGTCGGTCGGTCCGACTTCCCACTCCGTCGTTCTGCCGCCGGCCTCACCCGCGCCGCAGGAAGAGCGCCGAGGCGGCGCCGGCCAGCAGGACCAGGGCGGCGTTGACGGCGATCGCCCAGCCGACGCCGGTGAGCACGGTGGTGCCGGCGGCGGCCGCGGTCGCGATCGCGCTCATCACCGGGGTGCCCAGGGTGATGCCGACCTGCTGGGTCATCGTGGCGACGCCGGTGGCCAGCCCCTGCTCCTCGTCCGGCAGGCCAGAGGTGGCCGTCACCATGAAGCCGACGATCGCCAGCATGTTGCCCACCCCGCCGACGAAGGTCGCCGCCAGCAGCAGGCCCAGCCAGGCCCGGTCCGCGCCGAGCAGGACCAGCGAGGCGGTCGCCACCGCCTGGACGAGGAAACCCGCGATCAGCGCGCCCCGGCTGCCGAGCCGGCCGATCAGCCGCGGCGCCGCCACCCCGCCGAGCACGGTGCCCGCGCCCAGCACGCCGAAGGCCAGGCCGGTGGCCAGTGCGGAGAAGCCGAGCACCCGCTGCAGGTAGAGGGTCAGCAGGAAGACCAGCGAGGTCTCGGTGGCGAAGGCCAGCAGCCCGGCCGCGTTGCCCCAGACCACCGTGCGCCGCCGCAGGACCCGGACCGGCACCAGCGGGGCGGCGGCGGACCGCTCGACGAACCAGAACGCCGTCAGCAGCACCGCGGCCAGAGCCAGCACCCCGAGTGCCAGCGGGTCGCCCCAGCCGTGCTCGCCGGCCGTCGTCAGCCCGTAGATCAGGGCGAGCAGGCCGCCGGTGACGGTGACCGCGCCCGGCAGGTCCATCCGGGTCCGCCCCTCCGGCCGGCTCTCGGCGATCAGCCGGGGCGCGACCAGCAGCACGGCCAGGGCGACCGGCACGTTGACGAAGAACGCCCAGCGCCAGCTGAGCAGGTCGGTGAGCAGCCCGCCGAGCACCGCGCCCGAGGTGAAGCCGGCCGACATCAGGGCACCGTTCAGGCCCAGCGCCCGGGCGCGCAGCGGCCCCTCGGGGAAGGCCGTGGTGAGCAGCGCCAGCCCGGCCGGGGTGACGGCGGCGGTGGCCAGGCCCTGGGCGACCCGGGCGGCCAGCAGCATTTCGGGGCTGGTCGCCAGGCCGCCGACCAGGGACGAGACACCGAGTACCGCCAGGCCGAGCAGGAAGACCCGGCGCCGTCCGACCAGATCGGCCACCCGCCCGAAGAGCAGGGTGAAGCCGGCGGCGGCGAGGGCGAAGGAGGTGGCGATCCACTGCAGGCTGCCGAGCCCGAAGCCGAGGCCCTGGCCGATCACCGGCAGGGCGACGTTCAGGATCGAGAAGTCCACGGCCAGCATGAACTGGGCGGCCAGCAGGACGACCAGGACGAGCCGCTGCCGGCCGGTCATGCCGGCCTTCGTTGCGGAAAGGGGCGGTGCTGCGGGTGCCTGGGGTGCCTGGGGTGCTTGGGGCGCTTCGGGTACTTCGGGTACTTCGGACAGGGTGGCGGTCATCGGTCCGCTGCCTTTCCACTCGACGAGGTCTCGGGGTACGGCAACAGCCTGTGCGGCGGCGCGCGGCGTACCCAGACCCCCGCGAAGGGTGGCACTGACAGGGGCAGGCTCCACGGCGCCGGGCGGTGTTGACTGAGTCCATGACCGCAGCCACCGCACCCGAGACACCGACCGAGCTGGGCGAGTTCCTGCGCACCCGCCGCGCCCGGCTGCAACCCGAGGACGTCGGCCTGACCACGTACGGGACGAGGCGGCGGGTGCCCGGCCTGCGGCGCGAGGAGCTGGCCCAGCTGGCGGGCGTCAGCATCACCTACTACACGCGGCTGGAGCAGGGGCAGAGCCGCAACGTCTCCGACGAGGTGCTCGACGCCATCGCGCGGGCGCTTCGCCTGGACGAGGACGAGCACGCCCACCTGCGCAACCTGGCCCGCCCGGGCCGTTCGGCGAAGGGGCGGGCGGCCGCCGAGCGGTTCGAGCGGGCGAGGCCGGCGGTGCGGCAGCTGATCGCGGCGATGGTCGACGTCCCGGCGGTGGTGGTCGGCCGCCGCAACGAGGTGCTGGCCTGGAACCCGCTCGGCCACGCCCTGCTGGCCGGCCACGTCGACCCGGCCGCCCCCGACCGGCCTGCGGAGCGGCCGAACCTCTCCCGGCTGCTCTTCCTCGACCCGCGCACCCGGGCCCTCTACCCGCAGTGGGAGGCCGAGGCCCGGGCCCAGGTGGCGTTCCTGCGGCTGGCCGCCGGGCGCCACCAGGATGACCGGCAACTGGCGGAGGTCATCGGTGAGTTGTCGATGAAGAGTGCGGAGTTCGCGGCACTCTGGTCACGCCACCCGGTGCACGACTGCCTGTTCGGGACCAAGGAGTTCCACCACCCGGTGGTGGGGGAGCTGGAGTTGGACTTCGAGGCGCTGCCCCTGCCCGAGGCGTCCGGCCACCGGATGCTGCTCTTCAGCGCGGCGCCCGGTTCGTCGTCGGAGGCCGGGCTGCGGCTGCTCGCGGCCAGCGCCGCTGCGGCGCCGACCGCCGACCTGGGCCTTCCGAGCTCCGCGCCTACCGCTTGACGATCCGGTCGAGGACGGCGGCGACGCGTTCCTTGACCGCCGCCGCGTGGTGGAGGGCTTCCGGTGCCGCGTCGGTGCCCGGCGGCCGGACGCCCCGGTCCGCGAGGACGTAGAGCAGCCGCAGCGTGCGCAGGCAGTTGGTGAGGTGGGCGGGCACCGGGGTGCTGATGCGGTCGGCTCCGAAGCAGGCGGCGATCGGGTCCAGCCACGTGGTCGCGTCGTCCTCGCTCAGGTCGGGCCGGGTGAGGACACGGGCGATCGCCCTCGCCAGCCGGTCGTCCTCCAGCTGGTCGAGCACGTGATCGGTGGGCGCCGTCAGCCGGGCGGCGGCGAGATGCAGCATCCGTACCGGATCCACGTCGGGGTGGCGGCCCAACCGGTCCAGCAGGTCCGCGCCGTGCGCGACGGCATGGAGCCAGCCGAGCTTCTCGTCATGGCCGCGCAGGTCCTGCTCCGCCGGGTACCAACGCTCGAACGCGTCCACCCAGGCCGAGTTGAAGTCCCCCTTCTCCACCAGCATGTCGAGCACGAGGGGAGCGAACGTGCGGGCCTGGATCTCCGGGTCGAGGAAGCGGGCGGCCATCTCGTCCCCCAGCGCCAGCCGGCGGGGTGAGTCGATCACCCCGCGCTCGATCCAGGTCGAGAGGACGGCGTAAGGCGCTCCGTCCCGGACCTCGGGATCGGGGTCCGCCAGGGCGGCGGAGAGTTCGCGGACCAGCTCCTCCAGGGAGCGGTCGGCGGGTACGGCAAAGTCGTCGGCTTCGATCCTGCTCCAGGCGGTCACGGCAGGAAGGATAGGCCGGTAGTGCCGCTCCGCACCCGCGAATTATGCGGGCCCCGGACCTTTGACCGACGGACCTTTGACCGACGGACCTTGACCGACACCGGCAACTGCACTCGGTGAACTGGGGGCGGGTCGGGAAACGCTGAAAGGGGCCCTTCTCCGCACCGCCGTGCGGAGGAGGGCCCCTTTCGGGTTTCCGTGCGTGTCGGTCAGCGCTGGGGACGCAGTCG
>NZ_JBVJCO010000089.1:0-11941 GCF_055588525.1 Kitasatospora sp. NPDC041988
GGAAAAGCGCAACTTTTTTCGTCTGCCTTCGTTTTTCGAGTGGGCTTCTATTCCCCACACCCCCCCCCCCCCCCCCTTCCTTTTTGCTTTTCCCCCCCCCCCCCCCCCCCCCCCCCTCCCCTCCTCCCCCCCCCCCCCCCCCCCCCCCCCCCCCCCCCAGGACCCGTGCGCGACCAACGGCGCAGAGCTCCGATGAGATGGACCGCGGCCACGATGCCGGTCAGTGCCGCCGGCGGAGTCGGGCCATGAGCTTGCCCGACTCCCACAGGAGCAGGAGCGCCACGGGGGCCAGCAGGGCCCAGCCGAACTGGGCGAGGGTGATCTCGGTGGTGCCGAGGATGCGGCGGAGGGCATCCATCTGGGTCACCAGGACCGCCAGGACGAACTCGGACAGGGCTGCCAGGTTCATCGGTCTGCTGTCGAAGGTGCTGGTGCTCAACGCGGTGGCGCGTTCGCTGCGGCATTCGTAGGCCGCCACGATCAGGCAGAGCGCGAAGGCGGTGAAGGCGATCGAGCTACCGGTCTTCAGGCTGCCGTAGTGGTGGTCGCCCAGTGTGATCAGCAGGAGCAGGGCCACGGTGACGGCCAGTCCGCTGAGTCCGACGGTGACCATGACGGACCTGGTCAGCAACGCCTCGCCGCGCGGGCGCGGGGTGCGCCGCATCAGGCCGGGGCTCGCCAGGTCGAATCCGAGGGCGAAGCCGAAGGGTGCGTTGACGACGAAGTGGATCCACAGCACCTGCGGCGGGGTGAACGGCTCGCCGGCGGCGATGTTGAAGACCGTCGCGCCGAGGAACGTCAGGACGAAGGTGACCAGGAGCATCAGGACGAACCGGATGTACTTGGTGAGGTTGTCGTAGAGTTTGCGCCCCTCCTCGACGGCGTACACGATGGTGGCGAAGTTGTCGTCGGAGAGGATCATCCGGCCTGCGTTCTTGGCCACGTCGGTGCCGCTGCCCATGGCGATGCCGATGTCGGCGGCCTTGATGGCGGGTGCGTCGTTGACCCCGTCGCCGGTCATCGCCACGACCTCGCCCTTCTTCTTGAGCGCGTCGGCGAGCAGGACCTTGTGCTCGGGCGCGACGCGGCCGACCACCCCGATGCCGTCGATCCGGGCGAGCCGTTCGTGCTCCGGCATGGCGGCGAAGTCCGCTCCGAGGATCGCGTCGCCGGGGATCCCGAGCTGCCGCGCGATGGCCTCCCCGGTGGTGACGTCGTCACCGGTCACCATGCGGACCCGGATGTGGGCGGCCTGGGCGCTGGCCACGGCGTCCCTGGACTCCGCTCGGGGCGGGTCGACCATGCCGACCAGGCTGGTCATCCGCAGGTCGGTGACGAGCGCGAGCAGGTCGCCGCCCGGGTCGAACTCCGACGGGTCCAGGTCGCGCTCGGCCGCCGCCATCACCCGGCGGCCCTCGCCGCCCATCCGTTCCGACCGGGTCTCGGCGCGGCCCCGCAGGCCGGCGTCCCAGGGGACGGCGCGGCCGGCGGCGAGTGCGGTGGTGGCGCGGGCCATGACGGCGGGCGCAGCGCCCTTGACGAAGCAGCGGACCACCGGTCGGCCCGTCGCGTCCACGGCCGAGGTGAAGGCGGCCATCAGCTTGTACTCGGGATCGAACGGCAGCGTGGCGAGCCGGGGGTAGCGCTCCCGGGTGGCGTCGATGTCCAGGCCGGCCTTGTGGCCGAGGACGAGCAGCGCCCCCTCGGTCGGGTCGCCGATCACCGTGCCGTCCACCAGCTTGGCATCGCTGGCGATCAGGTACGGCAGGATGGCGTCCTCGATGCCCGCCGAGGATCCGGCGGCGTGGTGGATCCGCCCCTCCAGGCCGTAGCCACTGCCCGAGACGGTGTAGCGGTCGGTGGGGCTGAGGACCTCGACGACGGTCATCTGGTTCATCGTCAGGGTGCCGGTCTTGTCGGAGTTGATGGCCGAGGTGAAGCCCAGGGTCTCCACGGACGGCAGTTCCTTGACGATGGCGTTGCGTTTGGCGAGGTTCAGACTGCCGACCGAGAGGATCACCTGGGTGACGGTGGGCAGGGCCTCGGGAATGGCGGCGATGGCCAGCGAGACGGCGCTGACGAACAGGGCGTCCCAGGCCTGGTCGCGGCTGCGGCCGAGGGCGAACATCACCACCATGGTCAGGCCGGCCGCCGCCGCGATCCACAGCGTCAGGGTGTTGAGTTCCCGGGTGAGTGGCGTCTGCTCCTTCTTCGTCGCCGAGAGCATCCCGGAGATCTTGCCCAGCTCCGTCCCGGCACCCGTCCCGGTGATGATCAGCACACCACTGCCGTGGGTGACCGGGGTGTTCATGAACGCCATGGTGGACTGGTCGCCCGGGCCGAGCCGGTCGCCGGTCAGGGTGCCCGCGTCCTTCAGCGCCGGAACGCTCTCGCCGGTCAGCGCCGACTCGTCGATCTGCAGCGAGCTGGCCCGGACGATCCGCCCGTCCGCGGGGACGGTGGTGCCGGCGGCGATGAGCACGACGTCACCGACCACCAGTTGTTCGGCCGGGATCTCCGCCTCGGCCCCGTCCCGCCGGACCCGGGCCGTGGTCTTCATCATCGACCGCAGGGCGTTCATCGCGCTCTCGGCCTTGCCCTCCTGCCGCAGGCCGACGACCGCGTTGAACAGCGTCAGGACGATCAGCAGGATCGCGGTGCTCCACTCCTTGATCGCCAGCGCCACCACCGCCGAGGCGACCAGGATGATCTGCATGTAGCTGCGGTACTGGTCGAGGAAGCGCAGCCAGCCCGGCCGCGCCTTCTCCTCCGGCAGCGCGTTGGGGCCGTTCGCGGCCAGCAGGTCCGCCGCCCGGGCAGCCGAGAGCCCGACCTCCGGGTCCACGCCGAGTCTTTCCGCGACTTCCTGAGGCGGCGTCGCGTACCAGGGCCGCATGGCCGGGCCCGCGCCCGGCCGGTCAGCCTGCGCCGTCATACCCGCACCTCCCGTGCTCCGTTCCTCGCGGCGGGTCGGCCCCTGTGGTGCTCAGCCACGGTGCCCGTTCCGGTGCTCGGCCGCGTACGGGTCGCGCGCCGCGCCATCGGGGGCCTCCTGCTCCAGCAGCCGCTTGGCGGCCCGCAGCTCCTTGCGGGCCTTCTTGCCGACGGTCGGGTACCGGGGGTCGATCTCCATCAGCGTGTGCACGAGCACCGCGGCGGCACAGATGCGCGCGAACCACTTGCGGTCGGCCGGCACGACGTACCACGGCGCCCACGGGGTGCTCGTGGCCGACAGCATCTCGGAGAAGGCGGCCTGGTACTCGTCCCACCGCTCGCGCTCGCGAAGGTCCGCCGCCGAGAACTTCCAGTTCTTCTCCGGCAGGTCGATCCGCTTCAGGAAGCGGGCGCGCTGCTCCTCCTCGGAGAGGTTCAGGAAGATCTTCACGACCCTGAACCCGTTGTCGCAGAGGTAGCGCTCCCAGTCGTTGATCTCCCGGTAGCGGCGGGCCCAGACGTCGCGCCCCTTCGCCTCCTCGGGCAGCCGCTGGCGGTCGAGGTTCTCGGGATGTACCCGCACCACGAGGACCTCCTCGTAGTGCGACCGGTTGAAGATCGCGATGTCCCCGCGGGCCGGCAGACGCGACGCGTAGCGCCACAGGTAGTCGTGGTCGAGCTCCTCGGCGGAGGGCACCTTGAAGCTGCTGACGTGCACGCCCTGCGGGTTGACGCCGCTCATGACGTGGCGGATCGTCCCGTCCTTCCCGCCCGCGTCGATCGCCTGGAGGCAGAGGAGCACACCGTAGGTGTCCTGGGCGGCCAGCTTCGCCTGGTACTCGGCGAGCAGGCCGACGCCGGTGCGCAACAGCCCGGCGCCGTCCCGCTTCTTCATCCGGGCCTTGTAGCGGGGGTCGAAGTCCTCGGCGAGGTCCACCCGTGAGCCCGGTTCCACACGCAGCGGCTCGATGAACTTCGCGATCCGTCTGGCCTGCTTGTCCGGCATCGCCGACACCGCTTCCTCTCGGTCACGACGGGCTCGGGTCGCCCGTCCGGCCCCTTCGGCCGCCGTCGGCGAGGCCCGGTTCGGTCCCGGCCCGGTGCGCGGCCGTCTCCACTGCGCGGTGACCCGGCCCACCGTCCGGTGGACGTCGGTACCTGCCACCCTCCGGCCGGCCGTCGGGCCAGTCCAGCCGGGCACCGCCGTCCGGGTGGCCGTCCTCCCTCACTGCCGGTCGGTGGTCCGCGTTTCGGGGCCGTCGCCGTCGGCCCAGGCCCGGTAGGCGGCCACGGCGGTGGGCAGCGTGGGGAAGATCCGGTCCGTGCCGACGGAGTCGGTCAGCCCGTACGCGTCCAGCTCGCCCCGCAGGTCCTGCTTGACGCGGGCCAGGGCGAAGACGACGCCGCGTCCGGACAGTTCGGCACGGAGCGCCTCCACCGAGTCCAGCGCGGTGATGTCGACCTCCACGTTGGCCTCCGCGTTGAGGACGAACCAGCGGACCGGGTCGGTCTCCTCGGCCACCGCGGCCAGCGCCCGGCTGCGGAAGTCCTCCGCGTTGGCGAAGAACAGCGGCGAGTCGTAGCGGTAGACGACCAGCCCGGGAACGGTACGGGCCTGCGGGTAGTCGTCGATGTCGTGCATGCCGGGAACACCGGGCACCAGACCCTGGACGGCGTCGTGCGGGCGGGCCACCCGGCTCAGCAGCTCCGCCACCGAGAGCCCCACGGCCACCAGCACCCCGTACAGGATGTCCAGGGCCAGCACCCCGACCAGGCAGCCGATCGCCAGCAGGAACTCCCGCCGCCGGAACCCCTTCAGCCGGCGCAGCCCCGACACGTCGATCATCCGGGTCGCGGCGAAGACGACCAGCGCGCCGAGCACCGCCGTCGGCGTGTACTTCAGCAGCGGGCTCAGGAACAGCAGCACGGCGAGCACCACGACACCGGCCGTCAGCGCGTACGCCTGGGTGCGCCCGCCGGCGGACTGGGCGAGCGCGGTGCGGCTGGCGCTGCTGCTCACCGGGAACCCGTGCAGGAGGCCGGCGCCGAGGTTGGCCCCGCCCAGGGCGAACAGCTCCTGGTTGGCGTCCAACTGCTCGCCCTCGGCGCGGGACTCGAACGCCCGCGCCGTGAGGATCACGTCGGTGTAGCCGACGAGCAGCACCCCGGCCGCGGGCAGCACCAGACGGTGCACCTCGCCCAGGTCCGGGAGGGAGAGGCTGGGCAGCCCGGCCGGGATCTCTCCGATCACCGCGATGCCGTGGTCCTGAAGACCGAACATGGCCACCACCGCCGTGCCGACGACCACGGCCAGCAGCGGACCGGGGAACCGGGGAAGGAAGCGGTTGAGGGCGAAGAGAAAGAGCAGCGCCGCCGCGCTGAAGACCATGGTGGCGGTGTCCGCCTCCGAGAGGTGCCGCACGAAGTACCTCAGCTGCGGGCCGAACCCCTCGCCCTCCACCTCGACGCCGGTGAGCTTGGACAACTGGTCCACCATCATGATCAGCGCCACCCCGGCCAGATAGCCGATCAGGACCGGCCGCGAGAGCAGGTCGGCGACGAATCCCAGCCGCGCCAGCCACGCCAGCGCGAACAGCGCGCCGACCACCACGGCGAGCGTGGCGGCGAGCACCGCGTAGCGGTCGGCGTTCCCGCCCGCCAGCGGCCCGACCACGGTGGCGGTCATCAGCGCCGTCGTCGACTCGGGCCCCACCGACAGCAGCCGGGACGAACCGAGGAAGGCGTACACCGCCAGTGCCGGGAGGATCGCCCAGAGCCCCGCGACCGGCGGCAGACCGGCGACACCTGCGTAGGCCATGACCTGCGGCACGAGGTACGCCGCGACGGTGCCACCGGCCAGCAGGTCACCGCGCAGCCATGCCCGCCGATAGCCCCTGAGCACGGTGAGCCCGGGGAGTGCGGGAAGGGAGGGGCGCCATCCGCCGCTCCGCGGGACAGGCTGCGGCATGGGTCTCCTTCCGTCCCCCGCCCAATGATGCGGCAGAGACGCACGGCACCGAGGGAGGCCTCGCCCAGCGCGTCCGTGCCGGATCGTCGGAACCGTCCGACCTCCTTCTGACGGCCGATCACGGAGGGCCTCTGTGCTCCTCCGGTGGCGCGCGCGGTCCAGGAGTGTGGCGGGGGCGGCGGCAGCCCGGTGTGAACCGTTCCTGGGGAGTCGGCCGTATCCACCGGTGAGGTGGTGCCCTGATGCTGTCGCCACGTCAGCTCGGGCCTTGTGCAGCCGTGTTGGCGGCGGACGGCGGCGGCACGGCGCGGGACCGTGCGGCGGCGCCCCACGTCACGTCCTGGCACTGCTCGTCACCGCTCTTCGCTGCCCATCGATTTCGGAGAAACTCCCTTGCGCAACAGCAGGTTCACCTCGGTCCTCCTGGCCGGCGCCACGACGCTGGCGGCCCTCGCCGTCGGCGTCGGCCCGGCGGCCGCCACCCCGTCCGACCCGGTCGCCGTCACCGCCTCCCCGGCTGACCAGGACGTCGAGGTCTTCGCCGAGGACGGCGCCATCAGCCGGGCCGAGGTCCCTGGGGCGTCCCCCTTCGTCGCCGAGCCGTCCATGGGCGCGGCCGCCGCCGGGGACGGTGCCGTCACGAAGATCGTCAACAACGGGAGCACGGACAGCAAGCTGGACGTGGTCATGATCGGCGACGGCTACACGGCTTCGGAGCAGGAGAAGTTCCGCAAGGACGCCGCCGCGAAGTGGAAGGACATCAGCGCCGTCCAGCCCTACGCCACCTATCGCAAGCTGTTCAACGTGTGGGCCGTGGACGCCGTCTCCGCACAGTCGGGCGTCTCCGGGGACCCGAAGCAGACCACCGTCCGCAAGACCGCCCTCGGCTCGCACTTCTGGTGCAACTCCATCGAGCGGCTGCTGTGCGTGGACATCAAGGCCGTCGACGCCTACGCCGCCAAGGCTCCGCAGGCCGACCTCGTGATCGTCGTCGCCAACACCGCCAAGTACGGTGGCGCCGGTTACGGCAGCACCCAGTCGCCGCTCGGGTACGAGGGCATCGCCACCGTGGCGGGCGGCAACGGCGCGTCCGGCCAGATAGCGGTGCACGAGACCGGCCACTCGCTGGGCAAGCTCGCGGACGAGTACGTCACCGAGGGCCAGGAGCCCTACCGCGGCGCGGAGCCCCCGCAGCCCAACATCACCACCCTGAGCGCCGACCGGATGCGCCAGGACAAGGTCAAGTGGTACCGCTGGCTCGGGAAGACCTCGCCCGACGGCGGCACCGTCGGTGCCTACCAGGGCGCCGGCAACCACCCGTCCGGCCTCAACCGGCCGACCGACAACTCCGTGATGCGCTCCCTGGGGCGCGAGTTCAACCTCCCCGGCCGCGAGGCGATGATCGCCGGCTTCTACCGGCACGCCTCCACCCTCTCCAGCGCCACGCCCGTCACCACCCGGCTGACCGCGACCGACCGCCTCACCGTCGACCTCCCGGTCTCCGGCACCAAGCTGCTCTGGTACCTCGACGGGAAGGAGGTGACGGCCCTGCGCGACCGCAAGACGATCGCCATCGCCGACCTCGGCCCCACCGGCCCCAAGCCCGCGGCCCACGAGCTCAAGGCCGTTGCGAACGACCCCACCTCGGCCGTCATCGACCCGGCCCTGACCCCGGCGCTGACCCGCAGCCTGGTCTGGAGCGTCACCCGCTGACCATGCGCGTCAGACGGCAGGTCAGACCAGTGCTGCGCCCCATGCCCTGGCCCGGTCCCGTTCACCGGCCCGCAGGGGACCGTCGGCCTCCTCGACGATGAATCCCTCGGGTTCGGCCACCACGTCGTAGTGGTGGCGGGAGAGCCGCTGTGCGATGCCCTCGGCCGCGCTGCCGCTCATCCGCATGTCGGCGCGGGTGTCGAAGGCTGCCGCGTGGGTGCCGGGTTCGGTCTTCGGGAGGCCGTGGAACCAGGAGCGCAGGCCCTGGCCCTCCGCGGTCGCGGCGGCCTCCCGCGCGGCGTCCTCGCGTCCCTCCTTCTTCGCCTCGGCGGAGGCGGCCATCCGGCGGCTGAGACCTGAGGACATGCCGTGCATGTGGGTCGGTCCACCGACCACGAGGAGGTCGGCGGTCCGCGTGACGTCGGTGCCGGCCTCTGCCACGGGGATGCAGTCGACCGCGGCGTCCGGCGCGGCCTCGTGGACGCCCTCGGCGATCGCTTCGGCGATCTCGCGGGTGTTGCCGTACATGCTCTCGTACACGATTACTGTGTGCATGGTTCTCACCTCTCCCTTCCAGCGTGCCGCGCCGCTCGCGTGCCGGGCGTGGGTCGTTCGGCCCTGACCGTGCCGCCGACAGGACCCACCGGTACCGGAGATGCCGGCGCGTCAGCTGTAGGGGACGACCGCGACCGGGCAGTGGACGTGGTGGATGGCGGCGTGGGCCACCGACCCGATGTGCGTGCCGATCGGCGCGCGGTGAGTGCGGCGGCCGACCACCACGAGCCCGGCCCGGGCCGCCTCCTCGACGAGGACCCCGGCGGCACTCCCACGGACCAGGTCCGCCGTCACCGGCACCTGCGGGTAGCGGTCCCGCCAGGGCCGCAGTGCGTCCGTGAGCTCCTTCCGCTCGGCCAGCGCGAGATCCTCGACCGTGTTGCCGATCGCCGCGAAGGCCATGTACGCGCTGCCGTTCGGCTGGTCCCAGGCGTGGACGGCGCGCAGTGGTGCCGCGCGCAGGGCGGCGGCCTCGAAGGCGAAGGCGATCACGGCGTCGCACGGGTGCCGGAGGTCCAGGCCGAGGACGACCTCGCGCTCGGCTGCGCCGTCCGGGGAGTCGTCGGCCCGGACGAGTACCACCGGGCAGGTCGCCCGCCGGAGGACTTCCTGGCTGACGGACCCGACCAGGAAGCCGCGCAGCGTGCTGAGCCCGCGCGACCCGAGCACCAGCATCGTGGCGTCCCGGCCCGCGGCCTCCAGCGCCGTGGCGGGGTCCTCCGGCACGTGGGCGGAGGTCACCTCGGCTCCCGGGAACCGGGCACGCAGATCGGCCTCCCGGAAGGCCAGCTGCTGCCTGCTCCAGGTGACGGCGTCGGAGGTGCCCAGCACATCGGTCCTGGGCCAGGGCCAGGCCTGGACGAGTTTCAGGGGCAGCCGGCGACCGAGCGCCTCGCGGGCCGCCCAGTCGGTGGCGGCGACGCTCTCGGGCGACCCGTCGAAGCCCGCCACGACCGGTCCGTTCACGATGTCCTCCGAGTGAATGGGCGAAGCCGAAGTCGACGCCTGGGCGGTGCCCCGGCGGCCCGTGACGATCGGGGCCGTGTCAGCGACTCAGGAATCCGGCGGCGTGTCGTTCGCGGCCGCGTCGGTCCGTCCGGCGCGGAGCAGTTGGTGCCCGAGGTCCACCAGGGCACGCCCGGCGGCGTACTCGTCGCCGATCTCCGGCACGGGGTCGTCATGCGGGTTGCGGTGAGCTGTGGTCCGGCTCTCCAGTGTGTTGTCACCGGTGTCGAGCACGGCGTGCACCTTGGTGGTGTCGCCCTCCTCGAAGAGGTCCAGGCGGAGGGTCCACTGTTTGGTCCGGGCTGACGGGGGTGCGGTGCGCTCGTCCATGTCCAGGTCCGTTCCTTCGGGGGCCGCCTGCGGGGCCGGTCCCGTGGGTGTTCACGCCCGCCGGGTGGGGTCGGGGGTGTCGTCCGGTCCCTCCATCCTGTAACCGCAGGCCGTGGGTCGGCGAGGGGAGCGGGCGACGACGGCGGGCGGTCCCGCCCGGCGGGCCGTGCTCAGTGCCCGCCCTCAGGCGGAGTGGGGACCGTGAAGACCGGGCAGTGGGCGCGGTGCAGCAGGCCGTGCGGGACGGACCCGAGCCGCATGCCGGTGAACCCGCCGCGCCCGCGGCGTCCCACCACGACGCCGAGCGCGTGCTCGGAGGCCTTGGCCAGTTCCTCGACGGGGTGGCCGCGCACCACCTCGTGCGTGAGCGCGATGTCGGGGTGGACGGTCCGGCGTCCGGCCGTGCTCTCGGTCAGCAGCCGCCGCAGGGTCTGGACGGCGGCCTCCTCGTCGACACGGCCGATCAGGTGCGACCGCCAGACCCAGACGGCGCGCAGTGCGGCTCCGCGCCGTGCAGCGAGGTCGAAGGCGAAGTCGACGGCCGCTGCGGATGACGGGCTGCCGTCCACACCGACGACGAGGTACGGCTGGTCCTGGGTGACATCCTCCGGTTCGCGGACGACGACCACCGGGCAGTGGGCCTGGGCGCTCACCGGCACGGCCACCGACGAGGCGCTCAGCACCTCCTCCAGTCGGCTCAGCCGGCGCGAGCCGACGACGACGAGTTCGGCGTGGGCGGACTCCCGGCAGAGCACCACGGCGGGAACGTCCTCTGCGACGGCCGTCGCCACCGACAGGTCGGGGTGCCGTCGGAGGGCGAGGGCGGCGGCCCCGTCCAGGGCCTGGTCGCCGCGCTCGCGCAGCTCCTTGCGGTACCGCCCCGCTTCGAAGGCATGCGGATCCTGGGACATCGGCGGCAGGGCATGGACCATCCGCACCGGCAGTCCGCGGCGGTCGGCCTCGTCGGCGGCCCAGGCCACCACCATCGGCCCCGGGGCGACGGCGTCCACACCGAGGACGATCGGACGGTTCCTGCTGGCGGATGTCATGGCTCCTCCACCGGGTCGGACGGCCCGTGATGGCCGGCCCTGTTTCCACAGGGCTGTCCCGCGTCGACATCGCGGGGGCTCAGCCCGGAACGACGGCCACCGGGCAGTGGGCGTGCTGGACGACCGCCTGGCCGGTCGAACCGAGCCTGCCGAACGGGCCGCGGTGCTCCCCGTGCCGGCCGACGACGACCAGCCGCTGCCCCTGCGATCTGGCGACCAGCTCCCGGGCCGGGTTGGAGCGCACGGAGGTCGCCGTGACGGCGACCTCGGGGAACCGCTCACGCCAGCCGGCCAGCACCTCGGAGAGCAGCCGCTCGTGCTCGGCGGCGATGTGACTCTCTTCGTAGACCAGCGGGAGCTCGTGCCCCGGGCCGGCGACCAGCGGGTAGGCCCAGGCATGGAGCACGAGCAGGGGGAGGTTCCGGTGCAGCGCGGAGTCGAAGGCGTACGCGAGCACTTCGTCGTCCCGTTCCTTGCCTTGGACGCCCGCCACCACCGCGCCGCCGGCCTCGGCCTCGGTGGGGTGCACCACGACGACCGGGCAGGGGGCGTGAGCGGTGGCGTGAAGGCTGGTCGAGCCGAGCAGCAGCCGGGGGAAGCCCCCCGAACCCCGCGCGCCGAGCACCAGGAGGAGCGCGCCCTCGGCGGCCGTGGCCAGGGCCTCACGTGCGTGGTCGTCGACCAGGGTGGCGGTGATGTCGAGGCCGGGGTGCCGGAGCAGGACCCGCTCGCGTGCCGCGTCGAGGAGAGCGGTTCCCGCGTCCTTGGTGAGTCGTGTCTCGCGGCCGGCGGGAGCGTGCGCGGTCTCACCGAACCAGGCGTGGACCAGGTGGAGCGGCGCCTCCCGCAGCCACGCCTCGTCCGACGCCCAGTCGACGGTCTGCTCGCTCGACTCCGAGGCGTCGATGCCCACGACGACAGGGTTCTTCATGGCCGGCACCTCCGGATTGCGGGGCGGCATCGCGGGGCGGCCCGTTGCTCGTGGCGGACCCGGCGTTCGGGCTTGCGTCCAGGCTATGCCCGGCGCCGCCCGGCAGCAGCGGCAGACGCCGGTTGCCCACCGCCTGCGGAGCCCGGTCACGGGGGTCCGGTCCGGCTGATCCCTTCCTCTGCTGCGGCGCGACGGTGCGGCTCGGCGGTCCGGCGCGCAGAATCGTTCGGGAGACGACGCCAACCCCCGGGGAGCCGGCGATGGACGCGACGGAGCCCGACCGGCCCGTACGGGTGTTCCTGCTGGACGACCACGAGGTGGTCCGGCGGGGGGTGCGCGACCTGTTGGAGGCGGAGCCCGGCATGGAGGTCGTCGGTGAGGCCGGCACCTGCGCGCAGGCACTGGCCCGTGTCCCGGCATTGCGGCCGCAGGTCGCGGTCCTGGACGTGCGGTTGC
>NZ_JBVJCO010000090.1:0-10515 GCF_055588525.1 Kitasatospora sp. NPDC041988
AAAAACCCACAACAAACACAACAACCCCCCCCCCCCCCCCCCCCCCCCCCCCCCCCCCCCCCCCCCCCCCCCTCCCTGCCGTTCAGCTGTCGTCGCGCCCGTCCGGCTACTCGCCGACCGGCTCCAGGATCGCCACGCACTCGAAGTGGTGGGTCATCGGGAACAGGTCGAAGGCCCGCAGCGAGACCGGCCGGTACCCGCCCTCGCGGAAGAACGCGAGGTCACGGGCCAGGGCGGCCGGGTCACAGGCGACGTAGGCGATCCGCCGGGCCGAGAGGCCCGCCAGGTGGGCCACGGTCTCGCGGCCGGCGCCGGCACGCGGCGGGTCGAGGACGATCACGTCGGTGGAGGTGATGCCGGTGCGCGGCAGCAGCGTCTCGACCCGGTCGCACTCGATCCGCACGTTGTCCAGCACGGCCAGGTTGTGCCGGGCGTCGACCACGGCCTGCTTGGAGGACTCGATGCCGAGCACCGCGCCGTCCTCGCCGACCCGGTCGGCCAGCGCGCCGGCGAAGAGGCCGACACCGCAGTACAGGTCGAGCGCGCTCTCGCCCCACTGCGGGTCCAGGCCGTCCAGGACGGCGTCGACCAGGGTGTCCGGGGCCTCGGGGTGGATCTGCCAGAAGCCGCCGTTGCTGACCCGCCACGTCCGGCCGGCCGCGCGCTCGCGCACGAAGGAGCGGCCGTGGACCTTGTGGATGTTGTCGTGCTCGTCGATCCGGGCGATCGACACCGGCTTGTCGAGCTCGACCAGCGGCAGCTGCGCGCCCGGCACCGGGGTGAGCACCACCTGGCGGTCGGAGGAGCCGGCGGCGGCGATCACCTCGACGGTGGCGACGCCGGGCCAGTCGCGGGCTTCGATGCCCAGCTCCGTGACGCCCTCGGCCGCGATCAGGCAGCGGTCGATCGGCTGGATCTCGTGCGAGCGGTGCTTGCGCAGGCCGACCTTGCCGGTCTCCTGGTCGACCGCGTACTGCACCCGGGTGCGCCAGGCCGGCACCTGCCCGGCCGGGAGCTTGCCGCCGACCGGCTCGACGCTGCCGTCCCAGCCGGCCTCGGCCGGGGTGAGGCCGGCCAGCTTGGCCAGCTGCTCGGTGAGCACCTGCACCTTGAGCTTGCGCTGCCCGCCGGGGGTGACGTGCTGCCAGTCGCAGCCGCCGCACTTGCCGGGCCCGGCGAACGGGCAGGGCGGGGCGATCCGGTCCTTGGCGGGCTCCAGGATCTCCACGGCGTCGGCGCGCAGGAAGCGCGACTTGGTGGTGCCGTCGGTGACCTGAACGACGACCTTCTCGCCGGGCAGCGCGTGCCGGACGAACAGCACCCGGCCCTCGTGCCGGGCCACGCAGTGCCCGCCGCCGTGCGCGACCGGGCCGACCTCGACCTCGTACCGCTCGCCGACCAGCGGGTCGCCGCCGGGGCCCCGGGGGGCCGCCTCGGCGCGCGGGGCGCGGGTGGTGCGCAGCGCCTTCGGCGGGCGGACGGCCTGCTTGCGCGGACGGTCCCCGCCCTTGGGCTTCTCCTTGGCCTTCTCCTGGCGCGGCGCGGCAGCGGCGGCCGGCCGCTCGGCGCGCTCCGGCTCCGGGGCGCGCTCCGCCGGCGCGAGCGGCGCCGTCTGCGCGGTGAAGCCGTCGCGGTCGGTGGCGGCCGGGCGGACGGGCTTGCCCCAGCGCGGCCGGGCGACCTGCCCGGGCTTGCCGGCGCCGCCCTTGCGGGCGCCCTTGGCTGAGCCCTTGCCGGACGAACCGGACGAGCCGTGGGAGCGGGACGGGGTGTTGCGGGTCACTGGGAGGAGTCCTTGCTGCTGTCAGCGGAGGCGGCGGTCGTACCGTCCGGCGTACCGGAGACCTTCGACTTTACGGCCTTCGGCGCCCGAGGCTCGCCACGCCGGACGGCACCCGGCGCCGACCAGGCCTTCTGCGGCCTGCGCCGCTCGGAGGACTCCAGCTGCCACGGTACCGAGGTCACCATGACCCCGGGCTTGAACAGCAGCCGCCCCTTGAGGCGCAGCGCGCTCTGGTTGTGCAGCAGGTGCTCGTACCAGTGACCGACCACGTACTCCGGGATGTACACCGAGACGACGTCGCGCGGGCTGCTGCGGCGCAGGTTCTTGACGTAGTCCAGCACCGGCCCGGTGATCTCGCGGAACGGCGAGTCCAGCACCTTGAGCGGCACCTCGATGCCGCGCTCGTCCCACTCCTGGCGCAGTGCCGCGGTGTCCGCCGGGTCGACGTTGACGGTGACGGCCTCCAGCGTGTGGGCGCGGGCGAGCCGTGCGTACGCGAGGGCGCGCAGGGCGGGCTTGTGCAGCTTGGAGACCAGCACGATGGCGTGCACCCGGGTGGGCAGCACCACGTCGTCCGGCTCCTCGGCGGCGACCAGCTCGTCGGAGACCCGGTCGTAGTGGCGGCGGATCGCCTTCATCATCACGAACAGCACGACCATCGTGGCGATCGCGATCCAGGCGTGGCTGATCTTGGTGGCGAGGACGACGATCAGCACGGCCATGGTCATCACCAGGCCGAAGGTGTTGATCGCCCGGCTGCGCTGCATGTGGCGGCGCTTGGCCGGGTCGGTCTCGGTGCGCAGCAGCCTGGTCCAGTGCCGGATCATGCCGGACTGGCTCATGTTGAACGAGACGAAGACGCCGACGATGTAGAGCTGGATCAGCCGGGTGGGGTCGGCGTCGAAGGCGATGATGAACAGGATCGCGGCCAGCGCCAGCAGGATGATGCCGTTGGAGAAGGCCAGCCGGTCGCCGCGGGTGTGCAGCTGGCGCGGCAGGTAGCGGTCCTGGGCGAGGATCGAGCCGAGCACCGGGAAGCCGTTGAAGGCGGTGTTGGCGGCCAGCACCAGGATCAGGCCGGTCACGGCGGCGACGAAGTAGAAGCCGGGCGTGAAGTTGGAGAAGACGGCCTCGCTGATCTGGGCGAGCGCGGTCTTCTGGTGGTAGTCGCCGGGGGCGCCGCCGAGCTGCTCGACGGGGTTCTCGGCCATCTGGACGCCGGTGAGGCGGGCCAGCCAGATGATGCCCATGAACATCACCACGGCGATGGACGCCATCATCAGCAGCGTGGTCGCCGCGTTCTTGCTCTTCGGCTTGCGGAAGGCCGGCACACCGTTGGAGATCGCCTCGACGCCGGTGAGCGCGGCACAGCCCGAGGAGAACGCCTTCAGCAGCAGGAACACCATCGCGAAGCCGGCCAGCGACTCGTTGCCGGGGGTGGCCTGGAGGTGGAAGCCGGAGCTCTCGGCGGAAATGTCCTGGCCGAGGCCGAAGTGGCGGACCACGCCGTACACGACCATGCCGAGCACGCCGACCATGAAGGCGTACGTCGGGACGGCGAAGGCGCTGCCGGACTCGCGGACCCCGCGCAGGTTCATGCCCATCAGCACGATGACCACGACCACCGAGAGGGTCAGCTCGTGGCCGCGCAGCGCGGGCACCGCGGAGACCACGTTGGCCACCCCGGAGGTGGTGGAGACGGCCACGGTGAGGATGTAGTCGACCATCAGCGCGCTGGCGACCACCAGGCCGGAGTTGGCGCCGTGGTTGACGGTGGCGACCTCGTAGTCGCCACCGCCGCTCGGGTACGCGTGCACGTTCTGCCGGTACGAGGCCACCACGGCGAGCATCACGATGGCGACGACGACGCCGATCTGCCATGAGAAGTGAATGGCCGAGGCGCCCGCCAGGGAGAGCGTCAGCAGGATCTCCTCGGGCGCGTACGCGACCGAGGAGAGCGCGTCCGAGGCGAAGACGGGCAGCGCGATGCGCTTGGGGAGCAGCGTTTCCCCGAGCTTGTCGCTGCGTAGCGCACGCCCGATCAGGATGCGTTTCGGAAGGTCAGTCGGCATAGGCACGTTAAGGAATCGTAGGGGCTGTTCGACGTGCGGTCCGACTTACGTCCCCCCCTTCGTCGCGACTGTGTTCGGTGGACCGGCTAGCGTGTCGGATACGAGCAGGCGGGCAACACTCAGGTTGTCGAGCCGCGCGACCACGAGATCGCTCGCCCCGGACGGCGGGGCGGGGAAGGATGACGAACGGTGTTTGCGCAGGTCAAGAACCCAACGGGACGGGTGAGGTAGCGCCGGTGCACATCGTCATCATGGGCTGCGGCCGCGTGGGCTCCGCCCTCGCCAGAGCACTGGAGAAACAGGGCCACTCGGTCGCCGTCGTCGACCAGGACCCGACGGCCTTCCGCCGCCTGGGCGCCGGATTCAACGGGCGCCGGGTCACGGGTGTCGGCTTCGACCAGGACACCCTGAAGGAGGCGGGCATCGAGGAGGCCGGCGCGTTCGCCGCCGTCTCCAGCGGTGACAACTCCAACATCATCGCGGCCCGGGTGGCCCGGGAGAACTTCGGCGTGGAGAACGTCGCGGCCCGGATCTACGACCCCCGCCGCGCCGAGGTCTACCAGCGTCTGGGCATCCCGACCGTGGCCACCGTCCGCTGGACGGCCGACCAGATGCTGCGCCGGCTGCTGCCGAGCGGCGCCGAGCCGCTCTGGCAGGACCCGAGCGGCACCGTCCAGCTCGCCGAGGTCGCGTACGACCCGCGCTGGATCGGCCACCGGGTCAGCGCGCTGGAGGAGGCCTCCGGCACCCGGGTGGCGTTCGTCACCCGGCTCGGCGAGGGCGTGCTGCCCACGTCCCAGATGGTGCTGCAGGAGGGCGACCTGGTGCACGTGATGCTGCGCCGGGCCGACCTGACGGCGGTCGAGGCCGCGTTCGCGCAGGGGCCGGACGAGGAGGGTCACTGATGCGGGTCGCCATTGCCGGAGCCGGTGCCGTCGGCCGCTCGATCGCGGGCGAGCTGCTGGAGAACGGCCACGAGGTCCTGCTGATCGACAAGAACCCGAACTCCATCTCGGTGGAGCGGGTCCCCATGGCGGAGTGGCTGCTGGCCGACGCCTGCGAGATCACCTCGCTGGACGAGGCAGCGCTGCAGCGCTGCCACGTGGTGATCGCCGCGACGGGTGACGACAAGGTCAACCTGGTCGTCTCGCTCCTCGCGAAGACCGAGTACGGGGTGCCGCGGGTGGTCGCCCGCGTGAACAACCCGAAGAACGAGTGGCTCTTCAACGAGTCCTGGGGCGTGGACGTCGCCGTCTCCACCCCGCGCCTGATGTCCGCCCTGGTCGAGGAGGCGGTCAGCGTCGGCGACCTCGTCCGGCTGATGCGCTTCAGCCAGGGCAACGCCAACCTGGTCGAGCTGACCCTGGCCTCCGACACCGAACTGGTCGGCACCCGGGTCGGCGACGTGCCGTGGCCGCCGGACACCTCGCTGGTGACCATCATCCGCGAGGGCCGGGTGCTCACCCCGGGCAAGGACGACACCCTGGAGGGCGGCGACGAGCTGCTCTTCGTGGCCGCGCAGGAGCGCGAGGAGGAGCTGGAGAACCTCCTCTCGGCGTCCTCCGGCGCCCAGTAGCAGGGGCGGAACGTGAGAGGGCCCGCACTCGGTTCGAGTGCGGGCCCTCTGCCGTCCTGGTCGCCGTCCGGGCGGGCGCGTCCTGGCGGGCGTCCTAGTCGCCGGGCTCCTCGTCCAGCTGCGCCTTGATCGGCGGCGGCGCCTTCAGCAGGATCTGCCAGGTGACGTACATCGCCAGCAGCATCGGCGGGATGCCGAGGGCGACCTTGAGCCAGCCGAGCAGGTTGACGTTGTGCGTGAAGTACAGCGGGAACAGGATCAGCGGCTTGATGCCCATGATCAACACCCAGGCCCAGGTGGCCTTGGTGTAGGCGGCCAGCCGGCCCGGGTTCTCCTTGCGCCAGGTGAACATCTCGCCGGTGACCGGGCCGAGCATGACGCCGATCAGCGGCCAGCGGACCAGCGCCGAGACGGCCAGGCCGATGCAGTAGCCGACGTTCCAGAGCAGGCCCGGCAGGTAGAAGTTCTCCGCCTTGCCGGTCTTCATCGAGATCCAGGCACCGATGGCGACCCCGAACACGCCGCTGAAGGCGTGCTGGACGGTCTCCCGCTTGGCCAGGCGCGCCACCACGAACAGGGCGCTCAGGCCGAGCGCGGCCCAGGCCGCCGCCGGGACCTGGTGGGTGATGTTGTAGGTGACGATGAAGACCAGGCCGGGCAGCGTCATGTCGACCATGCCGCGCACGCCGCCGAAGGCCTGCATCACGGTGTCGGCGGCCTCCTTGGAGGCGGCCGCCTGCCGGGCCGCCTCGGCCTCGGCACTGTCCCGGTCGCTCCCGGCCGGGCCGGGCTCGGCCAGGTCGAGCTGGGCGGCGGTCTCGCCGCCGGGCTGATTGCTCACTCTCATTCGCTCCCGTGTCCAACCGGACGCAGCTCGTAGCGGGGGTTGAACAGCACGCGGCGCCCGCGTGCGTGGCCGATCCGGCCGCTGGCGACGAGCCGGCGGCCGGGCTCTATGCCCACGATGGAGCGGCGGCCGAGCCAGACCACGTCCAGTGCCTCGGTGCCGTCGAAGAGCTCGGCCTCCAACGCGGGCACGCCGGCCCGGGGGCGGAGCGTCACGGTGCGCAGGGTGCCCGCGACGGTGACCAGTTCACGGTCCCCGCAGCTGGCGATCGGAGTGCAGCCCGACTCCGCCGCACTCTCCTGGCGCAGCTCCTCCGCCTGCAGCTCCTCCTGGGAGGAGGTCAGCCGGCTGAGCATACGGCGGAAGCGGCCCTGCGGCTGGTCGCTGCTGATGTCACCACTCATGTCGGAAAGGCTACCGGTATCGGGCCCGGCTGTGGCAGGTCACGAGGTCACCGGGGTAGCGGAACCGGCTCGCCGCCCGCCCCGGGCAGCTCGGCTCGGCTCGGCTCGGCTCAGCTCGGCTCAGCTCTCGAAGCGGTAGCCCATGCCCGGCTCGGTGATGAAGTGGCGCGGGTGCGAGGGGTCGCGCTCCAGCTTGCGGCGCAGCTGGGCCAGGTAGACCCGCAGGTAGTTGGTCTCGGTGCGGTAGGCGGGGCCCCAGACCTCCTGAAGCAGCTGGGTCTGGCTGACCAGCCGCCCGGCGTTGCGGACCAGCACCTCCAGCAGGTGCCACTCGGTCGGGGTGAGGCGGACGTCGGTGCCGTCCCGGTTGACCTTCTTCGCGGCGAGGTCGACGGTGAAGCTCTCGGTGACCACCAGGGAGTCGTCCTCGCCGGCCACCGGCTCGGCACGACGGACGGCGGCGCGCATCCGGGCGAGCAGCTCGTCCATGCCGAACGGCTTGGTGACGTAGTCGTCGGCGCCGGCGTCGAGCGCCTCGACCTTCTCGTCGGAGGCGTGCCGGGCGGAGAGCACGATGATCGGCACCCTGGTCCAGCCGCGCAGACCCTTGATCACTTCGACGCCGTCCATGTCGGGCAGGCCCAGGTCCAGGACGACCACGTCGGGGTGGCGGGCGGCGGCCAGCTCCAGCGCGCTCGCGCCGTCGTGGGCCGCGTCGACCTCGTACTTACGGGCCTTGAGGTTGATCACCAGCGCGCGGACGATCTGTGGTTCGTCGTCCACGACGAGGACCCGGGTCATGCGGGCTCCGCCTTTCACAGCTGTCGGAAGAGAGGTGGTCATACGTGGGAGGGGCGGTCCGTGGGTTCCGGCGGCGGCGGTGCCGGCTCGGGCGGGCGATCGGCGGCGGGCAGGGTGACGACCATGGTGAGGCCGCCCCCGGGGGTGTCCTCGGCGGTCACGGTGCCGTCCATCGCCTCGACGAAGCCGCGCGCCACGGCGAGCCCGAGGCCCACACCGGCGCCGCGCGGCGCGTCCCCGTACCGCTGGAACGGCGCGAAGATCCGCTCCTTGGCATCCTCGGGCACGCCCGGCCCACGGTCGACGATCCGCAGCTCGACCCGGCCAGGACCACCCACCGGGACCAGCGCGTCCGCCTTGACCAGCACCTTCACCCCGGCCGGGCTGTACTTGACGGCGTTCTCGACCAGGTTGGCCAGTGAGCGCTCCAGCAGCCCGCCGTCGGCCCGGATCATCGGCAAGGTCTCCGGGACGTCCAGCCGGACGGCCTCCGGCGGCACCCCGCCGAGCGCGAACGGCACCACCTCGTCCAGGTCGGTCTCCTGGATCAGCGGGGTGACGGTGCCGGTCTGCAGCCGGCTCATGTCGAGCAGGTTGTTGATCAGGTGGTCGAGCCGGTCGGCGCCGGCCTCGATACCGGCCAGCAGCTCGGCCTCGTCCGCCTCGTCCCACTCGACGTCCGCCGAGCGCAGCGAGGTGACGGAGGCCTTGATACCGGCCAGCGGGGTGCGCAGGTCGTGCGAGACGGCGGCGAGCAGGGCGGTGCGGATCCGGTTGCCCTCGGCCTCGCGGCGGGCCGCGGCGGCCTCCCCGGCCAGCCGGCGGCGCTCCAGCAGGACGGCGGCCTGCGCGGCGAAGGCGCCGAGCAGGCGGCGGTCCTCGGCGGGCAGCACCCGGCCGCGCAGCGCCAGCGCCAGGGTGTCGCCGACCGGGACGTCCACATCGGCGGTCTCCGGCCGCTCCGGCGGGTGCGGGCCCGCCACCGCGACGGGGTGCCAGGGGCCGAGCGGGTCGGGCCGCTCCAGCAGCACGGCCGAGTCCTGCTGGAAGGTCTCCCGGACCTGCTCCAGCAGCGCGGTCAGCACGCCGTCGCCGCCCGGCGCGCCGCGCAGCACGGTGCCGGCCAGGGCGCTGAGCGTCTGGGCCTCGGTCTGGCTGCGCGCGGCCTGGTGGGTGCGCCGTGCCGCGAGGTCCACCACGGAGGCGACCGCGATGCCGACGGCGGTGAATATCGCCACCGCCATGATGTTCTGCGGCTCGTCGATGGTGAAGGTGTGGATCGGCGGCGCGAAGTAGTAGTTCAGCGCCGAGGAGCCGACCAGCGCGGACGCGATCGCCGGGAACAGCCCGCCGACCAGCGCCGCGCAGACCGTCAGCGACAGGAAGAGCAGCATGTCGGTGGAGAGCCCGAGGCCCTCCACGTGGGTGAGCAGCAGGGCCAGCAGCGGCGGCCCGGCCAGGCCGATCAGCCAGCCCGCGACGGCGCGCGTCCGGCCGAGGTCGGTGACCTTGCGGATCGGGATCCGGCCCAGCCCCCGGGCGGCCTGCTCATGGGTCACGATGTGCACGTCGATGTCGCCGGACGCCCTGGTCACGGTCGTGCCGACGCCCGGGCCATAGATGTACTGCCAGGCGGGCCGGCGGCTGGTGCCCAGCACGATCTGGGTGGCGTTGACGCCACGCGCGAAGTCCAGCAGCCCGGCGGCCGGGTCGTCGCCGAGGACGGCGTGGAAGGAGCCGCCGAGGCTTTCCACCAGCGCCCGCTGCTCGATCAGCGCCTGCGAGGAGCCCGACCCCGGGCCGGCCAGGCCGTCCGAGCGGGAGATGTGGACGGCCAGGAGCTCGCCGCCGGAGCCGCGGGCGGCGATCCGGGCGGCCCGGCGGATCAGCGTCGCGCCCTCGGGGCCGCCGGTCAGGCCGACCACGATCCGCTCCCGGGCCTGCCAGGTGCCCTTGATTCCCTGCTCGGCCCGGTACTTCTGCAGGTACTCGTCGACCCGGTCGGCCGTCCATAGCAGTGCCAGCTCGCGCAGCGCGGTCAGGTTCCCCGGGCGGAAGTAGTTGGCGAGGGCGGCGTCGATCTTCTCCGGCGCGTACACGTTGCCGTGCGCGAGGCGGCGGCGCAGCGCCTGCGGGTCCATGTCGACCAGCTCGATCTGGTCGGCCCGCCGCACCACCTCGTCCGGCACGGTCTCGCGCTGCCGGACCCCGGTGATGCCCTCGACCACGTCACCCAGCGACTCCAGGTGCTGGATGTTCACGGTCGAGACGACGTCGACGCCCGCCGCGAGCAGCTCCTCGACGTCCTGCCACCGCTTGGCGTTGCGGCAGCCGGGGACGTTGGTGTGCGCGAGCTCGTCCACCAGCACCGCCTGCGGCCGACGGGCCAGCACCGCGTCCAGGTCCATCTCGGTGAACGACGCGCCCCGGTGGGCCATCTCCCGGCGCGGCACGGTCTCCAGGCCGGTGACCAGGCCCGCGGTGTGCCGGCGCCCGTGGTCCTCGACGAAGCCGACGACCACGTCGGTACCGCGCTCCAGCCGCCGGTGTGCCTCGGCGAGCATGGCGTACGTCTTGCCGACCCCGGGAGCCGCCCCGAGGTAGATCCGCAGCCTGCCGCGTCCCATGTGCACCATTCTTGATCCGGCCGGCCCGGGGGACCACCCCGGACACCTGTTCCCCTCCCTTGGAGACTACGGCGTAGCAGGTGATTCTCCACCGATCGGGGCGCTGATCAGGGAGTTTTAGCGGCATATTGACGGTGGAGGAGGCCCTCCGAGCACCCCGAAGCGCGCTTCCGGCCACCGCACCGCCACTCCCACACCGCACGCCGCACGCCGCACGCCGCACGCCGCACGCCGCACGCCGCACGCCGCCGAGGAGGTATCGTCCGTCTGCCCTCCCTGGTCGCACCGCCCTCTGCGGGAAGTCTCCGGAAAACGCAAAGAACCCCCACCCGGGATCCGGGTGGGGGTTCTCTGTGAATGATTGTTCGGCGGCGTCCTACTCTCCCACAGGGTCCCCCCTGCAGT
>NZ_JBVJCO010000091.1:0-10158 GCF_055588525.1 Kitasatospora sp. NPDC041988
CCCCCCCCCCCCCCCCCCCCCCCCCCCCCCCCCCCCCCCCCCCCCCCCCCCCCCCCCCCCCCCCCCCCCCCCCCCCCCCCCCCCCCCCCCCCACGCCCGTCACCTCACGTCACCCGATCACCGGGCCCGTTCGACACCCGTGCACTCGTCTCAGTGCTCGTGATCGTGCAGCGAGTTGGTCTCCTGGATCTTCTTCCACGACTTCGGCTCCGGCGCCGTCGCCTTGGCGCTCGGCGCCAGGCCCGCCGCACCCGACGGGGCCGCCGCCGGAACGCCCGCCGACGACACCGACGGCTTCGAGGCCGTGAACAGCCAGGTGTTGAAGAGGTCCGCGAGCGGCTTCCCGGAGATCCGCTCGGCGTACGCCTGGAACTGCTGGATGGTGGCGTTGCCGTACTTGCGCTCGGCCGGCCAGCCCTTCAGGATCTGGAAGAACTTCTCGTCCCCGATGGCGTTGCGCAGCGCCTGGATGGCCACCGCACCCCGGTCGTAGACGGCACCGGCGAACTGGTGGTCCGCCCCGGGGTCGCCGGGCTTGATGCTCCAGAAGGCGTTGTCGGCCGGGTAGGAGGTGTAGACATAGTCGGCAAGTTCCTGCGCCGTGCCCTCGTTCTCGTGCTCGGACCAGAGCCACTGCGAGTAGCGGGCGAAGCCCTCGTTGAGCCAGATGTCGCTCCAGCGCTGGACGGAGACGCTGTCGCCGTACCACTGGTGGGCCAGCTCGTGGACGACGACGGAGGTGTTGGAGCCGCGGGAGAACTGCGCTGGGCTGTAGAAGATCTGGGTCTGGGTCTCCAGGGCGTAGCCGGTGGGCACGTTGGGCACGTAGCCGCCGATCGAGTCGAACGGGTACGCCCCGAAGTAGCCGCTCAGCCAGTCGACCAGCTCTCCGGTGCGCTCGACGCTGGCGCGCGCGGCGCCGTCGTTGTCGCCGAGGTCCTTGCTGTAGGCCGTGACGACCGGCAGCCCGCCCGGTGTGGTGTCGGTCCGGAGGTCGAACCGGCCGATCGCGAGCGTGGCCAGATAGGTGGCCTGCGGCTTGGTCTGGCGCCAGTTGTAGCGGGTCCAGCCGGCCCGTGAGCTCTGCCCGGTGAGGAGGCCATTGCTGATCGCCTGGGTGCCGTCGGGCACGAGGACGGAGACGTCGTAGGTGGCCTTGTCGGTGGGGTGGTCGTTGCTCGGGAACCACCAGGCGGAGCCCTCGGGCTCGTTGGCCGCGACGCCGCCGTCGGGGGTGCGCAGCCAGGCGGAGTAGCCGCCGCGCTCCACCTCGCCGGGCTTGTCGGCGTAGCGGACGACGACGGTCACGGGGCTGCCCTTGGTGAGCGGACGGGCGGGGGTGATCTCCAGCTCCGACTCACCGGTGCTCGTGAACTTCGCGGTCCGGCCGTTGACCAGCACCTCCTTGACGCCGAGCACGAAGTCCAGGTTGAACCGCGAGAGGTCCTGGGTGGCGGTGGCCAGGATGGTGGCGGTGCCTTCCAGTTCGTCGGTGACGGGCTGGTATTTGAGGCGGATGTCGTAGTGCGAGACGTCGTACCCGCCGTTGCCGGCGTTGGGGTAGTACGGGTCTCCGACGCCCGCCGCGCCGGGGCCGATCTGGGCGGCGGAGGCGGGAACGGTCAGGAGCAGGGCGAGCGCGCCTGCGGCGGCAGAGACGATCAGCCTCTTGCGCACGGTGGTCCTCCAGGGTCACTGGGACAGTGGGTCGCATCGATCCCTGTCCCGGTGACCCGGGGCCCACTCCTGTCTGATGAAATGTTCATGAGAAGAAACAGGCCGAAATGGAGCCGCCGCGCCCACGTCACGCCGTGAACACGCCGACCCCACCCCCCGGCCCTCGACTCACGCCCCCGGCCCTCCGCTCACGCCCCCAACGCCACCGGCGCCCGCACCAGCGAGCCGTACTCCGTCCACGACCCGTCGTAGTTCTTCACGTGCGGGTACCCGAGCAGCTCGGTCAGCGCGAACCACGTGTGCGCCGAGCGCTCCCCGATCCGGCAGTACGCGATCACCTCGCGTTCGGCCTCGACGCCCTGCCCGCCGTACAGCGCGCGCAGCTCGTCCGCCGATCGGAACGTGCCGTCGTCGTTGGCCGCCTGCGACCAGGGGATGTTCACCGCGCCGGGGATGTGGCCGGGCACCTGCGCCTGCTCCTGCGGCAGGTGCGACGGTGCCAGCGCCTCGCCCCGGTACTCGGCCGGGGAACGGACGTCGACCAGTACGGAGTCCGAGCCGGGTTTGGCGAACACCTCCGCCTTGGCCAGCACCTCGTCGCGCAGTGCCCGCACCTCCGGGTGCTCGGGGCCGGCCAGCCGGTAGCCGCTGTGCTGGTAGTCCATCACCTCCTGGGTGAGCTCACGCTCCTCCAGCTCCCACTTCTTCCGCCCGCCGTCGAGCAGCTTCACCGGCTCATAGCCGCGCAGCCGCAGCAACCAGTAGGCGTAGGCGGCGAACCAGTTGTTGTTGCCGCCGTACAGCACCACGGTGGTGTCGTCCTCCACCCCGGCCGCGCGCAGCAGGTGCTGCATGCCGTCGCGGTCGGTGTAGTCGCGCCCCACCCGGCTGTGCAGGTCGGTGGTCCAGTTCCAGCCGACCGCGCCGGGGATGTGCCCCTGCTCGTACGCGGTGGTGTCCTCGTCCACCTCGACGACGCGGATCGTGCCGTCGTCCAGGTGCTGGGCCAGCCACTCGGTGGGGACCAGCGCCTCGGGGTGTGCGTAGCCGTTGCCGGTCATCGCCGCCCTCCTTCGCTCGGACTCTTCGAACCTACGTCCGACCTTCCGCCCCGGCCACCCGCGCCGGGGCACCCTCCACCGGCGCGCCCGCCGGCCCGCCCCGGCGGGGCCCGCCACGGCCCCGAACCGCCTTGGACCACCCCGGACGCGGCCGCCTACGCCGCGGCACCGTCCAACCGCGCCACGTAGTAGACATTGAGCACGTCCCCCTCCACCTGCGCGGTCCGCACCGAGCCGAACCCGGCCTCGGCGAGCATCCGCCGCGCCGTCTGCTCGCCCCAGACCGTCCCCAGCCCCGCGCCGCCCTCGCCGAGCGAGACCGTCATGCAGTAGAAGGTCGAGAAGGTGTAGAGCGCCGGGGCGAGCGGGTGGTCGAGGTTCTCCTCCAGCCGGCTGCTGGCGGCGATGTCGCCCATCAGGAAGACGCCGTCGGGCCGCAGCACGCGGGCGATGGCGGCCAGCGTCTCGGCCGGGCGGGCCAGGTCGTGGATCACGTCGAAGGCGGTGACCAGGTCGTAGGAGCCGGTCAGTTCGGCCGAGTCGGCGACCTCGAAGCGCGCGTTGGCCAGGCCGAGCGCCTCGGCCTCGGCCCGGGCGGCGGCGATGCCGGTCTCGGAGATGTCGACGCCGGTGAACCGGCCGGCCGGGAAGCCCCGGGCCAGCAGGTTGACGACGTGCCCCTGCCCGGTACCGATGTCGAGCGCGTCGATCCCGGCGCGGAGCCGCTCCGGCAGCCCGGGGACGAGCGGGACGATCCCCTCGACCAGCGCCAGGTCGTAGACCCGCCCGGACTCCTCGGCCTGGAGCGCCTGGAACCGCGGGTACGCCGAGTACGGCACCCCGCCGCCCTTGCGGAAGCACTCGACGAGCTGCTGCTCGACGTCGCCCATCAGCGCGAGGTACTGCATCATCCCGGCCAGGTTCTCCGGCCCCGCGGCCCGGGTCAGCGAGGCCGCGTGCTCGGGCGGCAGCAGGTAGCTGCCGCTCCCTGGGTCGTACTCGACGATCCCGCCGACCACCATCGCGCCGAGCCACTCGCGGACGTAGCGTTCGTCGAGCCCGCAGGCGCGGGCGATCTCCTCACTGGTCGACGGGGCAAGGCCGGCCATGGTGTCGAACAGGTTGGTCTGGTGGCCGATGCTGGCCATGAATCCCAGGCAGGCGTCGTTCAGCACCTGCACGATCCGACCCGCGAACTCCTCCTGCTTCACCGGGTCCGGTTCCCGTACGGACATCGTTCCTCCTCCGCCTCCGGGACCAGCGTGAACCCTCCCCTCGTCACGCTACGCCGCTGTTCCCGGTTGCCCCAGCCGTGCTATCCGGCCGGCTCGCCGGCGGCCGGCCAGGGGATCTCCCCGCGCTTCTCGTACGCGTAGCCGGCCGCGTCCCACCGCGCGCCCTCCTCGGCGAGCCGCTGCTTGAACCGCCCCCAGTCGTGGCTCCGCTTCGGCGACCAGCCGAGCTCGGCGAGGGCGGGCAGCCGGGGCAGCAGCATCAGGTCCAGCTCGAACGGGGTGTCCAGGGTCTCGGTCCAGAGCGGCGCCTCCACCCCGAGGACGGCGCCCGCCGGCAGCCCGACCAGGGTGTCCGGGTCCCACGAGTAGGCGGACCAGACGTCGACCGTCCCGGCCCAGACCAGCCCGAGCGGATAGGAGGCGTCGTACTTCATGTCGAGGTAGGTCCGGCCGGCCGGGGACATGATCACCTTCGCGCCGCGCCCGGCGGCCTCCCGCAGCTCCGCGTCGCGCCCGCCCTTGCCGTCCCAGTACTGGAGCAGCCCGATGCCGCCGGGCGCGGTCTGGTTCCAGCCGACCGGCGTCTTCCCGGCCGCGGTCACCTGGGCGCCCACCCGCCGGACGAACTCCCGGTAGGCCTCCGGGGAGACCTTCTTCACCTCGTCGCCGCCGATGTGCAGATACGGTCCGGGGGTGAGCCGGACGATCTCGGCGATGACGTCCCGGGTGAAGGCGAAGACCGCTTCGCCGGTGGGGCAGACGGTGGAGAATCCGACCTCGATCCCGGTGTACGGCCACGGCTTGGCGCTGCCGGTGCAGTCCAGCTCCGGGTAGGCGGCGAAGATCGCGTTGCTGTGCCCGGGCAGGTCGATCTCCGGGACGACGGTGAGGTAGCGCTCCTGCGCGTACCGGACGATCTCCCGGTAGTCGGCGGCGGTGTAGAAGCCGCCGGGTGTGCCGCCGACCTCGCTGGTCGCAGCGACCTCGGTGAGCGCGGGCCGGCCGGGGATCTCGATCCGCCAGCCCTGGTCGTCGGTCAGGTGCAGGTGCAGGTGGTTGACCTTGTAGAGGGCCAGCCGGTCGATGTACCCCTTGACTTCGGCCGGGGTGAAGAAGTGCCGCGCCACGTCGAGCATCGCGCCGCGGTAGGAGTAGCGCGGGCGGTCGTCGATGTCGACGGCGGCGACCGTCCACCCCGTTCCGGCGGCCACCCGCGTCCGGCTCTCGATCTGCGGCGGCAGCAGCTGACGGAGCGTCTGGGTGCCCCGGTAAAGCCCGGCCGGGGTGCGGGCGGCGATCCGGACGGCGGTGGCGTCCGAGGTCAGTCGGTACGCCTCGGGGCCGGTCTCCTCCGGCAGCGCGGGGTCGAGTTCGAGCCGGATGCCGTCGGCGGGCCCGCCCGCGTCCGTCACGTCGAGGGGGTACCCGGTCGGCCGGCGCAGCTCGCCGGCCAGCTGTTCGGCGATCCGCCGGACCTCGGCACGCTGCTCCTCGCTTCCGCCGGTGCCCCCGGTACGGATGGTGGTCCGTTCGGTGAGCCGGTAGGCCGGTCCGGAGCCGGCGGTGGCGGAGAGCGGGGCGGGGATGATCCGGTCCCCGGTGCGCGGGCCGGCGGGCGCCGGCCGGACGGCGGCGGTGTCCCCCGAGCCGAGCGCGCGGTGGACGCCGAAGCCGGCCGCGGCGAGCACCAGCGCGGAGAGGACGATCAGCAGTCTGCGGGTCCGGGCGGGCAGCCCGGCGATTCGTGTCGGCAAGGCCGCTCCCGTGTCGGTTCACCGGAATGGTCTCAACCAATCGCCGAACTGTCCCGCGCTTCGCCGGAATCGGCCGGCCTCAGGAGAAGACGACGGACCGCAGCTTGAGCCTGTCGCCGAGCCTCTTGCCCGGGTTCATGACGTAGAAGACGTCGCCGTTGCAGTCGAAGTCGAGGAAGACGGTGGCGGTCGAGGTGGTGAAGTTCTCGGGCGCGAACGCCGGATCCTTCTCGGTCGCCCCGAAGAGGTTGATGCACTCGCCGCTCCCCGGGTCGGCCAGACCGGCCGGCACCCCGGGGCCGACCCTGTAGAGGAAGTCACCGGCTGCCGCGTCGGCGGAGGCGGGGACGGCGAGGACAAGGGCGATGGCGCTGGCGGCGGCGAGCGTGGCGTTGCGGAGACGCATGGGGTGGGGCCTTTCGGGGCGGTACGCGGTGGTGCCGGGGAAATTGATGCGAGATCACCCTAGAAGCCCAAAATCCGCAGAAACGGTTCTCCCAATCCACTCTTTTGAGTGGTTTAACCGGAAAAACCGCTACCCGCCACCCGCTCCCCGCATGCGCCTCACCCCGGCGGGGCGGTGAAGTAGTACCCCGAGTCGATCAGCACCGGCAGGTAGGTCTTGAGCGCGGCCACCGTCTGCGAACGGTCCCCGCCACCGTCGTGGTTGAGCACGATCGCGCCCGGCCGGACGTCCTTCAGGATCCGGTCGGTGATCACCGACGTGCCGGGCCGGGCCCAGTCCCTCGGGTCCACCGACCAGCCCATGTTCCGCATCCCGAGGTCGGCGCTCACCTTGAGCGAGGCCGCCGACCAGTCGCCGCCGGGCGCGCGGAACCAGGTCGGCGGCTTCCCGGTGGTCCGGTTCAGCAGGTCCGAGGTGCGCTCCAGTTCGTCCCTGATCCTGGCCTCGGACAGCTGCCGCAGGTCCGGGTGGGTCCAGGTGTGGTTGGCGATGTGGTGGCCCCGGGCGGCGATCTCCCGGACCAGTGCGGGCTGTCCGACGGCGTTCTCCCCGATCAGGAAGAAGGTCGCCCGGATCCCGTACTGCTCCAGCAGGGCCAACACGGTGGGGGTGTGCCGCGGGTCCGGACCGTCGTCGATGGTGAGGGCCACCACCCGCCGCCCGGCGTCCAGCTCGTACACCGGCCTGCCCTCGGCCGCCGTCGGCTTCCGCGCCGCGGCCACCGGCGAGCCGGAGGCGGCGGCAGGGGCGGCGGCAGCAGGAGCGGCAGGAGGAGGAGTGGACGGGCCGGCGGAGGGAGCAGCGGAGGCCGGCGGTGACTCCGGGCTCGGTGCGGCGCCCGGCGCCTCGGACGCCCCGCCGGCCGCCCCGGTACTCGGCGAACCGCCCCCGGCCCCCTCCGAGCCCCGGCAGCCGGCGACCCCGAGCAGCGACATCCCGGCTGCGACCAGCAGCAATCTACGCGAAGTAATCTGACGATCAGACAGCATGATCGATGCATCCCCCGCGGACCGTCGCGCCTCCCACCGGCAACCCCGACGGCCCCCAGCGCCACCCCGACGGCCCAAGCGCACACCCACCCGGGATGCCGTCCGACCGGAACCCTGCACCGCACACCCGAACCCTCTCCAGGACCGCTACGCTGACCTCCCCAGTGCGATGATCCGTCTTCAGAGGACGCGGCCATGACGATGAGTCAGGACTTCTCCGACCAGCCCGAGAACGACGAGGCCGAGCCGAGCGAGTGGGAACGCTTCGGCGTCGACACCAGCGCTCCGCACTCCGCCCGCGTGTACGACTACTGGCTGGGCGGAAAGACCAACTTCCCGCCGGACCGCGCCATGGGCCAGGCCATCGAGGAGGCCGTCCCCAGCGTCAAGGCGATGGCCAAGGAGAACCGGGCGTTCCAGGGCCGCGCCGTCCGCTACCTGGCCGAGCAGCAGGGCATCCGCCAGTTCCTCGACCTCGGCACCGGCATCCCCACCTCGCCGAACACCCACGAGACCGCCGAGGCGGTCAGCCCCGGCACCCGCGTGGTCTACGTCGACAACGACCCGATCGTGCTGGCCCACGCGCGGGCGCTGATGGTCTCCACCCCCGCCAGCCGCACCACCTACATCCACGCCGACCTGGGCAAGCCCGCCGAACTGCTGGGCCACCCGGCGCTCACCTCCACGCTGGACCCCGGCCGGCCGGTCGGCCTGCTGATGATCGCCGTACTGATGCTGATCGCCGACGAGGACGACCCGTGGGGAAAGGTCGCGGCACTGCGCGACGCGCTGCCCTCCGGCAGCTGCCTCGCCCTCACCCACCCGACCCAGGACTTCGATCCGGAGAGCGTCGCCAAGGTCGCCGAGGCGGCCCGGGCCGGCGGGATGACGCTCGTCCCCCGCACCCGCGACGAGGTGGCCCGGTTCTTCGACGGCTGGGAGCTGATCGAGCCCGGCGTCGCGCCCGTCATGGCCTGGCACCCGGACGGCGAGCCGCCGGCCGACCCGCACGCGGCGTACTACTGGGGCGGCGTCGCCCGCAAGCCGTAGCAGGCCTCGGCCGGGGGCCGAGGCCCCTCGGCCCCCGTCACCACCGCGCTCCACCTACGACGGGCCGGCTCCGGCCGGCCTACTTGGGGTCCAGTACTGGTAAGGGTCTGTGATCGGGTGATCTGTGTTCCCCGTCGTGACGACCGATGATGTCACCATGAGTGATCACCTGGGGCGTAGTACTTCCAGGTTCCTCCGGCCTCTGCGGCGATGGCCTCGGCATGGACGGAGTTGGTAGCAGGGTCCGGTACTGGTGAGCTCGCCCCGCTCCGCCCGGTGGTCGAGCCTGGAAGCTGGCGAGCAGGTCGCCCAGTCCTATCGCCCGATGGTGGGCCAGTGGTGGGAATTCCCGGCACCGTTGGCCTATGCCGTCCAGTGCGCGTCGCCGGACGTGCCTACCGTCGGGTATAGACCCCGACTCCGCTCCGGGATGGACATGAACAAGGCACAGCTCATTGACGCGGTCGCCGGCCAGCTCGGCGGTCGGAAGGCGGCCGAGGACGCAGTGGATGCGGTCCTGGATGCCATCGTGCGCGCAGTCGTCTCCGGCGACCGGGTCTCGGTCACCGGGTTCGGCTCCTTCGAGAAAGTGGACCGCGCCGCGCGCTACGCGCGCAACCCCCAGACCGGCGAGCGGGTGCGTGTGAAGAAGACCTCCCTTCCTCGCTTCCGCGCGGGACAGGGCTTCAAGGACCTGGTCAGCGGGGCCAAGAAGTTGCCGAAGACCGGTCCGTCGGTGAAGAAGGCACCGAAGGGCTCACTCACCCCTGGCAAGGGGGGTGCCACTGTCGCCACGAAGCGGACCGCATCCAAGCGCACCGCCACGACTCCGGCGGCGAAAAAGGCAGCAGCCGCGGCGGGTAATAGCGGCGGCACAGGTCCACGAAAGGCGCTTACTGCGGCCGGAACCAAGAAGGCGGCCGTCCGGAAAACGGAGACCGTCAAGACGGCCCAGAAGAAGACGGCCCAGAAGAAGACGGTGGCCACCAAGCGAGCCGCAGCACGAAACTCCGGTGGCACCGGACCGAGGGCCTCGGCATGAAACTGGAGAAAGCCCGTCAGACCTATTACGACGCCAGCGGTACGGCGAGCACAGTGTTCCGACACCTGGCCCTGGCGGGGATCGCCGTGGTGTGGCTGCTGGCCGGCGGGCTGCAGACCTCTGGAGTCAACCTCACCAGGGCCCTTCTGATCGCAGGCCTGCTGCTCATCATCGCGCTGTTTCTCGACCTAGCGCAGTACGTCTGGACGACAAGCACCTGGGCCATCTGGACGTGGATCAAGGAAAGGGAAAAGAGGGGAACCGAGCACGGAAGGAACGTTGATGATGAGGACATCGGCGATTCCCCGGCAGCGTTTCTCCCCGTCATGTGGGTTTTCTTCTATACGAAGTTAGCAGTGGCCGCTGCCGCCTACATTGTGATCCTCATTCAGTTGGCCCACCGCATCAGAGTGTCCTGAACCTCGCGGGCGGAATCTGGCACGGGCCGCCCGACCGCCATCAGTCAGAAGCTGACGGCGTGTCCGGTCGAAGGACTCCACGAATAGGAGTCTGTGATCTGGTGATCTGAGTTCATCCACCGTGCGGTCCGATGGTGATCCTGCGTAACCATGGCTCGCGGTTTCTTGCCCGCTGCAGTCCGAGCGGCTGGCCTCACCTAAACCCCCTGGGCCGACAAGGGCACTACTGTTCGACTGTGATCAACATCGACGGAACCCGCCTCGGGGCCGAAGCCGCCCGCCGCCTGCGGCAGACCGACTGCTGCACCATTGAACCTGGCCTCAGCGGCGACGAGTTCGAGCGCATCGAGGCCGAGTACGACATCCAGTTCTCTGAGAGGACGTTAAGTCCGTTTCTGGTAGCGGCCGCGTTCGGGTTGCTCGAGGACTCCCTGGCGGACGAGTCGTCCCAGGCGGGAGCGGGTG
>NZ_JBVJCO010000092.1:0-8742 GCF_055588525.1 Kitasatospora sp. NPDC041988
GGGGACACCCCCCCCCCCCCCCCACCCCCCCCCCCCCCCTCCCCCCCCCCCCCCCTCCCCCTCCCCCCCCCCCCCCCCCCCCCCCCCCTTTTCTCCTCCCTCTCCCCCCCACCCACCCCCCTCCCCCCCCGGCTCCTCGGCCCCCCGCCCCCCCACCGCCCCCTTGGGCCTGCCTTGTTTCGGCACCCGGCATTCCGGCACCCGGTGCTTCTCCTGCCGCCTAGCCGAGCCGGCCGGTCAGCGGCAAGCCCGGATCACCCGGGAGACTTACCGATCACGGGAGTTGGACCGCATTGGGTGGTGGTCGGTGACCCGGTATCGGGCGGTTCGTTGGTTGCAGCGGCGGGGCCCCTGCCCCGGTGGCGCGGTGCCGCGCGCCGAGCCGCCGCCAGCCGCTTCACACCGCACTACCGATCCGAAGAGGTCCACTCATGTCCGAACCCTGGTCCGAGGCATCCGCCGTGCAGCAGCATCCGGCTGCCGACGCGTCGGCCGTGCCGGCCACTCCGAAGAGCCTGTTGGAGCAGATGCAGGAACTGCTCGCCTCGGTGACCGCGGACCTCGCGGAGCTGCAGTCGTCCGGCGTCCGGGCCTCCGACCGGCTGGACGGCGGGCCGAGCCTGAGCACGAGTAACGGCCTCTCCTCCTCGGACGTCTGAGGCTTCAGCGGCGGCTGGCCGGCCGCTGCGGGCTCGGCCGGCTCCCGCCGGCTCTCCCCGGCCGCCCGCCGGACCGCCTGCCCCAGCCGGGTGACGAGGTCCTTGCAGTCGGCGCCCGCGTCGACCCCGTCGATGCACGTCCAGTACAGGCTCTCGGTGTCGGCGCCGCAGGCCAGCACCACCAGCGTCTCGCCGGCGTCCCGCAGCAGCGCCCCGAGTTCGGCCAGCATCGGGGCGAGCGGGCCGAGTTCGGTGAGCCGCCCGGCCCGCCCGCCGATGCCCAGGCCCAGCAGGGCGGATGAGTCCCCCGAGGAGTGGTCGAGGCAACCGGCCGCGTGGCCGCCGGCCTCGGCCAGCTGCTGGCCGAGGCCGGCCAGGTCGCCGTCGTCCAGCTCCGCCAGCCGGGCGCCCACCGCCTCGGTGAGCAGCGCCGCCTGCCGCGCCTCGGCCAGCACATCCGGTACGTTCCTGGCCTCCGCCAGGGCGTGCCGGGCCGTCTTGATCAGTCGCAGCGCCTCCATCGGCCGCCACCCCTTCCGCGCGTTCTCGCGGTGTCCGCGCGGTCGGTCGACCGCGCGGACACCTGGTCACGGCGAAAGCGTGCGCCGAAGGACGGATCGGCGCAGCCACCCCCTCGGAACCTGTGGAAAACCCGGGGGTGTGGATAACTTCCGTCCCTCACAAGGGTTATTCGCCCATGTCCCGCTTGACGTCGGCCGCCTCTCCGCTCCCCGGCCCGGCCGCCTCTCCGCTCCCCGACCCGGCCCCCTCCCCCTGACCACGCCCGGCCCCGGCCCCCTCGACGCGCTCCGCCCCGGGCGCCGGGAAGCGCAGCTCGTTGCGCTCGATCTTGGCGGCCAGGGCAGGAAGCGGGTCCACACCGACCGCCGTGCAGAACTGCAACAGGTAGGCGAGGACGTCGGCCACCTCGTCCCGGACCCGGTGCGCGCTGTCCGGGTCGGACATCACCGACACGGCCTGCTCGGGTGTGAGCCACTGGAAGATCTCCAGCAGTTCGCCGGCCTCCACGGTCAGCGCCGCCGCGAGGTTCTTCGGCGTGTGGAAGGGCTCCCAGCTGCGCGCCGCGGCGAAGTCCGTCAGCCGTTGCCGCAGGCTCTCCAAGGTCGGGTCCACGGGTTCCGTCGCTCGTTCAGTCACTCTCCAGGTCTACCGCATCCCCGCCCGCGGTCCCCACCCCGGGAACGACCACCCCCGACGCCCCCGCCCCCGGCGGCACCGCTCCCGCCCCCGGCGCCGTCACTCCGGCGGCGCCCGCCCCCGCGACGCCCCGCGCACCGCCCTGGGCCGGTACCCGCGCCGTCTCGGTGCGCAGCACGGTGTGCCCCGAGCCGGGGTCCCGCCGGCACTCCACCAGCGCGACCCCCGGCAGCAGCTCGCCGGCCCCGCCGAGCGCCTCCCGGGCCGCAGCCGGCTCCTGCAACGCGCCGAGCACCCGCAGCTGCTGGCGCCCGCACATCTCGCGGGCGAGCCGTAGCAGCGAGGCGGTCTGTTCGGTGCCGAGCCCGGCCCCGAGGTCCTCGGCGAGCACGGTGAGCTGCCGGTGCGCCCAGGGCACCTCGGCGGCCACGTCCAGGTCCAGTACCCCGGCGCCGGTGAGCAGCACGGCGGCGAAGGCGAGGTGGCGCAGCATGCCGTCGGAGGCCTGGTCGGCGCCGGTGCGGCCGAGGACGCCTTCGTCGAAGACGGCGAGGACTCGTTCGCCGGCCCCGGTGCCGCGACGGGCGAGGTCGAGTCCGAGCAGGGGGTAGGGGGCGGCGGACTGGACGACGCGGAGCAGCTGGCCGTAGCGGCGGGCGCATTCGCCGCTGAGCCGGGCGATGACGGAGGAGATGTTGGCGGCGGTGCTGAGCAGCCGGGCCTGCGGGTCGGGGCGGGCCCAGTCGCGCATCAGGGCGGGCACGGGGTGGACGGGGAAGACCTCGCGCAGGGCGGTGAGCAGCTGTTCGGTGGCGGTGAGCACCTTGCGTTCGCCGGGTGAGGAGCCGGCGACGCGCAGCGGGATCTGCGCGGTGATCAGGGTGGTGTTGGGGAAGGGCGCGCGGATGTCGCCCTGGCGGGTGTCGTTGTGCCAGCTGACGTTGGTCCGGTGGTGTTTGAGGTCCTGTTCGCCGGTTTCGACCAGGGTCCGGCCGTCGAGGGTGAGTTGTTCGCGGGCGATCCGGACGGGGCCGTCGGTGCGGATGACGACGTCGAGGCCGATCGGACCGTCGGCGGAGCGGACGGTGCAGCCGAGGATGAGGGCGTTGCGGCCGTGCGGTACGCAGCCGGCCAGGCCGCCGCGGACGGGGGTGGCGAGCGGGCCGCGCCGGCCGGGGAGTCCGTCGAGGGAGTCGGTGATCTCCTCGCCGAGGGCGAGGCGGGAGAGGACGGCGAGGGCGTCGAGGGCGTTGGACTTGCCGACGCCGGCCGGCCCGTGCAGCACGGTGAGGGGCGCGAGCGGCAGGGTGGCGCGCCGGTAGGACTTGAACGAGGTGAGCCGGAGTTCCTCGACGGTGGGGCGCTGCGCGGGCGGCCGCCCGGGGTCCGAGGTGCGCTGGTGGGGGTGGGCCGGCACGGCGGGCCGGGTGGCGTCGCGGTTCACCCGTTGGACGTTAGCCGCCGTCCGGGTGGCAGAAACGTGCCTGCCCGGCAGATTCATCCCAACGAGGTGGGCGGTCCCCGCGAGGGCGCCGCCCGGGAAAGGCCCGCTCAGCGGCGGTAGGCGGCGACCGTCACGGAGGCGGTGACCTCGACCGGGTCGGGCAGCCCGGCGAGGCGGGCGGCCAGCCGGTCCGGGTCGGTGTGCCAGGCGCTCGGGCCCATGCCGACGACGGTGCGGACGTCGGCGGCGGAGAGCCGCATAGTGAACTCGACCTCCTGCTGCCCGGCCGGGGTGAGGTAGGGGCCGAGCTTCTCGTCGATCCGGCGCTGCTTCTCCTCGTCGACCGAGAGCAGCCCGAGCTCGGTGACGAGTTCGCGCAGGTGGCGGGCGGTGGGCGAGACCAGGAGCAAGGTGGCGCCGGGGCGCAGGACGCGACGGATCTCGGGGCCGTTGCGCGGGGCGAAGACGTTGAGGACGAGGCCGGCGGTGGCGTCCAGCAGCGGCAGCGGGCGCCAGGCGTCGCAGACGACGGCGCCGATCCGGGGGTGGGCCTTGGCGGCGCGGCGCAGCGCGTACTTGGAGATGTCGAGGGCGGCGCCGGGCCGGCCGGGCAGGGCGTCGAGGACGTGGGCGAGGTAGTGGCCGGTGCCGGCGCCGAGGTCGGCGACGAGCCCCTCGGACGACGTGGCCGCGGCGGCGCCGGCGAGGGCGTCGGCGATCGGGCGGTAGTGGCCGGCGGCGAGGAAGTCGCTGCGGGCGGCGACCATGTCGGCGGTGTCGCCGGTGCCGGTGTGGGCGTCACCGGCGAGCAGGCTGACGTAGCCCTGTTTGGCGATGTCGAAGCTGTGCCCGCCGGGGCAGCGCAGGGTGCGCCCGTCGGGGGTGAGGGCCTGCGCGCAGTGCGGGCAGGCCAGGTAGGGCTCGATGTCCTGCAGCAACGTCCGTCTTCTCTCGCCATCCGGTCGTGCGGTCCGGCCGGAAGGGCAAGCCTAACGACCGGCGGTGCGCGGCTGCGCATCCCGCTGACCGGGGAGGCATGACCGGCACGCGGGGTCCGGCCGGTACGGGAGGGCCGGAGGGCGCGGGGTGCCGCCGCCCTGGCGGGCGGTGCGCAGGGCGAGCGCGGCGAGCGCTTCGGGGGCGCCGGCCTGGCCGCGGATGCCGGGGAAGGCGTTGATGTCGACGATGACGGGTTCGGCGGGCCCGTCGAGCAGATCGACGCCGTAGACGTCGAGGCCGAAGACGTGGCCGACCCGCAGGGCCAGTTCGGCGCGGTCGGCGGGGAGTTCGGCGGGGCCGAACCGGCTTTCGGCGGGCCGGTCGTCCGCCGCGAGTTCGGAGCGGCGGCGTTCACAGAAGACCTGCCCGTCGACGACCCAGATTTTCTGGTCCCAGCCGGTGTTGGCGAGGTAGGGCTGGGCGATCACGGGTTCGTCCGGCCACCGGTCGGCGAGGGCGCGCAGCTGGTCGGGGTCGTCGCCGCGGGCGACGAGGTCGTGGCGGCGGCTGTGTCGGCTCTTGACCACCACCGGGTAGTCGGTGTCGTGCAGTCCGTCGGCCAGGTCGACCAGGCTCTCGGCGGTGCAGGTGGCGGCGAACGGCAGGTCGGCGCGGTGGGCGAGCTCGGCCATGCCGGTGCGGTCCTGGCAGAACTCGGTCGCGGCGACCGAGTTGAGGACGGGGGCGCCGTGCTCCTCCAGGTGGCGGGCGAGCGCGAGGGCCTGCGGGGTGCGGGCCTTGAGCAGGTAGACGTCGGCGAGCGGGCCGGGGCCGAGCCGTTCGGCGGGCGGGGCGTCGCCGCTGGTGGGGTCGAGGCTCTCGACCTGGTGGTCGGCGGCGAGCAGTGCGGCGGTGGCGGCGAGCAGCGGGTGGCCGGGGTCGGGGGTGAGCAGGCAGATCCTCATATCGCGCCGCCCATACCGCCGCTGACGAAGCCGGCGCCCCCGAAGCCGCCGTCGACCAGGCCCGCGCCGCCGACGCCCACGGGGCCACCGACGCCGACCCCGGCCCCCTGCGAGGGAAGCCGCAGCGGCTCCGGCACCGACGGCACCGACACGGCCGACACCACCGACACCGCCGACGGCTCGCGCACCAGCGCGGGCGCCGGTGCCGAGACCGCCGTCCCGGTGCGGGCCAGCCGCAGCACGGCACGGGAGACCCGGGCCACCGCGTCCGGCACCTGGCGGAAGCTGGGGAAGTCGTTGATGTCCACGACCACCGGCCCGTCGGGGCCGAGCAGCACGTCCACGCCGTACAGGTCGAGCCCGAACACCTCTCCCACCTGCCCGGCGATCCGCGCCACCTCGGCGGGGAGCGGCACCTGCCGCTCGCGCACGCCCTGCCCGGGGTGCAGCGGCGAGCAGCGCTCGGTCGCGTACAGCTCGCCGTCGACGCAGTACACCTTGAGGTCGGTGCCGGAGTTGGGCACGTAGGGCTGGGCGATCAGGAGGCCCTCGCCGGCGAGCTGGGGGCCGAGTTCGACGAGGTGGTCGGGGGTGGGGACGAGCCGTACGGCGCGGCCGGAGCTGCCGTCGGCGGGCTTGACGACGAGCGGGTACTCGGAGGCGGGGATCTCGGCCAGCCGCTCCCACCGGGCCGCCGCGTAGGTGACCGGGACGGGCAGCCCGCGGGTGCGCGCGATCACCGCGGCGAGCGCCTTGTCCCGGACTCCGCGGATGGACCGGACGTCGTTGACGGTGGTGAGGCCGACGGCGGCGGCCGCCTCCAGCAGGGTGAGGCCGGGGCCGCCGGAGACGGTCTTGAGCACCCAGGCGTCGTGGCTGCCGGCCCGGACGGCCTCGGAGATCGCCATCAGCGAGTTGCCGGGGCGCAGCACGTCCACCCGGTGTCCCCACGCGGTGAGCTGGCGCACCACGTCGAGCGGCATGCCGTCGTGCCGGTAGTGCTCCTCGACCAGAAAGCAGAGCCTCATGAGCCTGTCATCCCCCTCGCCTCGCCCACGCGGACGTCCGCCGTTCCCGTCCGGCAGAGCTGTAAAGGCCCCAGAATGCCATGGCGCCCGCACGCAAGATCGCCCGGCCTGTAAGCATTGGGCAACAATCGAGCCGAAATGCCCGGGCTCCCGGCCCCCGCCCGGCGGCGACCGGGCGGCAACCCAGCGGCGGCCGTCCGGCGAACGGCCCCTGACCCAAAACAGTGGCAGGTCCGCGACGAGCCTGCCAGGATGCACGGCGTGACCTCTGACGATCTTGATCCCGCCCGCCGCGCCTTCCTCGACCTGCTCGCCGGGATCGAGCAGTACTACGACGCCGTGCCGCGCTCCGCGGCCCGCGTCGAGGACTTCGGTCCGCTGAGCCTGTTCGTCAACGAGGGCCAGGGCTGGCCTTACTACGCCCGCCCGGCGCTCGGCCACTCCGGCCCGGCCGCCACCGCCGAGGACGTCCGCCGGGTGCTGGCCCGCCAGCGCGAGCTGGGCGTGCCGGAGGCCTTCGAGTGGGTGGCCGAGCAGAACCCGCAGCTGCGCGCGGCGGTGGAGGAGGCCGGGCTGGCGGTGCACGAGCACCCGCTGCTGGTGCTCGGCCCGGAGGACGGGCCCGCCGAGGCGGCGCCGGCGCTGCCCGAGGGCGTGGAGGTCCGGGTCCTGGCCCCCGGGGACCGGGAGCTGGCGAGTGCGGTGGCCGTCCCGCACCTGGCGTTCGGCGAGCCGGGCACCGCCACGGGCTCCGCTGGCCTGGAGGAGCTGGCCGTGGCCGCCGAGAAGGTGGCGGCGGACGGCTCGCTGGCGCGGATCACCGGGCGGATCACCGCCGGCCAGACCGTGTTCGCCGCGGCCGTCCGGGACGGTTCGGCGCTCTGCGCGGGCCAGTACAACCCGGTCGGTCCGGTCTCCGAGGTGGCCGGTGTCGGCACCCTGCCGTCGGCACGCCGGCAGGGGCTCGGCCTCGCGGTCACCGCGGCGCTGGTCGCGCACGCGCGGGCCAACGGCGTGCGGACGGTGTTCCTGTCCGCCGCCGACGAGGACGTCGCCCGGATCTACCGCCGGGCCGGCTTCCGCCTGTTCGCGACGGCCCTGATCGCCGAGCCCGCGACGGACGGGGCCACCGGGGCGTGACGGGCCCGACGGCCCGCCCGGCCCGGCCGCAGCGGCGGGCTCAGTCCGAGTCCTCGTCCTCCTCACCGCTGACGCCCTCGCCCTCGGCCTCGTCCACCACCCACGCCGCCAGCCGCTCGGCGACCCCGGACACGCCGAGCCGCCCCTCGCGGATGGCCCGGGCGAGGCTGCGCACCTCGCGGGCGGTGGTCGCGACCGTGCAGCCGCTGGCCACCAGGTAGGCGTAGGCGACGGCGGTGGCGAACAGCTCGTTGGTCTTCTCCAGGGCCGGCACCCGGATCAGCTGGTGCATCAGGGCGGCGGCGCGGTCCTGCGGTTCGGGGTAGACGGCGATGTCGAAGATCTCTGCCTGGTGGCGGGAGACCGCCGCGAGCAGCGATCCGTAGTCGGTGACCTGCGGGTCACCGGGCGTGTACTGCTCGGCGGTCATGAGCAGCCACGAGAGGTCGACCTCCAGGTTCAACGGCGCACGTCCTGGAGGTCGGCCGCGTCACCGAACTCGGCCAGGAACGCCGTCTCGTACTCCTTCATGAACTGCGCGGCGGCGTCGACGAACGCGCGCCCGGCCTCGCCCATGTCCTGCTGGACCAGGCGCTCGATGTACTGGTTCATGCTGATCCCCTGCTGCTCCGCCCGTTCCCGGGCCATCTCCGCGGTGGTGGCGTCCACCCGGACGTTCAGCTGTTTCTTGCCCATGAACCTCAAGCTAGCGCCGAAGTGCTAGCACAACAAGGGCGCACGCACGCCCGCCGCACGCCCTTCCCGCCCCTGGGCCATGCCCCCGCCGCGCGGGCGTGAACCCCCGGGAGCCGGCCCCGGCCGGGCATCCCGGCGCGGTGGAGCCGACCCGGGTGCGGCACGCCCCCGCCGCCCGCCACCCCCCTCTACCCGGCGCCGCCCACCGGAACAACCCTCGTGAACCGGCGCGGGGAGCTCTGCGGAGCCACCCGGAGGAGCGAGACTTGAAGAGTTCTTCACCTTCCGAGACTCTGAACTACTCCGACCATTCCCTGGAGCGGCACCGACCGGTGTGGAGGCCGGCAATGACAGCCATGTTCGACCAGGAGCTGCACGAGCAGCTCGCCCAGGCCCGCAAGGACCTCGCCGCCGCACGGGCCGACGGGGACGCCGACGGCGTCCAGGCGTACGAGGGCCGCATCGCCGGGCTGCTCCGGCTCGCCGCCCAGCACGGCATCACCCTGCCGCACAGCGCGGACGAAGAGGAACAGAACCTGCGCTGAACGGCCCCCGAAGCGCCCGCAGGACCCGCAGCACCCGCACAGCCCCGCAAGAGCCCGCGAACGGACCAACGGCAGGGAGGGGGGGGGGGGGGGGGGGGGGGGGGGGGGGGGGGGGGGGGGGGGGGGGGGGGGGGGGGGGGGGGGGGGGGGGGGGGGGGGGGGGGGGGG
>NZ_JBVJCO010000093.1:0-8613 GCF_055588525.1 Kitasatospora sp. NPDC041988
TTCCCTTTTCCTCCCCCCCCCCAAAACCCCACCCCCCCCCCCCCCCCCCCCTCCCCCCCCCCCCCCCCCCCCCCCCCCCCCCCCCCCCCCCCCCGCGCGGGGCTCAGGCAGCCGGGACCGCGGCCAGCGCGGAGGTCAGCCGGCGCAGCGTCTCGGGGCGGCCGAGCAGCTCCATCGACTCGAACAGCGGCGGGGAGACCCGGCGGCCGGTGACGGCCACCCGCAGCGGCGTGAAGGCGAACTTGGGCTTGATGCCCAGGCCCTCCACCAGCGCCTCGCGCAGCGCGGCCTGGATCGGCTCCGGGGTGAAGTCCTCCAGCGCCTCCAGCGCCTTGATGCTGGCCTCCAGCACCGGGCGGGCGTCGGCGTTGAGCACCTTGGCCGCGTCGTCCGGGTCGAGCGTGAAGTCGGCCGGGTCGACGAAGAGGAAGCCGGCCATGTTCACGATCTCGCTCAGCACGACCATCCGCTCCTGGGTGAGCGGGGCCACCTTGGCCAGCAGCTCCAGCTGCTCGGCGGTCGGCTCGGCCGGCAGCAGGCCCGGGGCCTGCAGGTACGGCACCAGGCGCCGGACGAAGTCCTCCGGCGCCAGCTTGCGCAGGTGCTCGGCGTTGATGTGCTCGCACTTCTTGAGGTCGAAGCGGGCCGGGTTGGCGTTGACGTCGGCGATGTCGAACGCCTCGATCAGCTGCTCCACGCTGAAGATGTCGTCGTCCGCCGAGAGCGACCAGCCGAGCAGCGACAGGTAGTTGAGCAGGCCCTCGGGGATGAAGCCGCGCTCGCGGTACAGGTTGAGCGAGGCCTGCGGGTCGCGCTTGGAGAGCTTCTTGTTGCCCTCGCCCATCACGTACGGGAGGTGGCCGAAGCGCGGGGTGGTGCCGTCGCCGACACCGATCTCGGCGAGCGCCGCGTAGAGCGCGATCTGGCGCGGGGTCGAGGAGAGCAGGTCCTCGCCGCGGAGCACGTGGGTGATGCCCATCAGGGCGTCGTCCACCGGGTTGACCAGGGTGTACAGCGGCGCGCCGTTGGCCCGGACGATGCCGTAGTCGGGCACGTTCTCCGGCTCGAAGGTGAGCGTGCCGCGCACCAGGTCGTCGAAGGAGATGGTGCGGTCGGGCATCCGGAACCGCAGGATCGGCTCGCGCTTCTCCAGCTTGTAGACGGCGATCTGGTCGTCCGTCAGCTCCCGGCAGTGGCCGTCGTAGCCGGAGGGCTTGCCGGCCGCCCGGGCGGCCTCGCGGCGGGCGTCCAGCTCCTCGGTGGAGCAGTAGCAGTGGTACGCGTGGCCGGCCTCGTGCAGGCGGCGGGCGACGTCGGCGTAGATGTCCATCCGCTGCGACTGGCGGTACGGCTCGTGCGGGCCGCCGATCTCCGGGCCCTCGTCCCAGTCGAAGCCGAGCCAGCGCATGGCGTCGAGCAGCTGGTTGTACGACTCCTCGGAGTCACGGGCGGAGTCGGTGTCCTCGATCCGGAAGACCAGCGTGCCGCCGTTGTGGCGGGCGAAGGCCCAGTTGAAGAGGGCGGTGCGGACCAGGCCCACGTGCGGGTTCCCGGTCGGGGAGGGACAGAAGCGAACCCGAACGGACGGGTCAGTGTTAGCCACGCTTGATCACCTTGTTGGTGAGAGTGCCGATGCCTTCGATGGAGACGGCGACCTCGTCGCCGACGTTGAGCGGGCCCACCCCAGCGGGTGTGCCGGTGAGGATGACGTCGCCGGGCAGCAGCGTCATGGCCTCGGAGATGTGGACGATCAGCTCGGCGACCGAGCGGATCATCAGGGAGGTGCGGCCGGTCTGCCGAAGCTCGCCGTTCACCGTGCAGGTGACGGCCAGGTCGGTTGGGTCGAGGTCGGTCTCGATCCACGGGCCGAGCGGGCAGGCGGTGTCGAAGCCCTTGGCCCGGGCCCACTGGCCCTCGCGCTGCTGGATGTCGCGTGCGGTGACGTCGTTGGCGCAGGTGTAGCCGAGGATCACCTCGGGCACCCGGTCCAGCGGGACCTCGCGGCACATCCGGCCGATCACCACGGCCAGTTCGGCCTCGTGGTGGACGTCCGAGGAGAACGGCGGGTAGGCGATCGCCTCGGTCGGGCCGATCACCGAGGTGGACGGTTTGAAGAAGGTGAGCGGAACGTCCGGGACGGCGTTGCCCAGCTCGGCCGCGTGGGCGGCGTAGTTGCGGCCGACCGCGACGATCTTGTTGGGCAGCATCGGGCTGAGCAGCCGGACGTCCTGGAACCGGTAGCTCTCACCGGTGGGCTGGGGCTGCCCGAACGGGTGGCCGGCCAGGGCGTGGACGACCAGAGACTCGGGCTGGGCCGGGTCGCCCTCGACCACACCGAAGGAGACGCTGCCGGCGGCAGGGCTCCCTTCCCGGACGGAAAACCTGGCAATGCGCACGGCTGGGCTACCCCTCGCTTCGTCGGCCGCCCGGGGCGCGCCCGGGCGCTGGTGGGCGCCGCGCCCTCGGGCCCGGCCCCGCTCAATCGTCGACCAGGCTATCGCGCGGGCCTCCGGCCGGCCGCTTTGCCCCTGTTCAGCGGGGTTGCGCCCGACTCGGGCGCGCGCCCCCGCCCGGATCCGCCCCCCGGGGGCGAGCAGGCACCCCCGCCCCGAGCGACCCGGAGGCGAGCGGGCGACCCCGCCCCGAGCGACCTTGAGGCGAGCGGGCGACCCCGCCCCGAGTCGAAGGGCCGCGCCGGGGCCGAAAGGGAGAAACGAGGACGCCCCGAGGGACGAGGGGCGTTGGAGCGCCGACCGTCGGCACCGGACCGAGCGGCCCGGAGGCGAGCGGGCGACAACACAGAGGGCGCCGGGGCCGCCCGGTGAGGGTGGTCCCGGCGCCCTTCGCGGAGCGCGGGTGGCTCAGTCCTGCGGGACGGCGACCACCGGGGCGACCATCAGCTTGGTGCGGCGCGGGTTGGCGGTGTTGGCCGGCAGCTCGGTGGCGTAGGTCACCACATCCTCGGACCTGCGGGCGCCCGGGATCTTGCTGAAGTCCTCGACCGAGGCCAGCGTCGTCCGGCGCGGGTTCGCCGTGGAACGGCTGGTGAGCGTGGACTCGGTGGCGGCCTTGTTCGCCTGGGACATCGCGTCAGCACCTCTGGGTCGTGGACGGCGCCTCGGCATGAACCGGCGCCGGCCTGAGTGATTCGGGGAGATTCTGGGCAGGCTGATCGGGGCCGTGCTCCGGATGCAGCCAGATTACGGATCTCTTTCCACAGGCACCGTGACCAAAGCTACACATAGACCTGTGATTTTGATCACAAATTGAAGATCAATTCTCCTATATCCGACATATCGCTGCATCAGGTTTTACCGGCATAGCGGATATAACGGGCATTCCGGAAGGTCCGCTCGTCTAGTTGATCTCGGGTCGGCTTGACATGCATCCGGCGAGTGTCCGAAAAAGGCGGTATTCCGGTCCGGTTACCGCACAGTCAGTGAAATCGTGCGCGCGGTCCGTAGTGTCGCCCGGCGCGCCCTGGCGGCCCTTGTTGGGATTCCCCGGCTGTGCTGGAATGCCACGGACCGTGGGTAGGGAGTAGTCCACCCCGGCGACCCGCTCTCCCGGACCGGCCGGGGTGCGGATGGAAACTCGACACCGTCCAGGCCGTGGCGACGCGGCGGGACGCCCGGTCCAGAGGTTGCGACGCCAGTGCAGGGACGTTTCAAAAGGGGTAGCGGCGCCGCGGGTGACCCGGAGTCGCGTGAGCCCGTGGCAGCCCCGCAGCAGGTGGCGGCGCCCGGCGGGCCGGCAGAGCCGGCGCCCGATGCGGGCGGCCGCCCCGAGGACGACGGCCAACAGGACCGCAAGTCGGCCCGGGACAAACTCCGCAAGACCCTCACCCGGCGGCGCGCCACCGGTATGAGCCGGCTGGCGATGCGCAACTGGCGGATTCGTACCCGCCTGATCGCCCTGCTCACGCTCCCCGTGCTGGTCGCGCTCGTCCTCGGTGGCCTGCGCATCCAGACCTCGCTCGAGGCCTCGCAGCAGCTGGCCCAGATGGCGAACCTCTCCGACCTGGCCAAGAAGGCGACCAACCTCGCCGACGCGCTGCAGAACGAGCGGGACATCAGCGCCGGCCCGATCACCGCGGACCCGCAGAAGCCGCTCGACGACGACATCGTCAGCGCCCGCAAGATCACCGACGACCTGAACCGCACCTTCACCGCGTCCTCGGACAAGTTCGAGAACCTCGAACTCTCCGGCGGCAAGGCGCTGCTCTTCCAGATCCGCCGCGACCTGAACTCGATCTCGGACGCCCGCGGCAACCCGTACCAGAACAACCAGAACATCCAGGCCACGATCACCGCCTACGACGTGATCATCCGAGACCTGCTGTCGATCTCCCAGGACATCGCGCTCGCGTCCAACAACAAGGACCTGGTCCGCGCGACCCGCGCACTGCAGCAGTTCTCCCTGGCCAAGAACGCCACCTCGCAGCAGCGCGCGCTGATCGCCGCCGCGCTCGCCAACCCGAAGCCCGACCTCAGCCTGAGCGACGAGTCCTTCGGCATCCGCCTGCGCACGTCCTACGACAACGCGCTCACCAGCTTCAACAACATCTACACCTCGCACGACCTGGACAACCTGCGCGGCCAGCTCAGCTACAACTCGGTGGTCGCCGACGCCGACCGCTACTCGCGCTCGATCCTCCAGCAGAGCGGTATCCACCAGACCGAGCCGGTCAGCTACAAGGACTGGTACGAGAAGATCAGCGCCAAGATCACGGCCGAGCGCCGGATCGAGGGCAAGCTGATCGAGGACCTCGACGGCAAGGCTCAGGACCTGCAGTCCCAGGCCGACACCGAGGCCCTGGTCATCGGTGCCGCCGTCGCGCTGGTGCTGCTCTTCGCCCTCGGCGGCGCCGCCGTCATCGCCCGCTCGATGGTGCGCTCGCTGACCCGTCTGCAGGCCGCGGCCGAGGACGTCGCCGAGCGGCGGCTGCCCGAGCTGGTCAAGACGCTCTCGGAGAGCGACCCGCACGATGTCGACGTCACCGTCGAGCCCGTCGCCGTCGACTCCACCGACGAGATCGGCCACGTGGCGCACGCCTTCGACATGGTGCACAGCGAGGCCGTCCGCCTCGCCGCCGAGCAGGCCCTCCTGCGCGGCAACATCAACGCGATGTTCACCAACCTCTCGCGCCGCAGCCAGGGCCTCATCCAGCGCCAGCTGTCGCTCATCTCCGAGCTGGAGAGCCGCGAGGCCGACCCGGACCAGCTGGCCAACCTCTTCAAGCTGGACCACCTCGCGACCCGTATGCGCCGCAACGGCGAAAACCTCCTCGTCCTCGCCGGTGAGGACCCGGGCCGCCGCTGGACCCGCCCCGTCCCGCTGGTCGACGTGCTCCGCGCCGCCGCCTCCGAGGTGGAGCAGTACGAGCGCATCGAACTCGCCGCGGTGCCGTCGGCCGAGGTCGCCGGCCGCGTCGTCAACGACCTCGTCCACCTGCTCGCCGAGCTGCTGGAGAACGCCACCTCGTTCTCCAGCCCGCAGACCCGCGTCCGGGTCACCGGCCACGCCCTGCCCGACGGCCGGGTGCTGGTCGAGATCCACGACACCGGCATCGGCCTCAGCCCCGACGACCTCGCCGACATCAACGAGCGTCTCGCCAACCCGCCGACGGTGGACGTCTCGGTCTCCCGCCGCATGGGCCTCTTCGTGGTCGGCCGCCTGTCCCTGCGACACGGCATCCGCATCCAGCTGCGCCCCAGCGACTCCGGCGGTACCACCGCGCTGGTCATGCTCCCGGTGGACGTCACCAACTCGGCCGACCGCCGCGGCGCCGGCCGCCCCGGCCCGGCACAGGCCAAGCAGCAGCGCGGGGTCGCCCCGACGCCGCGCCAGCAGCGCCAGATGCCCGGCGGCCCGGCCGCCGGCCTCGGTGGCGGCCCGGCCGCGCTCGGCCAGGGTCCGGCGGGCGGTGCCCCGCAGGGCCGTCCGCAGCTCGGCCAGGGCGGTCCCGGTGCGCCGGCCGGCCAGGGCGGGCGGGCCGGTACCGGCCTGCCGACCCGCCAGGTCGGCCAGTCGCTGCGCGAGACCCCGTCGCAGGGACGGCCGGGCCAGCCGGGCCCGCAGGGCCAGCCCGCGCAGCAGAACCAGCAGGGGCAGCAGAACCAGCAGGGCGGCCTCCCGCAGCGCGGCCCGGGCCGGCAGGGCCCGCCGCAGGGCGGCCCCGGCGGCCTGCCACGCCGCGGTCAGCAGCAGCCCGGCGCGCCGCAGCCCGGCCAGGGCCGGCCCGCCGACGGCCGCCGCCCCGGCCAGGAGCGGCCGCGCCCCGGCGGCGAGTTCGACGGCGGTCCGGGTGCCCGGACCGGCGAGCAGCCGCAGCACGGCTGGGCCGACCAGTCCGGCCGTCCGGGTGCGCCGCAGGGCGCCCGCCCGGGCCGGCCGCAGGAGGGCCTGCCGCAGCGCCGCCAGCCCGGCCAGGGCCCGGGCGGCCAGGGCGGCCAGGGCGGCCAGGGCCCGCAGGGTCCGCAGGGTCCGCGCCGTCCGCAGCGCCCCGGTCCGGACGCGCCGCAGCAGGGCCGGCAGCCGCAGCTCCCGCCGCAGCAGGCCCAGCCCCAGCAGGCCCAGCCGCAGCAGATCCAGCCGCAGCCGCAGCCGCTGCCTCCGGCCGAGCCCTCGCCGATGGAGAGCACCGCGCAGTTCGCCCGGCCGCGCTTCGAGGCCAGCGAGATCGACCCGCGTGACCCGCTGGGCCTCGGTCTGGTCGAGCCGGTGCTGCCGAACGTTCCGAACCCGGCCGCCCGCCAGGAGCAGGTCCGCCAGGAGCAGGTCCGCCAGGAGCCCGCCCGCCAGGAGGCCTTCCGGCAGGAGCCGATGGCGCTGCCGACCGGTCCGTCCCAGGGCGGTGCCCCGGGCTTCGAACCGGCGGAGCAGGCCTGGTTCCCCGAGAACGGCCAGCAGGCCCAGGCCGCGCAGGCGGCCCGGCCGCAGCAGTACCAGCCGCGCCGGCCCGGGACCACCGCCCCCGGGGTCCAGGAGCAGGCACCACAGGCCCGGCCGCAGCAGGCGCCCCAGGCCCCCCAGGGCCAGGCCCAGCCGCAGCAGGCCCCGCAGCCCGGCCAGGGCGGTCACCCCGGTCAGGGCGGCCAGCCCGGCCCGGGCGACGCCCCGTGGCGCCCGTCCGCCAACGACGAGCGCTGGCGCCGGGCCGAGCAGGTCCGCGAGCCCTCGACCAACGGAGTCACCATGTCCGGCCTCCCCCGGCGGACCCCGCAGGCCAACCTGGTCTCCGGTACCGCAGAGGCGTCCCCGCTGACCGGTCCTCAGGTCTCCCGGGCGCCCGAGGAGGTGCGCGGCCGGCTGACCAACCTGCGCCGCGGCATCCAGCAGGGCCGCAGGGTCGGCGCCGAGCAGGCGTCCGGCCCGGGCAACCAGGGCGGCCAGGGCGGCCAGCATGGTGCCCAGCAGCCCGGGTTCGATAGTTTCGGGGGCCGCACCGACGGCAACGGCGCAGATCATCAGGAGCGTTGAGTTGAATCAGATGAGCCAGGCCGCACAGAACCTGAACTGGCTGATCACCAATTTCGTGGACAACACCCCCGGGGTGTCGCACACGGTGGTGGTCTCCGCAGACGGCCTCCTGCTGTGCATGTCCGAAGGTTTCCCCCGCGACCGCGCCGACCAGCTCGCCGCCGTCGCCTCCGGCCTCACCTCCCTCACCTCCGGCGCGAGCCGGATCTTCGAGGGCGGCGAGGTCAACCAGACCGTCGTCGAGATGGAGCGCGGCTTCCTCTTCCTGATGGCCGTCAGCGACGGCTCCGCCCTCGCCGTACTCGCCTCGCCGGACTCCGACATCGGTCTGGTCGGCTACGAAATGGCCCTCCTCGTCGACCGCGCCGGCGCCGTCCTCACCCCCGCACTCCGCGCAGAACTCCAGGGCAGTCTCCTGCACTGAGTGCCCTGAGCGGCCAACCCATCCGTCCCACCTCCCCGCCGGGTCTGACCCGACCAGGCCCGGCGCCTCACCCTCAGCTACCCTCAGGCAGCTGATTTCGCCTCAGCTGGCATCGCCCCAGCTGGAACCGGCTGCCCAAGGCTGCAGCACAAGGAGGACCCATGACCCCGCCTTCGACACCCGCCGGCTCGTACGGCAGCGGGTACGGCAGCGGCTACGGCGGGCAGCAGTCCGACGGCTACGAGCAGCAGCCGCTGGTCCGCCCGTACGCGATGACCGGAGGCCGTACCCGGCCCCGGTACCAGCTCGCCATCGAGGCGCTGATCTCGACCACCGGCTCCGCCGAGCGGACCGGCGGCCTGCTGCCCGAGCATGCCCGGATCGTGAACCTCTGCCGTGAGGTCAAGTCCATCGCGGAGATCTCCGCACTGGCCGGCGTGCCGCTCGGTGTCGCCCGCATCCTCGTGGCCGACCTGGCCGAGGCCGGCCTCGTCGCCATCCACCAGCCCGCCGCCGCGGGCGAGTCGGGCGGAACGCCCGATGTCACGCTGCTCGAAAGGGTCCTCAGTGGACTTCGCAAGCTCTAACGGAGCCACCCGCGCCACGACCTCGGCGAAGATCGTCGTCGCCGGCGGCTTCGGTGTCGGCAAGACCACGCTCGTCGGCGCCGTCTCCGAGATCAACCCGCTGCGCACCGAAGCCGTCAT
>NZ_JBVJCO010000094.1:0-8237 GCF_055588525.1 Kitasatospora sp. NPDC041988
CCCCGAACCGAAGGGGCGCGCCGGCGCCGAAAGAGAGAAGCGAGGACGCCGTGAGGAACGAGCGGCGTTGGAGCGCCGACCGTCGGCACCGGGCCGAGCGCCCCGGAGGCGAGCGGGCGAGCCCCGCCCCGAACCGAAGGGGCGCGCCGGCGCCGAAAGAGAGAAGCGAGGACGCCGTGAGGAACGAGCGGCGTTGGAGCGCCGACCGTCGGCACCGGGCCCGAGCGCCCCGGAGGCGAGCGGGCGAGTAGCGGAAGGGCCGGCCCCTCCGGGGAGGGACCGGCCCGCCTTCTCCGCCGGGGCTCCCCCACCCGGGAGCCGCGGAGACGCGCCAGCTGGCGCGGTGGTGACCGCAGGAGCCGCCGCACCCTGTCGACCGGCCGGAGCCGGACAGGGGCGGGACGACGGCGCCTCCTACGGAGAGGACACGGCCGGCCGGGTCAGGGCCGACCGACGTGTCCGGAGACGACCGCGCTCGCCGGGGAGCCGCTCCCGGACGATTGCCGTCGCCTCGCTCGGCGTCTTGCCGTTGACCACCACAATGCCCGGGCGTTGTTAAGCGCGTGCTGCGCGCAGGTGACGCCGGTGTACCACTTCGCCCGTGGACGAAGTCTCAGCCGCCGTGGAAGTCACGAGGGCTGAGCAGGCGTCAGTGCGCGCTGCGGCCGGCCAGGAAGCCCAGCAGGTCCTGGCGGGTGACGATGCCCTGCGGCTTGCCCTCCACCAGCACCACCGCGGCGTCGGCCTTCTCCAGCACGCTCATCAGGTTGGTGACCGTCTCGCCCGAGCCGACCACCGGCAGCGGCTTGGACATCACCTTGTCCAGCGTGTCGGTCAGCTGGATCTCCTCGGCGAAGACGCCCTCCAGCAGCAGCTTCTCCGCCACCGAGCCGATCACCTCGCCGGCCATGATGTCGGGGTGCCCGGCGCCCGGGGAGACCACCGGCATCTGCGAGACGCCGTACTCGCGCAGCACCCGGACCGCCTCGGCGACGGTCTCGTTCGGGTGCATGTGGACGAACTGCGGGATGCCCTCGTGCTCGATGGCGTCCTTGCGGGCCAGCACCTCGCCGATGTGCGCCTCGTCGGTGGCCGAGGGCAGGAAGCCGTAGTCGGCCATCCAGTCGTCGTTGAAGATCTTGGACAGGTAGCCGCGGCCGCCGTCCGGCAGCAGCACGACCACGACGTCGTCCGGGCCGAGCCGCTTGGCGACCTCCAGCGCGGCCACCACGGCCATCCCGCAGGAGCCGCCGACCAGCAGGCCCTCCTCCTTGGCGAGGCGGCGGGTCATCTGGAACGAGTCCTTGTCGGAGACGGCGACGATCTCGTCCGCGACGTTGCGGTCGTAGGCGGTCGGCCAGAAGTCCTCACCGACACCCTCGACCAGGTAGGGCCGGCCGGTGCCGCCCGAGTAGACCGAGCCCTCCGGGTCGGCGCCGACCACCTGGACCTTGCCGCCGGAGATCTCCTTCAGGTAGTTGCCGGTGCCGGAGATGGTGCCGCCGGTGCCGACGCCCGCCACGAAGTGGGTGATCTTCCCCTCGGTCTGCTCCCACAGCTCCGGGCCGGTGGAGTGGTAGTGCGAGGCCGGGTTGTCCGGGTTGGAGTACTGGTCCGGCTTCCAGGCGTTGGGGGTCTCACGGACCAGGCGGTCGGAGACGTTGTAGTACGAGTCCGGGTGCTCCGGGGCGACGGCGGTCGGGCAGACGACCACCTCGGCACCGTAGGCCCGCAGCGTGTTGATCTTGTCGGTGGACACCTTGTCCGGACAGACGAAGATGCACTTGTAGCCCTTCTGCTGGGCCACGATCGCCAGACCGACGCCGGTGTTGCCGGAGGTCGGCTCGACGATGGTGCCACCGGGCTTCAGCGCGCCCGAGGCCTCGGCGGCCTCGATCATGCGCATCGCGATCCGGTCCTTGACCGAGCCGCCGGGGTTGAAGTACTCGACCTTCGCCAGCACTGTCGCGCTGATGCCCTCGGTGACCTTGTTCAGCTTGACCAGCGGCGTGTTGCCGACGAGGTCGATGATCGAGTTGCTGTACCGCACGGGGGTCCTCCCGGGATGTGGGCATGCGAGTGCTTTCGGTACTGCAAAGCCTAGGGCGTGCCACCGGCCCCAGCCCGCCCTCGTGCCACTCCCCTCCCGCCCGCCCCGCCGCCACGGATGGCCCACCCCCGTCGTAGCGCGCCGCCAAGGCGGGTAGGAGGGGTGTACAGGTGCGCTGGAGAGAGGCCCCGTCGGGGGCGGCACGAGGACGCGAAGGGGGCAGCGGATGCCAGGGGCACAGGAGTCGCGGGCCCGGGTGGCCCGCCGGATCGCCACTGCGGCGGCGTACGGCGGCGGGGGGCTCGGCCTGCTGGGCGTGGGCCTGGTGGGCGTGCTGGTGACCGAGAGCAGGCTCGCCATCCAGGCCATCGGCATTCTGGACGGCGACCCGCCCAAGGCCGACGGCGTCTACGGTGAGGCCTTCGCCGACGGCGCCGACCCGCAGCCGCCCCTCGTGCTGGCCTTCCTCGGCGACTCCACCGCCGCGGGCCTCGGCGTGCTGCGGGCCCGCGAGACCCCGGGCGCGCTGCTGGCGGCCGGCCTGGCCTCGGTCGCCGAACGACCGGTCCAGCTGGTCAACGTGGCCCGCTCCGGCGGGCGCTCCGGTGACCTCTCCGGCCAGCTGGAGCTGGCCCTGCCGCACCGCCCGGACATCGCCGTGATCATGGTCGGCGCCAATGACGTCACCCGGCACAGCCCGGCCCAGCTCGCGGTGCGCCAGCTCGGCGAGGCGGTCGCGGCGCTGCGCGCCAACGGCTGCGAGGTGGTGGTCGGCACCTGCCCGGATCTCGGCACGATCAAGCCGGTGCGCCCGCCCCTGCGCTGGGTGGCCCGCCGGCTGAGCCGGCAGCTGGCGGCCGCGCAGACCATCGCCGTGGTGGAGGCGGGCGGCCGGACGGTGTCGCTCGGCTCGTTGCTGGGGCCGGAGTTCGCGGCGCGCCCGGAGATGTTCGCCGCCGACCGCTACCACCCCTCCGCCCAGGGCTATGCGACGGCGGCGATGGCGGTGCTGCCCTCGCTCTGCGCCGTGCTGGGCCTCTGGCCGGAGGAGGAGCGCCCGGCCGGGCCGGTGCCGGGCGAGACGGTGCTGCCGGTGGCGGTGGCCGCGGCGGCCGCGGCGGGCCGGGCCGGTACCGAGGTGACGGCGGTCGGTGGCGAGGGCGCCGCCCGGCGCTGGGCGCTGTTGCGGCACCGGCTGCGGGTCGGCCTGCCGGGCGCGTGGGCCGTGGAGGGGCCCACCGGGGCAGCGGCGCAACCGTCGGCGGAGCCGCTGGTCCAGCCACCGGCGGCGCCGCCGGCAGAACCGGCGGCAGAGGAAGGGAATACGTCGGCCAGCTCACACGCTGGGGCGGGTGACGCCTGAACTACCAGACGGTAACTTCGTCCCGGACGTCCGCGTCCGGCCGGCCCCCACAGCCGGACGGCCGCCCGGGCGACCCAGCCCGAAGGACAGTCCGAAGGTCACTCAGCAAGGAGCCCGCCATGCCCGAAGCCGTCATCGTCAGCGCCACCCGTTCGCCGATCGGCCGGGCCTTCAAGGGCTCGCTCAAGGACGTCCGCCCGGACGACCTGACCGCGCACGTCATCGCCGCCGCGCTGGCCAAGGTGCCCCAGCTCGACCCGCGCGAGATCGACGACCTGATGCTGGGCTGCGGCCTGCCCGGCGGCGAGCAGGGCCACAACCTGGCCCGCATCGTGGCCGTCCAGATGGGCATGGACTACCTGCCCGGCACCACCATCACCCGTTACTGTTCCTCCTCGCTGCAGACCACGCGGATGGCGCTGCACGCGATCAAGGCGGGCGAGGGCGACATCTTCATCTCGGCCGGCGTGGAGACCGTCTCGCGCAGCGTCAACGGCACGTCCGACGGCATGCCGGGCACCATGAACCCGCTCTTCGACGAGGCCCAGGCCCGCACCGCCAAGCGCGCCGAGGAGGGCGGCGGCGAGTGGCACGACCCGCGCGAGGACGGCCTGGTGCCGGACGCCTACATCGCGATGGGCCAGACCGCGGAGAACCTCGCGGCGCTCAAGGGCATCACCCGCGCCGAGCAGGACGAGTTCGGTGTCCGCTCGCAGAACCTCGCCGAGGCGGCCATCAAGGCCGGCTTCTGGGAGCGCGAGATCACCCCGGTCACGCTGGCGGACGGCACCGTGGTCAGCACCGACGACGGCCCGCGTGCCGGTGTCACCGTGGAGGGCGTCTCCGGCCTGAAGCCGGTGTTCCGCCCGGACGGCACGGTGACCGCCGGTAACTGCTGCCCGCTGAACGACGGCGCCGCCGCACTGGTCATCATGTCCGACACCAAGGCCCGCGAGCTGGGCATCACCCCGCTCGCCCGGGTGGTCTCCACCGGGGTCAGCGCCCTCTCTCCCGAGATCATGGGCTACGGCCCGGTCGAGGCCTCGAAGCAGGCGCTCAAGCGCGCCGGGCTGTCCATCGGCGACATCGACCTGGTCGAGATCAACGAGGCCTTCGCCGCGCAGGTCATCCCCTCCTACCGCGACCTGGGCATCGACCTGGACCGGCTGAACGTCAACGGCGGTGCGATCGCGGTCGGCCACCCCTTCGGCATGACCGGTGCCCGGATCACCACCACCCTGATCAACTCCCTGCAGTGGCACGACAAGCAGTTCGGCCTGGAGACCATGTGCGTCGGCGGCGGCCAGGGCATGGCGATGGTCATCGAGCGCCTCAGCTGAACCGCGAGTGCCGCCCGTCCTGCGGGCGGCACCGGCGCGTCAACCCCGAAGGGTCCAGACCACCCGTTTGGAGTGACGCTGCGTAATTGAGGGCCGGATCACACCGAGAGGTCGATCCGGCCCTCTTTTCTTCCGAATCCGGACCGGAAATCGACAGTGCGGAGCGGATCAACTCCGCAGCGTAGAACGGTGTTACCTAACAATTTGGGGACAAGCGCGAAAGTCTCGGACAAATTAGACATTCGCCACTGCGGTAACAGCCCCGCATGCGGCAGTGTGGAGAGGTAACCCCGTTCCGCTCCTCCCTAGGAGTACGTTCCGTGAGCGCCGTCTACACCCTCCTGCTGCTGATCCTGATCACCGTGTCGACCGCCGTCCTGCTCCGCCTCCGGGGACTCTCCCGCCGGCTGGACGCGCAGGCCGCGGCCCCCGCCATGCCCGCACCCGTCGACGAAGCCGCGATACGCCGGGCCGTCGCCGAGGCGCTGGCCGCCGACCGCGAGCGGGAGATCACCGAGGCCCGGGCCTTCTGGGCCGAGCAGGAGGCCCGCGCGGCCGAGGACGCGCCACTGTTCGACTCCCCGTTCGCGAGCGTGCTCGGCACCACCGACGAGTGGCCGCTCTTCTTCCCCCGGCCGACCGGGCCGCAGGACGCCGCCGACAACGCGGGCACCATGGACCCGGAGTTCGGCGAGGCGCTGCGCTCCGCGCTGGAGGACCTGATCAACGACGGCGGCACCGGCCCGGCCGAGCCCGGCCCCGAGGGCGGCGCCCCGCTGCGCCCCGGCCACCCGGCCGGCCACCCGGCCGCCGAGGCCGGCGGCGACGCCCGGGCCCGGCGCGAGGCCGACCTGCTGGCCACCGGCCTGGAGGCCGGGCTCCTGGACACCGAGCCTGCCGTCGAGGACGCCCCGGCGGCCGCGCCCGACCCGCGACGCCACCCTTCGCACCCCGACTTCGTACCGAGCCAGGCGCCGTCGCGCGAGTGGACCGACACCCGGCTGAGCACCCTCGCCGAGGACTGCGTGGCCCTGGTGGACGTGCGCCCCGGCCCGCTCGGCACCCTGGACGTGTACGCCTTCGCCGACGGCACCACGCTCTGCGTCGCCCCCGGCGACCGTGAGGCCGCCTACCGGCTGATCGACGCCGTCCGGGCCGGCGAGGACGTCCGGCTGCTCGGCGGCTCGCGGTTCTCCGGCTCGTACTCGCTGACCTTCTCCACCGACGAGGACGCCGTCTACGTGCTGGCCGACCGGGTCGTCGCCAGCATCTGACGCCACCCGCCGACACCACCCGCGGCTGACCACACTCCAGAAGGCCGACCAGATCAAGGGGTTACCGATCCGGTCGGCCTTCGGCGTTGCCCGCCGAGGAGTTCAGGCGCAGAGCGCGGCCGTGGCGGCCACCTCGGCCAGCGCCCCGGCGAGCACCGCCGCGGCCGGCGCGGGCCCGCCCTGCGCCTCCGGGAGCGCCACCTCCGCCCCGTCCGGCAGCACCGCCAGCGCGGCCGCCAGGTCGTGCCCGGCCACCGCCAGCTGGTCGCCGGCCGCGAAGGCCCCGGCGTCCGGGAACCCCCGCACCGGCCCGCCCTCGGCGCTCTGCGCCGCCGCGGCCAGCCGGGCGGCCAGCGCCAGCGCGGCCGCCGCCCGCGAGGGGTGGCCGGGCACGGCGCCCAGCAGGCGGCTCTGCGGCATGGAGCGGAAACGATCCGCCAGGGAGTCGACGGCTTCGACCAGGGGCTGTGCATCGGGCATGCCGTGAGCCTAACCAAAAGCCACCGGGCCCCGGAGCGAACGGCTCCGGGGCCCGGCGGCAATGCTTCGGCGGTGCGGCGATCAGTCGTCGCCGCGCAGGATCGCGATCAGCCGCAGCATCTCGATGTAGATCCAGACCAGCGAGAGGGTGAGCCCGAAGGCGGCCCGCCAGGACTCCTTCTGCGGGGCGCCCTGCGCGATGGCCTCCTCGATGGCCGCGAAGTCCAGCGAGAGGAAGAACGCGCCGAGGCCGATGCCGACCAGGCCGACCACGATGCCCAGCGGGCCGGAGCGCAGCCCCATGTCCGCGCCGAACATCGACGCGACCAGGTTGATCATCATCAGCAGCACGAAGCCCATGGCGATCGCGATGCCGATCCGGGTGTACCTCGGGGTGACCCGGATCCGGCCGGTCTTGTAGGCGATCAGCATCGCCGCGAAGACCGCCGCCGTGCCCAGCACCGCCTGGATCGCGATGCCCGGCAGGAGGATGTTGAAGACGTGCGTCACCGTGCCGAGCGCGAAGCCCTCCAGGGCCGCGTAGAGCAGGATCAGCGGCGGGCTGACGCTCCGCTTGAAGGAGATCACCATGGCGACGACGAAGGCCACCAGGCTGGCGCCCACCGCGTAGCCGTAGTTCTCGGCCGGCAGCACGAACCAGGCCAGCGCGCCGAAGGCGACCAGGGTGAGCAGCGTCATGGCCGTCCGCGCGACCACGTCGTCGAGCGTCATCCGACCCGTCGCCAGCGGACCGGCCGACGGCGCGTTGTACATCTCCACCAGCTGCTCGTCCGTCAGCTGCTGCTGCCCCGGTGCCTGCTGGGCGTACGGGTTGTTGCCGTACGGGTTGTTGCCGTAGGGGTTGTTGCCGTACGGGTTGGTGGCGTACGGGCTCCCGGCCTGCGGGGCCTGCGTGGTGCCGAAACCCGCGTAGCCGGGCTCGCGGGTGAACGACCCCTCCCGCGAGAAGACCGGGTTGCTGCTTCTCATTGCTCATTCCCTCCGTGGCGGTGCTGCACCGCCCGAACCACAAGGGTAATGGCTTGGCAAAAAAATGGGGATACGCCGCGAGGAGGATGCGGTGAACGACACCCGGCGGGGACGCCGGATCGGCGCCCCCGCCGGGTCGATTGGTGCCCGGAGCCGGACTCGAACCGGCACGGCCTCACGGCCAAGCAGTTTTAAGCTGCCCGTGTCTGCGTTCCACCATCCGGGCGTCCTGTGGAGCGGCCCCGGCGGTGACGGGGGGTGTTGCTCCGACTCCGTCCGGGCCATCCCTGAGCCTAGTCGCCCTCATCGCCCTTTCGCATGTTCCCAGCCGGGGAAGTTGTCATGTTTCCTTGCCATCTGACGAACAGTTCGTGATTTGGCCATGCGAAGCGCGCTATCCGGCCACGGAGATCCGATCAGGGTCGGTGTCATACCGGAGGATGAGGGCTTTACCTGCGCGTACGCCCAGCGGTGGTCAGGCCAACCGTCCGGCGGAGCGACGAATAACCGTGATCACGTGGCCGAGCATGGAGGTACGGCCGGAAGCCCCCGGGGCCCGGCCGTCCGACGACCTCCCGCCGCCTGCCGGCGCCGTCCGCAGCCCGCGCCCCGCGACCTCAAGGAGCACCCCCGTGACCACGTCGACCGCAACCGCCGTCCGTACCGGCCGGGCGGCCGCCCGCGCCACCGGCCTGAACAAGGTCTACGGGGAGGGGGAGACCCGCGTCGTCGCCCTCGAC
>NZ_JBVJCO010000095.1:0-7572 GCF_055588525.1 Kitasatospora sp. NPDC041988
CTGCTCTGCGCCGCGACCGCCCCGAGGCGCAGACTGCCCTCACCGCCCTCGCCCGGATCCACGTCCAGGGCCACGAGGTCGACTGGGCCGCCCTGTTCGGCGGCGACCGCCGTCCGCGCCTCGCGCTGCCCACCTACCCCTTCCAGCGGCGCCGCTACTGGCTGGAGCCGGCCGCCCGGGCCGCCGACGCGGGCGGACTGGGCCTCGGCGTGGTCGAGCACCCGGTCCTGGGCGCCACCGTAGTCCCCGCCGACTCCTCCGGCGTCCTGCTGACCGGCAGCGTCGGCCTGCGCACGCACCCCTGGCTCGCCGACCACGTCGCCCACGGCACCGTCCTGGCACCGGGCGCGGCCCTGCTGGAGCTGGCGATCCGGGCCGGCGACGAGGTCGGCGCGACGACGCTGGACGAACTGGTGGTCGAGGCCCCGCTGGTGCTGCCCGCCGACGGCACGCTCCAGCTCCAGGTGGCCGTCGGCGCCCCGGACGGGACGGGCGTCCGCCCGGTCACCGTCCACTCCCGGCCCGCCGCGGACGCCGGGTGGACCAGGCACGCCACCGGTCTGCTCTCCGGCACGCCGGTCACGGCCGAGACCTTCACGTGGCCGCCGGCCGGCTCGGCCGAGCCGCTCCCGGTCGAGGAGGCCTACGAGCTGCTGGCCGCCGTCGGCCTCACGTACGGGCCGGCCTTCCGTAACCTGCGGGAGGTCTGGCAGGACGGCGACACGCTGTACGCGACGGCCGGGCTGCCGGAGCAACTGCGGTCGGACGCCGCCCGGTTCGGCCTCCACCCGGCGTTGCTGGACGCCGCCGCCCAGCTGCCCGCCCTGCACGGGGGCGCGGCCGGCGGGCGCCGGCTGCCCTTCGCCTACCGGGGCGTCACGCTGCACGCCTCGGCCGCCACCGAGCTGCGGGTCCGGCTGACCGCGACCGGTCCGGACGCCTACGCGCTGGAGGCCACGGACCCGGCGGGCCGGCCGGTGGTCTCGATCGCCTCGCTGGTCACCCGGCCGGTGCGGGAGGACCGGATCGGCGGCGCCCCCGCCGTCGGCCGGGACACGCTGTTCGCCGTGGAGTGGCCGGCGTTCGCGACGCCGCAGGAGGCGGAGGACTTCGCCTGGGAGCCGCTGCACGTCGAGGGCGGCGAGAACGTACTGGCCGGCGTGATGGCGCAGGTGCAGGCGTGGCTGGCGGACGAGTCGCACGAGGGCTCGCGGCTGGTCGTCCTCACCCGGGGCGCGGTCGCGGTGGACGACGGTGAGGTGCTCGACCTGGCGGTCGCGCCGGTCTGGGGCCTGCTGCGCTCGGCCCAGTCGGAGCACCCGGAGCGGATCATCCTGGCCGACACCGACGGCCGGCCGGCCTCCGCCGGGATCCTGGCGGCCGCCGTCGCGACGGGCGAGCCCCAACTCGCCCTGCGCGCGGGCGTCGTGCACGTGCCGAGGCTGGCCCGGGTGGCCGTGCCCGAGGTCGATGCCTCACGCCCGTGGGATCCGGACGGCACCGTGCTGATCACCGGCGGCACCGGTGTGCTGGGCGCGCTGCTGGCCCGCCACCTGGTGGCGACGCGGGGCGTGCGGCACCTGCTGCTGCTCTCCCGCAGCGGCCCGGACGCCCCCGGCGCCTCCGACCTGCGCGCCGAACTCGCCGACCTTGGCGCCTCCGTGACCATCGCCGCCGCCGACGCCGGCGACCGCTCCGCCCTCGCGGCCGCGATCGACGCGGTGCCGAGGGAGCACCCGCTGACGGCGGTGATCCACACCGCCGGAGTCGTCGACGACGGCGTCCTCACCGCCCTGACCCCCGAGCGGCTGGCCACGGTCTGGCGCCCGAAGGCCGACGGCGCCCGCCACCTGCACGAACTCACCCGCGGCCACGACCTCGCGGCCTTCGTCCTCTACTCGTCCGTGGCCGCCGTCCTCGGCTCCCCGGGGCAGGCGAGCTACTCCGCCGCCAACACCTACCTCGACGCCCTCGCCGCCCACCGGCGCGCCATCGGCCTGCCCGCCCAGTCCCTCGCCTGGGGCCAGTGGGCCGAGGCCAGCGGGATCACCGGCCATCTGACGGCGACCGACCTGGCCCGGCTGGCCCGGCTCGGCATCCGCCCGATCGGCTCCGCCGAGGGTGTCGAACTCTTCGACGCCGCCCAGCGGTCGGCCGGCCAGGCGACGCTGGTCCCGTCCCCGTTGGACCTGGCTGCCCTGCGCTCCCGCCCGGTGCCCGCGCTGCTGCGCGGGCTGGTCCGGCCGACCCGCCGGGCCGCCAGAGCCGGCGCCGCCACGGGTGACGGCACGCTGGCCGACCGCCTGGCCGCCCTGCCCGACGACATCGCACGGCTCGCGGCGATCCTCCGGCTGGTCCGGACCGAGGTGGCCGCCGTGCTGGGCACGGACGCCGAATCGGTCGGCGCCCAGCGGCCGTTCACCGGCCTCGGGCTGGACTCGCTCACCGCCGTCGAGCTGCGCAACCGGATCGCGGCAGCGACCGGCCTGCGACTCTCCGCGACCCTGGTCTTCGACCACCCCGACCCGGCCGCGCTCGCCGAGCACCTGCGTACCGAACTCCTCGGCGCCGCCGTGCAGATGAAGCAGGACACCCCGGTAGCGATCCGCGCCGACGAGCCGATCGCGATCGTCGGCATGGCCTGCCGGCTGCCCGGCGGGGTCTCCACCCCCGAGGAGCTGTGGCGGCTGGTGGCCGAAGGCCGGGACGCCGTCACCACGTTCCCCGACGACCGGGGCTGGGACCTCGACGCCCTGTACGACGAGGACCCGGACCACCCAGGTACCTCGTACACCCGCCACGGCGGCTTCCTGGAGCGGCCGGCCGACTTCGACGCCGCGTTCTTCGGCATCTCGCCGCGCGAGGCGATCGCCACCGACCCGCAGCAGCGCCTGCTGCTGGAGACCAGCTGGGAGGCGCTGGAGAGCGCCGGCCTGGACCCGGCCGCCCTGCGCGGCAGCCGGACCGGCGTCTTCGCCGGCGTGATGTACCACGACTACGCGCCGCGCGTCCGGGAGGTGCCGGCCGAACTGGAGGGCTGGCTGGGCAACGGCACGGCGGGCAGCGTGGCCTCGGGCCGGATCTCGTACTCCTTCGGCTTCGAGGGCCCGGCGGTCACCGTCGACACCGCCTGCTCGTCCTCGCTGGTCGCCCTGCACCTGGCCGCGCAGTCGCTGCGCTCGGGCGAGTGCGACCTCGCGCTCGCCGGCGGCGTGGCCGTGATGTCGACCCCGACCACCTTCGTCGAGTTCTCCCGCCAGCGCGCCCTCTCCGCCGACGGCCGCTGCAAGGCCTACGCCGGGGCCGCGGACGGCACGGGCTGGGGCGAGGGAGTCGGCCTGCTGCTGGTCGAGCGCCTCTCCGACGCCCGCCGCAACGGCCACCCGGTCCTGGCGATCGTCCGCGGCAGCGCGGTCAACCAGGACGGCGCGTCCAACGGCCTGACCGCGCCCAGCGGGCCGTCCCAGCAGCGGGTGATCCGCCAGGCGCTGGCCAACGCGGGCCTCGGCACCGCCGATGTGGACGCGGTCGAGGGCCACGGCACCGGCACCACGCTCGGCGACCCGATCGAGGCGCAGGCCCTGCTGGCCACCTACGGACAGGACCGCCCGGACGGCCGGCCGCTCTGGCTGGGCTCGCTCAAGTCCAACATCGGCCACACCCAGGCCGCCGCGGGCGCCGCCGGCGTCATCAAGATGGTCCAGGCGTTGCGGCACGGCGTGCTGCCGCAGACCCTGCACGTGGACGAGCCCTCGCCGTACGTGGACTGGTCGGCGGGCGAGGTCCGGCTGCTGACCGAGCCGCGCGAGTGGCCCGAGGCGGGCCGGCCGCGCCGGGCGGGCGTCTCCTCGTTCGGGGTCTCCGGCACCAACGCCCACGTGATCATCGAACAGGCCCCCGCGGCCGTCGTCCCGCAGCGCGGCAAGACCCCTGCCGTCCTACCGTTCGTGGTCTCCGCCCGCTCGCCCGAGGCGCTGCGCGCCCAGGCCGGCCGGGTCGCCGACCTGCTGGAGACCGAGGACCCGGTGGATGTCGCGCACACCCTGGTGGCCGCCCGCGGCGCGCTGGAGGAGCGGGCCGTCGTCGTCGGCGACCCGGCAGGCCTGCGGGCGCTCGCGCTCGGCGACCCGGCGGCCGGGCTGGTCACCGGCACCGCCGACGTGGCCGGGCGGACCGTCTTCGTCTTCCCCGGCCAGGGCTCCCAGTGGGCCGCCATGGCGGTCGAACTACTCGACACCGCACCCGTTTTCGCCGCCCGGATCGAGGAGTGCGCGGCCGCCCTGGCCCCGCACACCGACTGGTCGCTGCTGGACGTCCTGCGCGGCGCTCCCGGCGCCCCCGGCCTGACGGGGGAATCCCCGGCCGGAGGCTGGGGGAGGGTGGACGTGGTGCAGCCGGTGCTCTGGGCGGTGATGGTGTCGCTGGCCGAGCTCTGGCAGGCCCACGGCGTCCGCCCGGACGCAGTGGTCGGCCACAGTCAGGGCGAGATCGCCGCCGCCGTGGTGGCCGGCGGGCTCACCCTGGCCGACGGCGCCCGCGTCGTCGCACTGCGCAGCCGGGCGATCCTGGCGCTCTCCGGCCGGGGCGGGATGGCCTCGGTCGCTCTGCCCGCGGCCGAGGTGGCCGAACGGATCAACGCCTGGGGCGAGCGGCTCTCCATCGCCGTCGTCAACGGCCCGTCGGCGACCGTGGTCTCCGGCGAGCCCGAGGCACTGGCCGAACTGGTCGCCGGCTACCGGGCGGAGGACGTCCGGGCCCGGCTGATCCCGGTGGACTACGCCTCGCACTCCGCCCAGGTGGACGGCCTGCGGGAGGAGCTGCTCGGCCTGCTCGCGCCGGTCCGGCCGCGCACCGGAACCGTCCCGCTGCTCTCCACCGTCACCGGCGACTGGTACGACACGGCCGGGATGGACGCCGGGTACTGGGTGACCAACCTGCGCGAGACCGTCCGCTTCGAGGAGGCCACCCGGGCGCTCGCCGATCAGGGGCACACCGTGTTCGTCGAGGTCAGCCCGCACGCGGTGCTCACCGTGCCGGTGCAGGAGACGCTCCAGGCGGCCGGCCTGGCCCGCCGGTCGGTGGTCGCCGGGACGCTCCGCCGCGACCAGGGCGGGCTGGACCGGTTCCTGCTCTCCGCCGCCGAACTCCACGTGCGCGGGGTGCCCGTGGCATGGCCGGCCGTCTTCGGGGCCGCCCGCCCACGGCCGGTCGCCCTGCCCACCTACGCCTTCCAGCGGCAGCGCTACTGGCTGGATGCGACGGTCTCCACCACGACCGTGACCGTGCCCGCGGTCCAGGCGGCGGAGGCCGGCGGGACACCGCCCTGGGTGGCCCGGCTGGCCGCCCTGGACGGGCCGGCGGCCCGGGAGACGGCGCTGCTCGACCTGGTCCGGCGGGAGGCGGCCGTCGTCCTCGGCCACAGCGACCCCGCCGGGGTGGCCGCCGAGCGGGCCTTCCGCGAGCTGGGCCTCAGCTCGGTCACCGCGGTCGAGCTGCGCAACCGGATCGGCGCCGGCACCGGGCTGGAACTGCCCGCCACGCTGGTCTTCGACCACCCGACCCCGGCGGCGATCGCGGCCTTCCTGCTCGCCGAACTCCCCTCTGCCGACGGCGAGCCGGCGCAGCTCGGCGCGCTGGAGTCGCTGGCCGCACTGGAACGGGCGCTGGAACGCGCGCCGGCCGGCCCCGGCCCGGACCGCGACTCGGTGCTGTCCCGGCTGCGGGCCCTGGTCGACCGCTGGGACGTCGGGCCAGGCGCCGACGACCAGCAGGACGAACTCGACGAGTTCGACCTGGAGAACGCCACCGACGAGGAGCTGTTCGCGCTGATGGACCGGAACTCCTCCGACACCCACTGACCCCGGACGGAGGCTCCCCGGCCGGAACGCCTCCGGCCGGGAGAGCCCCGCCCCACCCCGTACGTCTGCGATACGAGAGGCACCGATGTCCAACGACCAGAAGCTCCGGGACTACCTGAAGCGTGCGCTGGCCGACGCCAGACAGGCCAACAAGCGCCTCCAGGAGGCGGAGAGCGCCAAGCGGGAGCCGATCGCGATCATCGGTATGGCCTGCCGCCTCCCGGGCGGGGTCGCCTCGCCCGAGGACCTCTGGCGGCTGGTGTCGGACGGCGTGGACGCCATCACCGAGTTCCCCGACGACCGCGGCTGGGACCTCGACGCGCTCTACGACCCCGACCCCGACCACCCCGGCACCTCCTACACGCGGCACGGCGGATTCCTCGACACCACGGCCGAGTTCGACGCCGAGTTCTTCGGCATCTCGGCGCGCGAGGCGCTCGCCACCGACCCGCAGCACCGGCTGCTGCTGGAGACCGCCTGGGAGGCCTTCGAGCGTGCGGGGATCGACCCGACCGCGCTCAGGGGCAGCCGGACCGCCGTCTTCGCCGGGATCGCCGGCGGCGACTACACCCCCCGACTCCACGACGCCCCGGGCGAGTTGGAGGGGTACCTCGGCATCGGCGGACTGGACAGCGTCGCCTCCGGTCGGATCTCCTACACCTTCGGCTTCGAGGGCCCGGCGGTCACCGTGGACACGGCCTGCTCCTCCTCGCTGGTCTCGCTCCACCTGGCCGCGCAGTCACTGCGCTCCGGGGAGTCCGACCTCGCGTTGGCCGGCGGCGTCAGCGTGATGGCCTCGGCGCAGGGGTTCGTGGAGTTCTCCCGGCAGCGCGGCCTCTCGGTGGACGGCCGCTGCCGCGCGTTCGGGGCGGCGGCGGACGGCACCGGCTGGGCGGAGGGCGTGGGCCTGCTGCTGGTCGAGCGGCTCTCCGACGCGCGCCGCAACGGCCACGAGGTGCTGGCGGTGCTGCGCAGCTCGGCGGTCAACCAGGACGGCGCCTCCAACGGCCTCACCGCGCCGAGCGGCCCCTCGCAGCAGCGGGTGATCCGCCAGGCGCTGGCCGGCGCCCGGCTCTCCGCCGCAGACGTCCACGCCGTCGAGGCGCACGGCACGGGCACCAGGCTGGGTGACCCGATCGAGGCGCAGGCCCTGCTCGCCACCTACGGGCAGGACCGTCAACACCCGCTTCTCCTCGGCTCGTTGAAGTCCAACATCGGCCACACCCAGGCGGCGGCGGGCGTCGCGGGCGTGATCAAGTCCGTCCTGTCGATCCGGCACGGCGTGCTGCCGCGCACCCTGCACGCCGAGGAGCCCACGCCGTTCGTGGACTGGTCCGCGGGCGCGGTCGAGCTGCTCACCGAGCCGCGCGAATGGCCGCAGGTCGACGGCCCGCGCCGGATCGGCGTCTCGGCCTTCGGGGCCTCGGGGACCAATGCGCACGTGATCATCGAGGAGGCGCCGGCTGTTGTGGCGCCCGCGTTGGGCAGCGCCCCGGCGATGGTGCCGTCCGTGGTGCCGTTCGTGCTCTCGGCGCGGACGCCGGAGGCCCTGCGGGCCCACGCCGACAGGGTGGCAGGCCTGTTGGAGGCCGCGGACCCGGTGGACGTGGCCCGGGCCTTGGTGACCTCGCGTGCCGCGTTGGAGGAGCGGGCCGTTGTTCTGGGTGATCCCTCGTTGCTGCGTTCGTTGGACGGTCCGGGTGTGGTGCGTGGT
>NZ_JBVJCO010000096.1:0-7027 GCF_055588525.1 Kitasatospora sp. NPDC041988
TTCTCGACCTGGAGCCTGGCCAAGCTGGCCGACTTCCTGGTCGCCGAGGGGGTGGTCGACGACATCAGCCACGAGGGCCTTCGGGTCCTGCTCCGCGAGGAGGACGTCTCCTTTCAACGTGTGAAGACCTGGAAGACCTCCCGCGACCCCGACTACGCCACGAAGAAGGCGAGGGTCGAGCACCTCTACGCCATCGCCGACGGCGAGGTCATACCCGAGGAGGGCGAGCCCGAAGTCGTCTACTGCATGGACGAGTTCGGCCCGCTCAACCTCCAGCCCCACCCCGGCCGGCAGTGGGCCGAGCGCGGCGGGGCGCACAAGGACCCCGAGCGCGGGCCCAGACCCCGACGGCGGGCGACCTACACCCGCCCGCACGGAGTCCGGCACCTGTTCGCCGCCTACGACCTCGCCAAGGACCAGCTCTACGGGCACATCAAGAAGACCAAGAACCGCTCCAAGTTCCTGGAGTTCTGCCGCTACCTGCGCTCGCTGCACCCGGCCGGTGTTCGCATCGCGATCGTCTGTGACAACTGTGAGGATCACGGTGTGCCGCAGGGGGTCGGAGCCTGACCCGTGTGACAACTGGCCTCGGTTGCCTTGGTGTAGAACTGTCGGCTCCGACCCCCTGCGTCGCGTACTGCCACCGGCCCGGCGGACGTGTCCCGATAGGGGCTTTGCTGCACAAAGCACCGTCACAGTTCCGACCGCTCACCGGACCGGTGTCAGCCACCAGCCCCAGTCCAAGGAGCCTCGTGACCGTCGCCAGCATGCCCCAGCCGACCCTGCCCGCGCAGCGAGATTCGGGCCCGGCCGAGGATGTGGTCCTGGGAGTGGACACCCACAAGGACATCCACGTCGCCGCTGTCATCACCACCCTGGGCGCCTCACTCGCCCACCAGGAGTTCCCGGCAACCGCAGCCGGCTATCGCCAACTGCTGGCCTGGGCAAAGTCGTTCGGCGTCCTGCATCGGGCAGGCGTCGAGTGCACCGGATCCTACGGAACCGCGCTGACCCGGTCGTTGCGCCAGGAAGGCGTCGATGTCATCGAAGTCAACCAGCCCGACCGCGCCGCCCGGCGCAAGCGAGGCAAGACCGACGCGGTCGACGCGGACGCGGCGGCACGCGCGGTGCTATCGGGACGCGCCACCACCGTGCCGAAGACCGCGGACGGCCCTGTGGCGGACATGCGGGTCCTGCGGCTGGCCAAGGAATCAGCGGTCAAGGCCCGCACCCAGGCGCTGAACCAGCTCAAGGCCGTCCTGCTGGCCATCGACCCAGACCTGCGCGAACTGCTCACCGGCTTGAGCAACCCTGCGCTGATCGCCACCTGCGCGGCCCTTGACGTCGACGGACGGGGCGAGGCCGTCTTCACGATGCGCCTGCTCGCCCGCCGGGTCCAGCAGCTGTCCGACGAGGTCAAAGAGCTCACCCGGCGCACCACCAGGGCCGTCCGCGCTTGCCGGCCCCAGATGCTGGACCTGGTCGGCGTCGGGCCCGACAGCGCCGCCGCCGTCCTCATCGCCGCAGGCGACAACCCGGATCGGATCACTGACGAGGCGTCCTTCGCCGCCCTGTGCGGCGTCAGTCCGGTCGAACAGTCCTCCGGCAAGACGCAACGACGGCGCCTGAACCGCGGCGGCAACCGCCAGGCCAACGCAGCCCTCTACCGCATCGTGATGACCCGCATACGCTGGGACGAACGCACCCAGGAGTACCTGCAGCGACGCACCGCCCAGGGCATGTCCAAGCGCGAGATTATCCGCTGCCTCAAGCGATACGTCGCCCGCGAGCTCTACCGGCACATCCAGCCCCAGGCCACCAGCCAGCCCTCTCCTGCGGCTTGACGAAACATAGGGGCTTCTACTCTCCACACCTGACGACGAAGCGGTGTCAGTGGGTCGGAACGTGGGCGGCGGCGAACAACGTGGAGATCGCCTACACCCCGACCAACAGCTCCTGGCTCAACCGGATCGAGGCCCAGTTCACCGCCTGCGCTACTTCGCCCTCGACGGCACTGACCACGCCAGCCACAAGGCCCAGGGCAGCATGATCCGCCGCTACATCATCTGGCGGAACAAGCACGCCGCCGACCAACGACTACGCAAGGTCGTCGACAGGGCAAACGTCGCCTGAGGCTCAGCCGAGTTTCTTGCGCATCTTCACCGAGGTCGTCTCGTAGCCGAGCGACTCGTAAAGGCCATGTGCGCCGGTGTTGAACCCGGCGACACTGAGACCCAGAGTATGAACGCCCCGCGCCCGGGCGTATTCCTCGCCGAGGAGCATGGCCATTCGGCCCAGGCCCCGACCACGCTTGTCGGCGTCGATCACAATGTCCCAGACCCACCAGGCACCGGCGTCGTCACTCCTGTCCGGTCCGATCCAGAGGTAGCCGACGACTACCCCGGCATCGTCGACCACGTCGAAGACCGCGTGATCCGGGTTCGGTGTCCCGGACGGAAACGAGTGCGCCATGGTCTCGTCCGCCTGCCGGTAGGCGTCCTCGGACGTCTGCCCCAGAGCAACGAGCTCCTTGGCGTACTCGGTTCGACTACGTTCGAGCCAGGCGGGGAAGTGTTCGGCGTCCAGAGGACGGAGGGTCGCAGTCACCGGCCTAGCCTCCCACACCGCCGACGCCTGAGCGGTGTCACCCTCGCTCAGGCCTCACGGCACACCATCAACTGAGCTTGCTCCGCTTTGACGGACACCCTCGTTGTGGTGGTCAGGCCGCGAGGACGGCCTCGTAGTCAGCAGGGCTGCGGTAGTCGAGGCTGCTGTGCAGTCTGCGTATGCTGTACCAGCCCTCGACCCCACTCGAAGATCGCCGTGCGGGCTGCCGCGCGGCTGGGCCACGGCCGGTCCCCGATCAGCTCCCGCTTGAGCGTGGCGAAGAACGACTCCGCGAGGGCGTTGTCCCAGCACTGGCCGGTGCGACCGACTAACAGACGAACTCCGAACTCGCTTGCCAGTACGGCGAATTCACGGCTGGTGTACTGACAGCCGCGGTCCGAGTGGAAGATCACCGGACCGTCGGGACGCCGGCTGCGGCAGGCGGCCCGCAAGGCGTCGGCGACGAGCTCGGTCCGCAGGTGGTCGGCCGTGGCCCAGCCGACCACGCGGCGCGAGGCGATGTCGATGACGGTAGCCAGGTAGAGCCAGCCCTCGCCGGTCGAGATGTAGGTGATGTCGCCGCACCAGCGCGCGTCGAGGCCGGTCGGGTCGGGCTGGAAGTCGCGCAGGACCAAGTCCGGCCGTGCGGCGGCGTTCGGATCCGGGATCGTGGTGCGGTGGCGCCGCCTGCGGTGCCGGCCCTGCAGCCCTGCCTCGCGCATCAGGCGGGCGACCCTGCGGCGGCCGCAGCCGTCACCGTCCCGGCGGAGCACGGCATGGATGCGTGGGGCGCTGTAACTGCCCCGCGACGTCTCGTGGACCTCGGTGATCTTCTCCGTCAGCTCGGCGTCGCGGACCGCGCGGGGACCCGGGCTCGCCGTTGCGGCGGGCGTAGAAGGCGGCACGGGAGACCATGAGCAGTTCACACGCCCGTTTGACGCTGTGGCCTGCCTGCTTCTCCGCCTCGATGAACGGGTGCACCGTCACCGGGTCTCCTTGATGCTTCTATGTCAAGCAGCCAACTCGACGCCCCCCTGCCGGAGGTTGGCTCTCCTTGTTGCGGGCTGTCTCGTCGGCGAGAAGGGCGCGGAAGACGCGGTCGGAAATGCGGCGTTTGAGCAGGCGAAGGGCTTCCTTGACGGTCTTTCCGGCCGCGAGTTGCTTCGCGTAGTAGGCCGCGCCCTCGCCACTGCCGCGAGCCTGCGTCACCGCGATCATGTGGAGCGCGTTGTTGATCGCCCGGTTGCCGCCACGGTTGAGCCGGACCCTGACCTTGTTCGAGGACCAGACCGGGATCGGCGCGGTGCCGTTGAAGTGCGCGAACGCGTCCTTCGACTTGAAGCGGGCCGCACCCGCGGTCTCGCCAAGGATCGCCGCGGCGCCGATCACCCCGCAACCGGGGACCTCCAACAGGGCAGGTGCGAGCTCGTGCACCAGGCGCCGCAGCCTGCCCTCCAGGGCGTTGATCCGTTCAGTGAGCCTGCGGCACTCCGCGATTAGATCCAGCGCGATCTCCACGATAACTCCCGTGCAACCGGCGAGAGTTGTCTCCAACATGTCGAAGACGCACAGGCGACGCAGGCCGCGCGATGGAACGGGCAGTTCGGGGTCGATCTCGTGGAGGAACCAGCGGAGCTTGTTGGCCGCCGCGGTCCGCTTGCGGACCAGCAAGCGCCGGTGGTCGACGATCAGCTTCGCGTCGCGAGCCGGTCCGTCCAGACAGGCCTTGGGCAGATCGGGTTCGCGCAAGGCGACCCGGGCCACCGCCTCTGCGTCGATCGGGTCGGACTTCCCGCGCTCGCGGGCGGAGCGGCGGGCGCCTGCCATCAGCCTTGTGTGCACCCGGACGACAGAGTGGCGCGCGTTCAGCAGGTCGACCTCGAAGCGGCGCGTCAGGTGCCGACAGTCCTCAACCGCAACCAGCACCTGCCCGAACTTCCTTATCCACTCACAGGCCTGCTGGTGACCGGCCGTGGTGGCAGCGACCGTCAACTGGTCGAGCCGGCGACCGAGCGGGTCGACGGCGACGAGGGTGTGGGTCTTCTTGTGGGCATCGACGCCGACTACGATCATGAAGGTGCCTCCAACGGGAGCGCGGGGATCCGTTGCCGGGTCCGCCGCGGGGGCACGCCTCAATCGGGCCGCGAGCACGCTTCTATCAAGCCACTCCACGGGGACGCCAGGGCCGGCGGGGCGGCACATCAAGGACAAGCCACCGCGAACGGGGCAGCAAAAAAGAGAGCCAACCCCGCCGGTCCTGCCACTCTGACACCACCCGGGTGCCGGTGTCCCCTACTTTGGCATTGACGCGAAGAAAGCCGTGGTGCACTCAACCCGTCAGCGCAACATCCCAGCTGGCGGAGGATGTGGCGCATGGCGAGGTTAGGTCGTCCGGGCATGTCGGACACACAGAAGCGTGAGTTGTGGGACCGCTGGAAGGCCGGAGAGTCGATCAGCGAGATCTCACGGGCACTGGGCAGGCCGCCCGGCTCGATCTTCACGATCATCAAGTCCAACGGCGGCTACGTTCCACCGGTCCGGCAGCGGAGGTCCGGTCAACTGACGCTTCCTGAAAGGGAGTCCATCTCACGTGGCCTCGCTCGGGGCGACTCGATCCGCGAGATGGCCCGCGCCCTGGGACGTGCCGCCTCGACCGTCAGCCGGGAGATCACCCGCAACATGGGACCCGCCCGCTACCGGGCCGTGGATGCCGAGGACCGCGCCTGGGACCGCGCCCGGCGCCGGCAGCCGTGCCTGCTCGCCTCCAGCCTGCCGCTTCGGGACTTCGTGGCTGAGAAGCTTGCCGAGGACTGGTCACCGGAACAGATCTCCGGACATCTGGCCAAGGTCCACGCTGGCGGATCGGGGATGCGGGTGAGCCACGAGACGATCTACAAGTCCTTGTTCGTCCAGGCCCGCGGAGTGCTGGCCAAGGAGCTCCAAAAGCATCTGAGGTCCGGTCGGCCGACGCGCCGCAATATCCACAACACGGTTACCGGGCAGTGGCGTTCACAGATCAAGGAAGCGGTCTCGATCAGCGAGCGACCTGCTGAGGCCGACGATCGCGCGATTCCCGGCCACTGGGAGGGCGACCTTCTCCTCGGCCGCGGACTGACCCAGATCGCCACGGTCGTCGAACGCTCCACCCGCTTCACCGTGCTTGTCCAGCTCGACGGGCGGGACATGGCCACCGTCACCGCGAGACTGTCCGCCAAGATGCTCGACCTGCCCGCCGAGCTCAGGAAGTCTCTGACCTGGGATCGCGGCATGGAGCTGGCGGGCCACAAGGACGTCACCGCCGCGACCGGCCTGAGCGTGTACTTCGCCGATCCGCGAAGCCCCTGGCAGCGCGGTACGAACGAGAACACCAACCGCCTGCTGCGTCAGTACATGCCCAAGGGCACGAGCATGGAACACCTGAGCCAGGAAGACCTCGACAAGATCGCATTGAAGCTGAACACGCGACCCCGAAAGACGCTCGACTTCGACACGCCTGCCGATAGGCTGGAGCCCCTGTTGCGCTGACGGGTTGAGTGCACCGTTGCACGCTTCAGGACCTCGACGTCCTCGCGCAGTCGGCGGTTCTCCCGCCGAAGCCTCGCCAGTTCCTCGCGCTCGTCGCTGGTCAGGCCGTCTTGCTCGCCGGTGTCGACCTCGGCCTGGCGCACCCAGTCCCGCACTGCTGTCTCGGTCAGGTCGAAGTCCTTCGCGACCTGACCGACGGACCGGTCACCGCGCTGGCACAGCTCGACGATCTCCGCCTTGAACTCCGGCGTGAACGAGCGACGAGGGCGCGGCTTCTTCTTCCCCATGCTCTCCATGATGGACATCATCCTTCCGGGGCCGAAGCCCCTGATCAGGAGTGTCCGTCAAAGCGGATCAAGCCCACCGGCTGGATCACCCGCCACCCCGGACACCTGCGAGCAGAGGAGGAGCGCCTGCTCGACGATGTCCTCTCCCGCTGCCCCGAACTGGCGGCCCTGCGCAACCACGTCCATGCCTTCGCCCGCATGGTCTGCGACCGCACCGGCACCGACCTCCCCGCCTGGATCTCCGCAGTCCGCGCCGACGACCTACGCCAGCTACACGCCTTCGCCGACGGACTCGAACGCGACCAGGACGCCGTCACCGCCGGCCTCACCCTGCCGTGGAGCAGCGGCCCGGTCGAAGGCCACGTCAACCGGATCAAGATGCTCAAACGGCAAATGTATGGACGAGCCACTCTCCCGCTCCTGCGCAAGCGCGTCCTACTCGCATGACGCTCCGTCACCGCATCACGAAAATCGGCTCTGCCGCTGATTGAGGGGTCTTGGCTGGCTGATCATGGTGATAGGAGGATGCGGCGGCGTAGGAGGTCGAAGTTGGCCCGCCCGTACATCTGGCGCTTGAGCAGCTTGATCCTGGTCACGTTGCCCTCTAC
>NZ_JBVJCO010000097.1:0-6872 GCF_055588525.1 Kitasatospora sp. NPDC041988
TTTGTCCTTTTCTCCCCCCACCCCCCCCCCATACTCCCTGCTCCTACCCCCCCGGCAACAAACCCCAACCCCCCCCCCCCCCCACCCCCCCCCCCCCCCCCCCCGCGTCCGCGCGTCCGCTCAACGGCCGAGCAGCTCGCCGCCGTTGCAGTGGAGGATCTCGCCGGTGACGAACCCGGCCTCCGGCGAGGCCAGGAAGTAGACCGCCGCCGCCACCTCGCCGGCCTCCCCGATCCGGCCGAGCAGCGTCCGGGCCGCCCGCCGGGAGACCTCGGCCTCGTCCAGCCGCGGACCGAAGAACTCGGTGCCCGCCACCGTGCCCGGGGCGACGATGTTGGCGGTGATGCCCGAGGTGCCGAGCTGGGCGGCCAGGAAGTGGTTCCAGGCGTGCAGCGAGGCCTTGGCGGCCCCGTACGAACCGGCGCCGCGCAGGGCGGCGATCGAGCTGACGGTGACGACCCGGCCGGAGCCCGGGGTGAGCCGGTCGCGGACGGACTCGGTGAGCAGCACCACGGTCAGCACGTTGCGCTCGAAGTCGCCGCGCCAGCGGGCCAGCAGGGCGTGCGGCCCGCCGCCGATCACCGTCTCCCGGCTGCCCGCGTTGTTCACCAGCACGTCGATCCGCTCGGGAAGTTCACCGAGCGCCGCCTCGACGGCGTCCGGGTCGGCGAGGTCGCAGACCAGCGGGGTGACGTTCGGCCCGAGGTCGGCCGCGGCCTGTTCGAGCACCGCCCGCCGGCGGCCGACGATCACGACCTGTTCGCCCGCCTCGGCAAACCGGCGGGCCACCTCGTACCCGATCCCCGTGCCACCGCCGGTGACAACGACGTTCCTGGCCATCTGCGCACTCCCTCCCCAGCTCCGCCGCCACGCTGCGAGGGTGCGGGACGGTCCGTACCGGAATGCCACGATTCCTATCACGCTCGGTTGCCGTCACTGTGGGGAGGGTGACGTTGCCGCCGGCGGAAGGTGTGATATGGGCCCGGTACCACGCGCACACGGAGCGTGGCGAGAGGCAGGTCACACACCCCGGGCGTAACTTCTCGCACCCTGATACGTCTTAGGTTGGTAGTGCGGCAGTTTTTTCGGTGGGCGGCGGACGTGGCGAACGGCTTCACGTCTCCGCGCGGACACCACTGCCGCCGACGGGGCTCCGGCGGGCCCCGGGACGGTCGCCGACCTGTCGGTGGCCTTCGCGCACGGCGCCGGGGAGTGGCGGGTCTGGGACGCTTTGAGCGGCCGTCCCGGGCTGCGGCCGCCCCCGGAGTCGTGCGCCGTACGTTTCCACCCTCGCGGGTGACGGCGAAGGGCCCGGCCGCACATGCGGCCGGGCCCTTCCTGGTCCTGCGTCAGTGGGTGCCGGAGCCTCAGCGGGCGCCGAGCTCCACGTAGTCGCGGATCGCGGTGCCGGTGTAGATCTGGCGCGGACGGCCGATCCGGCTGGTCGGGTCGTTGATCATCTCGTGCCAGTGGGCGATCCAGCCCGGCAGCCGGCCGAGGGCGAACAGCACGGTGAACATGCTGGTCGGGAAGCCCATGGCGCGGTAGATCAGGCCGGTGTAGAAGTCCACGTTCGGGTAGAGCTTGCGCGAGACGAAGAAGTCGTCCTTCAGCGCGTGCTCCTCCAGCTTGAGCGCGATGTCGAGCAGCTCGTCGGACTTGCCGAGCTGGCCGAGCACCTCGTGCGCCAGCAGCTTGACCTGCGCGGCGCGCGGGTCGAACGCCTTGTACACGCGGTGGCCGAAGCCCATCAGCTTGACGCCGTCCTCGCGGTTCTTCACCTTGCGGATGAACGCGTCGACGTCGCCGCCGTCCTTCTGGATGCTCTCCAGCATCTCCAGGACGGCCTGGTTGGCGCCACCGTGCAGCGGGCCCCAGAGCGCCGAGATACCGGCCGAGATCGAGGCGAACTGGTTGGCGTGGCTGGAGCCGACCAGGCGGACCGTGGAGGTCGAGCAGTTCTGCTCGTGGTCCGCGTGCAGGATCAGCAGCTTGTCCAGGGCGTTGACGATGACCGGGTTGAGCTCGTAGTCCTCGGCGGGCACCGCGAAGGTCATCCGCAGGAAGTTCTCGACGTAGCTCAGGTCGTTGCGCGGGTAGACGAACGGCTGGCCGACCGACTTCTTGTACGCGTAGGCCGCGATGGTCGGCAGCTTCGCCAGCAGGCGGACCGTCGACAGGTGGCGCTGGGCGGCGTCGAACGGGTTGTGGCTGTCCTGGTAGAAGGTGGACAGCGCGCCGACCACGGACGACAGCATCGCCATCGGGTGGGCGTCCCGCGGGAAGCCCTGGTAGAAGCGCTTGACGTCCTCGTGCAGCAGGGTGTGCTGGGTGATCTCGCGGTTGAACTCCGACAGCTGGTCGGCCGTCGGCAGCTCGCCGTTGATCAGCAGGTACGCGGTCTCGATGAAGTCGCCCTGCTTGGCGAGCTGCTCGATCGGGTAGCCGCGGTAGCGCAGGATGCCGTTGTCGCCGTCCACGAAGGTGATCGCGGACTTGTACGCGGCGGTGTTACCGAAGCCGTTGTCCAGGGTGACCAGGCCGGTCTGCGGGAGCAGCTTCGAGATGTCGAAGCCGGCGTTGCCCGCAGTGCTCTCGACGACGGGGTACTCGTACTCGCCGTCCTGGTACCGCAGTACTACCGAGTTGTCGCTCACGTCTTCCTCACCGACGAAATGAATCCTCTTCCAAGGTGCCCTGACTGTCTCTACCATCCCCCATCTGGCGGACAGCCGCGCACCCGGGGTGGCCCGAAAGGGACCGCCCCTACAAAACCTGCCGCCGCAGCCGGTACGAACCGGACAAGATCGGCACCACACCAGGCTCTGCCGTAAATCTCTTCACGTCAAGAGAACAATAGAGGCAACCATCCGTTGGAGAATCATCCAGTGGCCAGCCGGTGGTCCAGTGCGGCATGCCTCCTACCTGCACTGACACTCCGAACGGCCTGGGCGATCGCCTTCCGTGACCCCACCAGCACCACGAGTTTCCTCGCCCTGGTCACAGCCGTGTAGAGCAGGTTCCGCTGGAGCATCGTCCACGCGGACGTGGTGACCGGAATCACCACCACCGGATACTCGCTCCCCTGCGACCGGTGGATCGTCACCGCGTACGCGTGCGCCAACTCGTCCAGCTCGTCGAAGTCGTACGGCACCTCCTCGTCCTCGTCGGTGAGCACGGTCAGCCGCTGGTCGTCCACGCTGAGCGAGGTCACCACCCCCACTGTGCCGTTGAAGACCCCGTTCCGCCCCTTGTCATAGTTGTTCCGGATCTGCGTGACCTTGTCCCCCACCCGGAACGTCCGCCCACCGAACCGCCGCTCCGCCACCCCCTCCCGGGCCGGCGACACCGCCGCCTGCAACAGCGTGTTCAGGTTCCCCGCGCCGGCGGGGCCCCGGTGCATCGGCGCCAGCACCTGGACGTCCCGCCGCGCGTCGAAGCCGAACCGCTGCGGGATCCGTCGCGCCACCACGTCCACCGTCAGCCCCGCCGCCCGCTCCGCGTCGTCCTCCACGAACAGGAAGAAGTCCGCCAGCCCCTCCGTCAGCGGCGGCAGCCCCTCGTTGATCCGGTGCGCGTTGGTCACCACCCCCGACTGCTGGGCCTGCCGGAAGATCCTGGTCAGCCGCACCGACGGGATCGGCCCACCGTCCGCGAGCAGGTCCCGCAGCACCTCGCCGGCGCCCACCGACGGCAGCTGGTCCACGTCCCCCACGAACAGCAGGTGCGCCCCCGGCGCCACCGCCTTGACCAGCTTGTTCGCCAGAATCAGATCCAGCATCGACGCCTCGTCCACCACCACCAGATCAGCGTCCAGCGGCCGGTCCCGGTCGTACGCGGCGTCCCCGCCCGGCCGCAGCTCCAGCAGCCGGTGCACCGTCGACGCCTCCATCCCGGTCAGCTCCGCCAGCCGCTTCGCCGCCCGCCCCGTCGGCGCCGCCAGCACCACCTTGGCCCGCTTCGCCAGCGCCAGCGTCACGATCGACTTCACCGTGAACGACTTGCCGCAGCCGGGACCGCCCGTCAGCACCGCGACCTTCTCGGTCAGCGCCAGCCGCACCGACTGCTCCTGCTCCGGCGCCAGCTCCGCCCCCGTCCGCTTCGCCAGCCACCCCAGCGCCGCCGGCCAGTCCACGTCCGCGAACCACGGCATCCGGTCCGACTCCGCCCGCAACAACCGCAACAGCTGGTTGGAGAGCGAGATCTCCGCCCGGTGGAACGGCACCAGGTACACCGCGGTGATCGGCTCACCGCCCTCCCCCGGCACCGACTCCCTCACCACCCCCTCCGCGGCCACCAGCTCCGCCAGGCAGTCGATCACCAGCCCCACGTCCACCTGGAGCAGCTTCACCCCGTCCGCGATCAGCCGCTCCTCCGGCAGGTAGCAGTGCCCCTGGTCGCTGCTCTGCGACAGCGCGTACTGCAGCCCCGCCTTCACCCGCTCCGGGCTGTCGTGCGGAATCCCCACCGCCTGCGCGATCCGGTCCGCCGTCAGGAAGCCGATGCCCCAGACGTCCGACGCCAGCCGGTACGGCTCGTTCTTCACCACCCCGATCGAACCGTCCCCGTACTGCTTGTAGATCCGCACCGCCAGGGACGTGGAGACGCCGACCCCCTGCAGGAAGACCATCACCTCCTTGATGGACTTCTGCTCCTCCCACGCCGCCGCGATCTTCTTGGTCCGCTTCGGCCCCAGCCCCGGCACCTCGATCAGCCGGCCCGGCTCGTTCTCGATCACCTCCAGGGTGTCCACCCCGAACCGCTCCACGATCCGCTCGGCGAACCGCGGCCCGATCCCCTTGATCAACCCCGAGCCGAGATAGCGCTGGATGCCCTGGATCGTCGCCGGCAGCACCGTCGTGTAGTTCTCCACCACGAACTGCTTGCCGTACTGCGGATGCGACCCCCACCGCCCGTGCAGCCGCAGCGACTCCCCCGGCTGCGCCCCCAGCAGCGCGCCCACCACCGTCAGCAGGTCGTTGCCGCCGCGCCCGGTGTCCACCCGGGCGACCGTGTAGCCGGTCTCCTCGTTGGCGTACGTGATCCGCTCCAGCACGCCCTCGACCTGGGCGAGCTGGAGCGGCGGACCCACCGGCGCCTGCTGCGTCTGCCTGGCCACCCGGCCCCCTCTACCAGTGCGGGTGAAGTTTCGCTACGCACCGTACCGCCCGGGTGCGACAGCAGGTGCCCTGGTGCCAGGCTGGTAGACGCAGAGGGGGACCTTTCGTCCTGCCCGCGCCCCATCGCGACAGGCATCGCCCAAGGAGCAGTGCCGCCATGCTCACCACCGCCTTCGCCCCCGGCTCACCCAACTGGCTCGACCTCACCAGCCCGGACACCGCCGCCTCCGTCGCCTTCTACACCACCGTGTTCGGCTGGACCTTCGCCTCCACCGGCCCGGAGGCCGGCGGCTACGGCTTCTTCCAGCAGGACGGCCGCACCGTCGCCGCCCTCGGCCCGCACCGCGCCGCCCCCGACCTGACCGACGAGACCGTCTACCCCGGCTGGACGATCTACTTCTGCACCCTCGACGCCGACCGGACCACCGAACTCGTCGAGGCCGCCGGCGGCAAGGTCCGCCTCGCCCCGTTCACCGTCTTCACCAGCGGCCGGACGGCCGGCTACACCGACCCCACCGGCGCCGAGTTCGCCGTCTGGCAGCCCCATGACACCCCCGGCCTGGAGGCCGTCACCGAACCGGGCACCTTCTGCTGGGCCGAGTGCTACAGCGTCGACGCCGAGGCGGCCAAGGCCTTCTACCGCGCCGTCTTCTCCTGGCAGGAGCAGGACGTCCCGCTCGGCGAGGTGATGTACACCGTCCTCACCCCGGCCGGCGGCGGCACGGACGACGCGCACGGCGGCATCATGCAGCTCGGCCCCGAGCAGACCGCCGCCGGCACCACCTCGCACTGGCTCCCCTACATCGAGGTCCCCAGCGTGGACGCCGCCGTCGCCCTCGCCGAACAGCTCGGCGCGACCGTCCGGATCCCCGCCACGGACGTGCACGGCGTCGGCCGCCTCGCCCAGCTGATCGACCCGCACGGCGCCGTCTTCGCCGTCATCACCAGTGCTGTGGACGGCGGGTGACACCGCCTCACCCGCCGGGAGGGCCGTGCAATGGCCATGGAGGGCCGCTGGGGGCCCTGAGGGGCTCCGAGCGGCTCCGAGCGGCTCCGAGCGGCTCTGAGGGGCACTCGCGGGGTACTGGCGGGGTACTCGCGGGGTAGTCGCGGGCGTCGCGGGAAGCAGACGGGGGTGCGTCGGGGCCTCAGGGGCCCGCCTAGGCTGTGATCATGACCGACCTGACGATCCGCCGGGCCACCGCCGACGACCTGCCGGCGATAGTGGCCATGCTCGCCGACGACGCCCTGGGCGCCACCCGCGAGAGCCCCGACGACCTCACCCCCTACCGCGACGCCTTCGCCCGTATCGACGCCGACCCGCACCAGCACCTGGTCGTCGCCGAACGCGCCGGCCGGACCATCGGTACCCTCCAGCTGACCGTCGTCCCCGGCCTCTCCCGCAAGGGCTCCACCCGGACCATCATCGAAGCGGTCCGGATCCACGCCGACGAGCGCGGCAGCGGCCTCGGGACCGAGCTGATCCGCTGGGCGGTCGACCGCTCCCGCGAACTCGGCGCCGACCTCGTCCAGCTCACCTCCGACGCGACCCGCACCGACGCCCACCGCTTCTACGAGCGCCTCGGATTCGTCGCCTCACACCTCGGCTTCAAACTCGCGCTGTAATTCCCGCAATGCTGTGGTTCCGGAAACGCAAAGAACCCCCGATCCGTGACGGATCGGGGGTTCTCTGTGAATGATTGTTCGGCGGCGTCCTACTCTCCCACAGGGTCCCCCCTGCAGTACCATCGG
>NZ_JBVJCO010000098.1:0-5697 GCF_055588525.1 Kitasatospora sp. NPDC041988
GAACCGGGAAATGATGTTTCTAGGGATTGGCCGCCCCGGGACCGTCCGCGCCGATGCGTGTCCGGTGCTCCATGCCGAGCGACTAGAGAACACTAGACCCGTACAGAGCCAGAAGCAACTCCCCGGGGATGACGACTGCAGCCTGGCGTAGCGCTCCTCGTTCTCCACCTCGCAAAGGGCCGGCACCAGCGGCAGCTGGTCCCCTTCCGGATCCGGTCGCCCCTGGTCGTGGCGCTTCCGAACAGGCGAACCGGCAAGGCTGGCCGCACGACGTTCGCCGGGGTGGGATGAAGAGGGTCCAGTACCTGACCCCGTCCTTGACCGGCCGAGGCTCTCGCATCCCCATGGGCGTGTTCGACCCACCCGATCGGCCCCGCGCTCAGACAGCTCGCTGGGCGAGATGCAGGGCGGTGACGTGGACGAACCACTCGAGTACGCCTTGGATCTCCTCCCTCTGCCGCCCGATCGCCTCAATCGAGAAGGACGGTCTCAGCTCAAGTTTGGCCTCGGCGAGCTGGATTCCGTCGATTCGGTTCAGCCGCCGCAGGAGCTCGCGGCGCATCTCGGTGTCGTCGAACGGAGGACGACTGCGCAGATACTGGAACACGACCTCGACGGTGCCGAGCACCGGGTAGATGGCCAACGGCCAGATCGTCGCAGGTCCCCCTCCCGGGCCAGGTCCAGTGTCAGGAAGCAGCTGGTCTCCCCAGCACGGCCGTAGCCGAGCCGGCAGTCCGGGTCCAGGCTCTCCCAGAAGGCCAGGACCTGCAGCACGTCGTCGGCACATGCCGGGTGGTTATCGCGCAGCAGTTCCTCGAACCTGGCGGCTCGGCCCTGCATCTCCGCGTCGGGCAACGCGTTCTCGGCGTTGTCTCGGGAGAGTTCCTTGTCGAGCAGGGTGGCCAGGTCGTCGGCAGACAAGCGGTGCGCGAGACTGGCCCGGCCTGCACCGTCGAAGGGAACACCTTCAGCGGCCAGGGCGGGGAACCACCGATCCGAGGAGATGCGAGGCCGGGCTCTCCCCGTCGAGCTGCGCCTCGACCAGGTCACCTACGTCGTCCCACAGACTGGCTGTCCCGGCGGGTCGACTACTCGAAGAGCTGGGCCGGCGCGCGCCCCACGCCGGCCGCCGAATGATGGATCTCAGTGATCGTCGCGGCCGCGTCGAAGCCGAGGACCGGGTCGGGCCGGCCGGAGAGCAGGCTCGCGTACAGCGGCCGGTAGTGGGCGACCTTCCTGGGCGTTCGGCCGTCGTTGCCGAAGGCGGCGAGAAGCTCCCCGCCCCGAACCGCGAGGCCGGTCATGGCTGTGTGGTCGATCCAGACCTCCACGCCCGAGCGGCCGAACACGAGACTGCTCTCCTTGCTGCTGGCGCCCGTGAGCCAGCTGCTGCGCAGACGGGCTGTGCCCAGCTCTCCGCGGGAGCGGTACCCGGCGGTGCACCACGCACTCGCGCCGCCGTCCGTCTGCCGGGCGGAGGTGAGTGCCATGAGATCGACGAACCGGGTGAGCATACTGAGCTGGTTCACCCCGGAGTCCATCCAGCTGGAACCGTAGGACGCGAAGGCGCCGGCCCCCTTGAGAACGTAAGGGTCGTAGAACGCAGAGGTGACAGTCGTGACGGGCCCCCACTCGGGGTGCTCGGCGATCAGCTCCGCCGCCCAGTCCACCTCCGGTGCGAAGGCGAAGTGGTGCGCCGTGAACAGACGGCCCCGGACGTCAACCGCCTCGTCCATCTCCCGCAGCCGGGCGAGCGAGGCGAGATCGTGGACGAGAGGCTTCTCGACCAGCACTCGGGCCGCGGAACTGGCAAGGGCCTGGCAGGCCAGCTCGGCGTGCGTGTCGGTGGGAGTCGCGAGCACGAGCAGGTCGGGCTGGTGCGCTTCGAGCGCATCGGCAAGACCGGTGTAGTGGGGCGCGATGGCACCGCGGAACGAGGTCGGCGCCGCGGGGCGGGGGTCGACGGTGAAGTCGAGCGACACCTCGGCCCGTTCGGAGAGAACCGCGAGGTGGGTCTCGGCGATGGTCCCGACTCCGACCAGGCCGACACGTACGAAGTCACTCATGAAGCGCGCTGCTTTCTGGATTCGGCTCGGCCTTGGATCGGGGCCCGGAACGTCAATGGCGCGCCACCACCTCGACGTGGCCGGTCCGACGCGGCGGCCCGCAGGTTGGCACGTGCCGTCCCGCCTCCTCGTGTCCGCCTTCCCTACGACGCTCCGCACACACTCCACGGAGGATCAGAACGCTACGAGATCCTGTCAGTTGCTGATGAGTTGTCACAGGAAGACTCTCGGACCGTTCAGGCGTCCGGCCGCATGCGGGCACGCCGTGTTCTCACGGCAGCCAACGGGCAGCCTGCTCCAGAGTGACCCGGGTGGCATCGACGTACCAGAGGCCGTTCGGCCGGTCCCAGCGGGCCTTGAGTGTCGCCTTCGCCTCGTCCTTCTCTCCGAACGGCACCTTCAGGTAGAGCCGCCCGTTGACGACATCCCCAGGACGAATCCCAACCGATCCCTCCACAGCGGGCGTTGACGGCACTGGCTCGGTTTCCTGTACCTCAGGGCCACCCCCGCCCGCCGTCCGCGGGTTCCACGCGGCGCGGTCCTTTCGAGCCCGCTCGATGACCCTGGTGACCCTCTCGCACGCGCTGGGGTCGGTGAAACGCATCATCAGATCGGTCGGACCGGTGTTGGCGAGCAGATTGAGCGAACCGTGCCAGAGCACCGTGCTGTCGAGAATCAACACCTTCTCGTGCATGCGCTCCCGGAAGTCCACCTGGCAACCCACCGCCCTCAGCTCGTCGATCCGCTGCTGGTGGCGGCCGACCGCGGCCTGGTCCCGCTGTTCCTCCGGCGCCCGCGTGTGAACAATGACGCGAACGCCTTCCGCCACACGTGAGCCGAGCAACGCGGACCACCGGCGCACCGGCTGCGGGTCGAGGAAAGCGCAGTAGACCTCGATGCTGGTACCGGCCCGCGCGATGTCCCATTCCACAGCTTTCTGGACCTCGTCGGCCGGAAAGAAGGCCGGTCGCGCCAGTTCCTCCTCCGAGAGGGCGGAGAGCTGTGCCGCGTCGCGCGTCGGCACCAACTGGTCAGCCGGGATCACCTGCGCGTGGCTCTCCAGGTGGTCGAGCATCACGCGGGCCTCGCTGGACGACGCGAGATGCTGCCGGAGGTGCTCCACGTCGGCGACGACGATCAGGTGGTCCTGCGCCCGGCTCAGTGCGACGTTCAGCAGGCGGCAGGTCTGGGAGGACAGGCCGGTGCCGCTGTAGAAGATGCCCGGGTCCTTGCCGGCGCCGACGGCGGTGTCGAAGACGACGATCGGGCGCTGGCTGCCCTGAAACCGGTGAATGGTGTCGACCAGGCCCTCGTACTCGTCGCCGAACCGGTACTTCAGGCTGCCTTTGAGCGCCTTGACCTGCGCACGGTAGGGCGCGATGACCGCCAGCCGGTCCGTCGCGCGCTCCCCCGTGACGACGTCATCGCCGTCCCACTTGCGGCCGGGGAGCACGCCTTCGTACTGGAGCCCGCGTACGAGTTCGTGGACGACGGCCTCGTTCACCGTGTTGGCCCGGTAGTCGGGCCCGGGGATCCGCTGCTTCGAAGTGTCGACGAGGATCACGGGAACGTCGACGAGCGGGTTGGTCGGGATCCGGCTGCCGTCCCCGCGGCCGGTGGTGAGCGGGGCGTCGGGGTAGGCGACGGCGTTGACGAGCCTGCAGATCGGCTCGCGCATGCGGTACTGGGTGTCCAGCGCCACGAGTCGCGGGTCCTGCCGGACGGAGCCGGCCTCGGTCACAAGGCCTGCCGCGTGAAAAGCGTCGCGGGCCGCCCAGTGCTGGGAGTGGGCCCGCTCGTCTTCCGTGGCCTTGCGGTCGCCGTCGCCCTTGGTGACCGCCGGCAGCTGCCGGAAGTCGCCCGCCACGACGACCCGTTTGCCGGCGAGGCCGGCGGCGAGCCACGCTGACGGCAGGTCCACCATGCCCGCCTCGTCGATCACGACGACATCCACCCGGTCCAGCAGCTTCCGGGACTGAACCGCCTTGGCGACCGTGGCTCCGATGACTCTGCACCGGGAGCGCACAGCCTGCTGAATGCGGCTGAGTTGCCGGTCGATGTCCTGGATCTGCTTCTGCAGCGTCTCGGCCTGGCCTACGGCGCCCGACCGTGGGGGAAGGCCCTCGAGTCGTGGCCGGACAGCGGCAAGGCGCCCGCTCGTCTCGCTGATCCGGGAAGCAAGTTCCTGTGCCTGGCGCCGGGCGGCCGACCCGATGTACTGAGCGCTCTCCGCGGCTGAGACAGCTCGGCCGAGTTCTTCCCGCATCGCGGCGAGCCGGCTCTCCTTCCGTTTCGCCAGAAGGCCCCTGAGCGTTCCCTCCTCGCTGATGCTCAGTCGAAGGCGGGCCGCCTCCGCCTCGGACCGCAGCGCATCCCGGTCCGCGGTGGCTGCCGCATCGGCCGCGGCCTGGTGGGCTGCCCGGTCCGCGGTGAGGCGCTCCTCCAGCACCAGTGCCTCGTCGTGCAAGGCCACAGTGGTGCGGGCCCGATCGAGCGCCTCCCGCGCCTCCCGCGCCGCCTCGTCCAGTTGCGCCGAGACCCGTCCCGCGATTCGGGCCGGGTCAACGTACTCGCCGTACCGTTCACGGAGGGACGGCAGCTCGACGTCACCGGCGCGCTGGACCAGCCCCTCCCCGAAGCCCGCCTCCGCGTTCAGCAGGTCACAGATCCGCTCCAGGGCCTGATCGACCGCAACCTTGGTCGGCGCGAGGAACAGGACATTGTGCCCCTGCCGGAAGTTGCCCTCCACGATGTGACCGACGACGTCGGTCTTGCCCGTACCCGGTGGCCCCCAGAGGAACAGCACTTCACTCGCGAGCGCCTGCTCAACAGCCGACCGCTGGCGCGGATTGAGCTTCAGACCATGCCAGCCCGCCACCCATCGCGCCGGGTCCGGCACCCGCCCGACGGCCGGCGAACCCTGTCCGACGATCCATCCGGCGCTCTCGCCCCGGAGACCGGCATCATCCGAACCCGCCACCTCCAACCGCTCCGCCAGCACCAGCAGGCCGGCCGAGTCGTCCTTGCGCACCAGAACGTCTCGTACCCCGGTACCAATGCTCTCGGTGGTGACGACCCGCACCTTCCCGTCCGGCATCGGGGACGCCTCGGCCGGCACCCACGGCCCGCGGGATTGGGAGGGACGGACGAGAACCGGGCTGCCGTCGAAGGAGCGAGGCCACCTCCGGCACCCGAAGAGATACTCGTACCGGCCTTCCGAGGCCGATACCGACCGGCCTTCCGAGAGTGTCGCCTTCTCCGCGTCCTTGGCTGCATCTCGCCGTTCTGCCCGGATCTCCGCCTGTACGGCGGTCAGGAGTTCCGTGACCGGATAGGGCCGCTCGATCTGCGTCATGAGTGTGCGCTCCCCCGTAACCTACTCAAAGTGCTTCGTCCACTGTACGGAGTGCGACCGACACCGAGGTGGCTTTCGGCAAGCCAGGGCCCGGAGAGGCCCACAGCCGCACAGCTCTGACATGCCGGCAAGCCCCTCGGCATCGACTGTCCGGAAACGCAGAGAACCCCCGATCCGTGACGGATCGGGGGTTCTCTGTGAATGATTGTTCGGCGGCGTCCTACTCTCCCACAGGGTCCCCCCTGCAGTACCATCGGCGCTGTGAGGCTTAGCTTC
>NZ_JBVJCO010000099.1:0-5431 GCF_055588525.1 Kitasatospora sp. NPDC041988
CGCATCCAGCCGGTGTAGCGGCGGACCTCGTACTGGTCCAGGCCGCACTCGTTCTTCGCGGCCTGGAAACACTCTTCGATCGCCCAGCGCATCCCGGCGATCCGTGCCAACTGCTCTACGGTCGTGTCAAGTTGTGCGTAGGCGAGATAGTAGGCGATCTCGTCGGGCTTGGTCGGGCTGCGGCGGGCCAGCGCCCACCGCTGGCGGGCCTGGATGTCGTCCTGGTAGTCGAACTCGGCCACGGCGGGCAGCCGGATGGCCGCCCAGTGATAGACGCGCGGTCCCTTGGCACCGTTGCCGCACGAGATCCGCTCCCACGCCTCGTCCGGGGCCTGGGAAAACAGCCGGTCGATGCGTGGACAGCCCACGCTGAACTGGGATTTGGGCACCGCCAGGACACAGCCGACACCTGACTGTTCCAGCAGCCGGCGGAAGCGTCCTTCCTGTCCGTAGGCCGAATCCGCGGTGACCCAGGCGATGGGCAGCTCGGAGGCGAGCGCACGCAGCACCATGGCCTTGGCGAGGTCGCCCTTGGTGCGGAAGTCCCGTTCGTCGGGGATCTTCGCCGCGCGGCAGCGGTCGCGATCCTCGGTCCAGGACTTGGGCAGGTAGAGCTCCCGGTCCACCAGGGCTCGGCCCCGGGTGGAGGCGTAGGCCGCGAACACGCCGATTTGGCAGTTCTCGGTACGGCCGGCGGTGCCGGAGTATTGGCGTTGCACGCCCGCGGAGGTGGTGCCCTTCTTGATGAAGCCGGTGTCGTCGAGGATCAGCACTCCATCGTCCTCGCCGAGGCGTTCGGCGACGTAGTGCTGGAGCTCGTCGCGGATCTCATCCGCATCCCACCGGGAACCGGCGAGTAGGTGCTGCAGCCCGTCGGGGGTGGCATGACCTGCGTATTCGGCCAGCTGCCAGCCGTTCTTGCGGCCGACCGGGCCGAGCAGGCCGCGGACGTAGTCGCGCATCCGACGGCGCGGCTCCACACGGCTGAAACGGTGGCCGACACGGAGGAAGAGGTCTTCGAGTTCGTCGTCCCAGCTCTCGGCTGCGGGCTCGTTGATCACGGCGAGAGGCTGCCCCGCCGCTGCCACTACCAACGCCGGCTGCACACGATCGAGGGGCGGCCCCAAGAAGACCGCCCCTGACGGGCACCAGCCCACTACACTCACCGCGCAGCCTTCTGAACAGGCAAAACGTCGAAGTCCTGCTGGAGTACTAGCGCAGGGCTGAGATGCCGGCGAGAAAGATGTCCACCCCGACGAGGAACTGCTCGCGATCGTCGTGTTCGCCCAAGTGAGTCGCCGCCGCGTGCACGAACGGGTACCGGCCCGGGTCGATCTGCGCCCATTGCGTGGCGGCGTTCTCCAGGAAGGCCTCTCGGTCCGTGTCGCTGCCCGCGCGGAGCCGTGCGTTCGCGGCGTTCTGCGCGGCGACACCGAGGACGTAGTTCACGAGCGTGCCGGCCGCGTCGAAGCGCGCTTTTTCCGGAACACCGAGGGCGTCAAGCAGGCGGCCGACGCCCTCGTAGAAGTCCAGCAGCGCGGGCCGCCACGGCTGGCGGGAGAATTCCGCACCGACCCAGGGGTGAGCGTCGATCGCGTCGAACAGACCGAGGGCGAGGGCGCGCAGACCCGTGCGCGGATCCGCGTCGGCGACCGCTCCGGACATCACGCCGGTGATGACCTCGTCAGCGGCCGTCGCGAGCAGATCACTCTTGTCCGCGACGTGGTGGTAGATCGCCCCGTAGCCGGTGCTCAGGCGCACGGTGAGTGCGCGCAGCGTCAGCGCCTTCTCTCCGCCGCCATCCAGCATCTCGATCGCGGTCTGGACGATCAGCTCCCTCGACAGGCTGTCCGTCCGCCGCGGAGCCCGCGCAGATCCCTTCGCTGTTCTCTTCGCCATGACCCCAGCATCGCACGAATGGAGCGTCGATCCAACCTCGTGTTAGCGTGACTGGAGTGGCGATCCAAAGAGGCACTACGGCAACCCCACAAGGGGCTAGGGAGGACACCATGACGACACCTGTCACGATCATCGGAGCAGGTCTGGGCGGCCTGACGCTGGCCCGTGTACTGCACGTGCACGGCATCCCGGCCACGGTCTACGAGGCGGAGCCCGCGCCGGACGCCCGCCGCCAGGGCGGCCTGCTCGACCTGCACCCCCACACCGGGCAGGCCGCTCTGGAAGCGGCCGGACTGATCGAGGAGTTCCAGAAGCTGATCCTCCCGGGTCGCGAGGCGTACCGGGTCATGGATCAGGCAGGGAACGTGCTGCTCGACCTGCCTGACGACGGAACCGGCGAACGCCCCGAGGTACCGCGAGGCGCACTGCGGCAGATGCTCCTCGACTCCCTGCCCGCCGGCACCGTCCGCTGGGGCCGCAAGGTCACCGCCGTGCGGGGCCTCGGCGACGGCCGCCACCAGGTCGACTTCGCCGACAGCACCACCGTTGTCGCGGACCTGCTCATCGGCGCCGACGGAGCCTGGTCGCGCGTACGACCGGTGCTCTCGAAAGCCGCTCCGGAGTACTTCGGCGTCTGCAGCGTGGAGACGTTCCTCTTCGACGCAGAAACCCTCCACCGCGCTTCCGCGGAGGCGGTCGGAGCCGGCTCGCTGTTCGCGCTCGCACCGGGCAGGGGACTGCTGGCCCACCGCGAAGGCGGCGGAACCCTGCACACCTACGCGCAATTGAAGAAGCCCCAGGACTGGTTCGCCGGCCTCGATGCCACCGACGCCGCAGCCCTCACCGTGCGGGTCGCGAAGGAGTTCGACGGCTGGGCTCCCGAACTCACCGCCCTGATCACCGACAGCGACACCCCGCCGGCCCTGCGCCCCATCTTCACACTGCCGGCCAGGCACCGCTGGGACCGCATACCTGCGGTGACCCTGATTGGCGATGCCGCCCACCTCCGGGCGCCGAACGGCGAAGGCGCCAACCTGGCCATGGAGGACGGCGCCGAACTCGGCCGAGCCCTCGCCGCGCACCCCGGCGACGCGGAGACCGCGCTCACCACGCACGAACAGGCCATGTTCGCCCGCGCCGCCGCTGTGGAAGCTGACGACGACGGCTTCTACACGATCATGATCGACGACCACGCGCCCCACAGCTTGCTCGCCCTGATGACCGGCGCTGAACCGAACGCGTGATCCGCAGCCATGCGTGCGGCACCAGGCGGCCCGACGCAGTGCCCCGCACTGGCTCTGTTCACGAGTTACGGTTCTGGTCCAACTTCTTTCTTTGGTGTGCCTACTCCCTGTGACTGTTGGTCTTGCTGGTAGGTCTCGCGAGATCGTCCGGAAACTGACGGTGCCGCCAGCGTTCGGGCTGATGGTTCTGGGCTGTGCACGAGGTACTGCTCCGGCTGGAAGGGCTGCTCTTCCCGGCGGATCCGGGGATCAGGGTGGAATCGGTGCAAGACGATGGTGAGGTGATTCGCGTCGGTGTCAGATGCCGGACGGCCGGGGCTCGCGACCGGCTTGCCGTTCTCCAGGGACACGAGCGCGGCCAGTTCGTCGGCGTGCGCCTCCAGCACGTCGGCGCACCGCAGGAGCGTGCGGGCCCGTTCTTGCGGCGTCCGGTGGCGCCAGTCGGATGCGAAGGCATGCTGGGCGGCGTGCACGGCGGCGTCCACTTCCCGCGCGCCGCCGCCCTGAACCGTCGCGATGAGTTCGCCGGTGGCCGGGTCCTCCACCGGAAAGCGGTCCCCGACCGCGGTGGAGGACCACCGGAGCGTGGTGACCGGCGGATACGCCGGTATGGCATCGGGCATGGGAACTCCTCGTTCCGTGGGTTCTCGTACTGCTTGCGCGGTCAGGCGCTCGCGCGCTCGGCGGCTGGAAGATTGCTGCGCAGAAAGGCACCGGCACGCTCCAGGGCGTCCCGGCCTTCGTCCAGGTGCGCCGCGAACGCCTGGAAGACGTGGGTCACGCCCGGCACGACGTCGAGCGTCACGTCGACGTCGTCATGCGCGGCGCGCACGGCCAGCCGGGTGGCGTCGTCGAGCAGGACCTCGTGCGAGCCGGCCTGGATCAGCAGCGGCGGCAGCCCGGTGAGGTCGGCGTGGAGCAGGCTGGCGAGCGGCTCGGCGGGGTCGGCGCCGGCCAGGTAGCCGGCCGCGCGGACCCGGACCGCGGTGGCCGTGATGATCGGGTCGACGTCAGCCTTGCCGGTGATGCTCTCCCCGCTGCCGGCCACGGGCCTGCGGGCGTGGATCTTCCGCGGTTCGCGGTTCGTCTCGCCGATGGGGTCGATGAACTTCCGTCGGTTCAGCCCCAGCGCGGCGAGGTGGCGGGGTGACCGTCCGGCGGGAGATGGGTATGCCGTCAGCGGCGAGCTCGAACGCGATCCGGGCCGCGGGCCACTTGCGCTCCCGCCGCAGCGCCTCGATCCTCGCGATCACCTCGCAAGGGGTCGCTGTCGGTTGGCAGTGCGGTGCGCTGGAGCGGTCGAGCAGGCCCAGTTCCCCGTACCGCCGGTACCGGTTGACATTTGGAAGCACACGCGCGCGAGATGCCCATCTCCGCGGCGACGTGTGCGATGGGGCGGGTCTTGCAGCGTTCGACGAGACGTCGGCGTCCTTCGAGGGTCAGCGGGGCGTTGCGGTGGGACAAGAGGTGTTCCTTGCTTCCGGAGGCGGGATTGGTGGGAAGGAGTGGGGGCTCAGTGGTGCGCACGCCGGCGGAGGGCTATGAGTACGCCGGTGAGTGTGAGCGCGACGGGTATCAGGCTCATCGGCGTGGCGTGCCCGTGCGGGAGTGCCGCCTGGATCGCTCCGGCGGCGAGGACCTGTCCTGCGATGACAGAGAGTCCCAGGACGAGAACGCCGTGGATGCGGGCCAGCCAGGAGGTCAGAGCGACGAAGGCGGTGCCGAGCAGCCCGCCGGCGTAGAGGCCGGCATCGCCGGGCATCCCGTTCAGGCTGCCTGCAGCGAGCAGGCTGACGGCGAAGGCCACGATGAGTGTGGCCAGGCCGACCACCATGTTGTTCACGGTCGCGGCCCATGGGCCGGCAACTCGGGCGATGCGCCCGTTGAGTGCCTGCTGCACCGACAGGCCGGCCCCCGTGGCCAGCGGGATGGCGGCGGCCAGAACGGTTTCCCAGGCAACGCCTGCTGCGAGCTGCTCACTCGCGCCGATGCCCATGGCCGCGACAGCCAGGGCGGTTGCGATGACGCGCGAGCGGCCGACGGCCTGTCGTCCTGCCGGGCTGAGGCCGATGTGGTCGACGAACAGCGCACTGCATGCTTGTCCCGCGGTGACGGCGACGCTGAACAGTGCCACCCCGATCATCGGGGCTGTGAGGCCTTGGCTCGCGACGAAGCAGGCGCCCAGCACTGCGCCTGAGAGGACGTTAAGTCCGTTTCTGGTAGCGGCCGCGTTCGGGTTGCTCGAGGACTCCCTGGCGGACGAGTCGTCCCAGGCGGGAGCGGGTGAC
>NZ_JBVJCO010000100.1:0-5337 GCF_055588525.1 Kitasatospora sp. NPDC041988
ATGACGGCTTCGGTGCGCAGCGGGTTGATCTCGGAGACGGCGCCGACGAGCGTGGTCTTGCCGACACCGAAGCCGCCGGCGACGACGATCTTCGCGGAGGTGGTGGCGCGGGTGGGGGCGGCCGCGTTAGAGCTTGCGAAGTCCACTGAGGACCCTTTCGAGCAGCGTGACGTCGGGCTGGTTTCCGGATTCGCCGCCGGAAGCGGGCTGGTGGATGGCGACCAGGCCGGCCTCGGCCAGGTCGGCCACGAGGATGCGGGCCACCCCCAGGGGAAGGGAGAGCAGCGCCGAGACCTCGGCGACGGACTTCACCTCGGTGCAGAGGGTGCAGATCCGCTGGTGCTCGGGAAGCAGGGTGGCCAGGCGCTGCGGGTCGACGCTGGCGGAGACGAGTGCCTCCAGCGCCAGTTCGTAGCGCGGGCGGGTCCGGCCGCCGGTCATCGCGAACGGCCGGATCAGCGGGCCGGAGTCGTGGTCGTCCTCGTACTCCTCGGCGTACCCGGGCTCCTCGGCCGGCGCGTAGCCGGGGTCGGGGCTCTGGCCGGGGACGTGCCCGGGGCCGGCGTGCCGGCCGGGCAGGTGGCCGTCCTGGGCCGGGTAGCCGGCCGGGGGCGAGTCGTAGGAGGGCTGCGGCTGGGCGTACTGGCCGTACTGCTCCTGGGCCTGACCGTACTGGTGCTGCGGCTGTCCGTACTGCGGCTGTCCGTACTGCTGGCCGTACTGCTGACCGTGGCCGACGACGCCGGGGGCTCCGAAAGCGTCATGGCCTGTGCCAGGGTACGGAACGCCGTACTGGCCGCTGCGGTCGTCGGGCGGTGTCACGGTTCCTCTCCTCACAAGGTGCGGCGGTGCGGTGCGAGCTCGGGCACAGGTCCCCAGCCGGTGGTGCGAAGCCGTACAACGTCCGAACCCGAGCCCGCCGAAGCGGGCCCGGGGCGGCCGTGGAGGTGCTTCGAATACCAGGACGGTATCCGACGAACCGTCAGTGCAGGAGACTGCCCTGGAGTTCTGCGCGAAGTGCGGGGGTGAGGACGGCACCGGCGCGGTCGACGAGGAGGGCCATTTCGTACCCGACCAGACCGATGTCGGAGTCCGGCGAGGCGAGTACGGCGAGGGCGGAGCCGTCACTGACGGCCATCAGGAAGAGGAAGCCGCGCTCCATCTCGACGACGGTCTGGTTGACCTCGCCGCCCTCGAAGATCCGGCTCGCGCCGGAGGTGAGGGAGGTGAGGCCGGAGGCGACGGCGGCGAGCTGGTCGGCGCGGTCGCGGGGGAAACCTTCGGACATGCACAGCAGGAGGCCGTCCGCGGAGACCACCACCGTGTGCGACACCCCAGGGGTGTTGTCCACGAAATTGGTGATCAGCCAGTTCAGGTTCTGTGCGGCCTGGCTCATCTGACTCAACTCAACGCTCCTGGTGGTTCGAGCCGCCGAAGAGATCGGTGCTGCGGTTCTGCTGTCCGTTTCCGGACGGGTCTACCTGATCGGGGTCGATCCGGAAGCTTCCGGTGTTGCCGGCGCTGCGGCCCTGCTCCACACCGCGGCGCAGGTTGGTGAGGCGTCCACGAACCTCCTCGGGGCTGCGGGAGACCTGCGGCCCGTCCTGCGGAGTGGGCTTGGCGTTGCCGGCCACCAGGTTCTGCTTGGGCACCCGGCGGGGCAGGCCCGCCGGGGTGGTGCCACCGGAGGCGGGCGCGCGGAGCTGCTCGGCACGCTGCCAGGAGCCGTCGTTGGGCGACTGCCAGGCGGCGTTGGTCGGGCCGGTCGGTCCGGTGGGACCGTACCCGCCCAGCGCGGACACCTCGTGTCCGCGCGGTTCGGTCGGCGCCGAGGTGTCCTTGGCGCCGGCGAACCAGTTCGGGGTCTCGCCGGTGCCCTGGCCGCCGCCCGGGGCGGCAGCGGGGCCGCCGCTCGCGAGCTGCTGGCCGGGGCGGCGCTGCGGGAGGCCGGACGGCAGGGTGGTGGACGGCTCGGCCGCGGGCAGCGCCGGGGTCTCCGGGCTGTACGGGTGGCCGGCCGGGGCCTCCTCGGCCTGGTGGCCGTACTGCTCGTCGGCGTAGCCGTCGTTGTAGCCCTGGTAGTCCTGGTACTGACCGTACTGGTCGTCCTGGGCGGGGTTCTGGCCCTGGTTCTGGCCGTACTGGTCGTCGGCGTAACCCTGCTGCGGGAGTCGGCCGTAGGCGTCCGGGCCGTACCCGTCCTGCCCGTAGTCGTTCCGGGCGTACTCGTCCTGGCCGTACCCGTACTGCTCGTCGGCGTAGCCGGACCGGTCGTAGCCCTGCTGCCCGTACTGGTCGTCCTGGGCGTAGGTCTCGTCGTTGCGGCGGCCGTACGCCGGGTACTCGTCCTCGACCTCGGCGTCGACCACCGGGGGCATCTGCGCGGTCTCCGGGCCGGCCTCCAGGGCGGCGCGGCGGACCTGGTCGAGCCGCTGCGAGCGCTGGACGGCCTCCAGGGCCGGGCTGAACCCGCTGGAGCCGGCGCTGCCGGTCAGGTGGTCGTCGAAGCCCAGTTCGGCGGCGCTGCGCGGCTGGTTCTGGGCCGCGGCGGCCCAGTCGGCCTGGGCGGGCTCCTGGTCGGCGAAGATCCGGGAGACGGTGAACTGCTCCTCCGGCTCCGGCGCCGCGCCCATCTGGGTCAGGAACGGCGGCAGCATGACCAGCGAGGTGGTGCCCGCGGACTCGCCCGAGGGGCGGAGCTGGACGCGGACGTCGTGCCGCTGGGAGAGCCGGCCGACCACGAAGAGGCCCATGCGGCGGGAGATGGTGGCGTCGACCGTGGGCGGCTCGGCGAGCTTCTCGTTGATCTCGGCGAAGTCCTCGGCGGTGAGGCCGATGCCCTTGTCGTGGATCTCGACCAGCACCCGGCCGTCCGGCAGGCGGGTCGCGTTGACCAGCACCCGGGTCTGCGGGCTGGAGAACGAGGTGGCGTTCTCCAGCAGCTCGGCGAGGAGGTGGACGAGGTCGGTCACGGCGGCGCCGACGACCTCGGCCTCGGGGATGCCCGCGAGCTCGACGCGCTCGTACTGCTCCACCTCGGAGGCGGCGGCGCGGAGCACGTCGACCAGCGGGACCGGGGTGTTCCAGCGGCGGCCGGCCTCCTCGCCCGCGAGGACGAGCAGGTTCTCACCGTTGCGGCGCATACGGGTGGCCAGGTGGTCCAGCTTGAAGAGGTTCTCCAGCTGGTCCGGGTCGGCCTCGTTGTTCTCCAGGTCGGTGATCAGCGCCAGCTGGCGCTGGATCAGGCCCTGGCTGCGACGCGACAGGTTGGTGAAGATCGCGTTGACGTTCCCTCGGAGCAGGGCCTGCTCGGCGGCGAGCTCGACCGCCTGCCGGTGGACCTGGTCGAAGGCCCGGGCGACCTCGCCGATCTCGTCCCTGCCGTGCAGGGGGATCGGGGTGACCGAGGTGTCGACCCGCTCCGGGTCGGTCTTGGACAGCTTCTCGACCAGCTCCGGCAGGCGGTGGTCGGCGATCTCCAGCGCGGCGTTGCGCAGGGTGCGCATGCCGAGAATCATCGAGCGGGCCACGTAGCCGGTGAGGACACCGGCGAGGACCAGCGCGGCGAGCACGATCGCCGAGTTGAGGATGGCGTCGTAGAGCGCGTTGTCCCGCAGGTCCGCGGCGTCGGCGAGGACGTCGTCCAGCAGCGCGACCTCGGCGGTGCGCAGGGTGGCGATGTGGGTGTTGGAGGCCTGTTCCCAGTTCTCCTTGGTCAGACCGGCGTTCTTGGCCTCGCTGTACGCGGCGTCGGCGGCGGCCTTGCCCTTGGACTGGCCCTCCGCGGCGGCCTGGCTGTACGCGGCACCGAGGGCCATCAGGCCCTGCATGGTGGGCACGCTGCCGTTCGGCATCCGGAACGCGGAGCGCTGGTCGGCGACGGACTGGGCGACCTGGGCGTCGGAGTACCGCTTGGCGTCCTCGGGGGCGCTGCCGGTGTTGAACTCGGAGATCGAGACCTGCTCCAGCTTCTGGGAGACCAGGAGCTGCTGGATCAGGTCGACGTTCTCGTACCGGGTCGTGGACTGCGCGGATATGCCGACCAGCAGCTGGAGCATCAGCGCGCGCTGGGTCGAGGCCGAGGCCTTGGCCAGCGACATGGCGTAGATCGCGCGGCCCTTGCTGGTGATGTTGGTGCTGCCGAGGCCGACCGAGTTGTCGTAGGCCAGCAGCGGCGCGACCATCGTCGAGTAGGCGGACTGGGTCGCGGTGGCGAACAGCTGCGGCTTGTAGGCGTTGTCGCGCAGGTGCGGCAGGAAGATCACGAGGCTCTGGAAGGCCTGGTGGCGGTGGGGGAGCTCACCGGACTTGTCGGTGGCCTCGTAGGCCGCGTTGTACGCCTTGAGCGCGGCGTCCGTGGTCGCACGGGTCTTGACGACGTCGCCGTTCGGGTCCTGGCCGGTCAGGATGGGGCTGATCGTCTTGTCGCGCTCGTTCTCCAGCGCCTCGGCGAGCTCGGTGGCCGCCTTGGCCAGGCGCGAGGTCTTCTCGGCGCGCGAGGCCTTGACGTAGCCGTCGACCGAGGTGTTGACGCGCAGGCCGCCGAAGATCAGTCCGATGATCACGGGGATCAGCAGGATCGCGATCAGACGGGCCGGAACACGCCAGTTGCGGGGTCGGAGGAACTCGTACCGGCCGCCGCCCTTGGCACCGTTGCCGTCGTCCGCGGAGGCGCCGCTGCGGCGCTCCGTGGAGGGGGCCGGCGGCTGCGGCTTGGGGGCCGGCGGGCGTTCCTGGCCCGGCGTGAACGCGGAGAATCCGGCCTGGTCCGTTGCGTTACCGTTCGGCTCGCTCTGGCGGGGCTCGGAGCGCCGCTGCGGGGCGACTTGCTGCTTACGCCTCACTCGACAACAACCTCTCGGCCGATTGGCGGCCATGGATCAATCCAGCGCTACCCCTGGCAGTGGTCCGCTGCTGGGTGGGACTGCCGTACGGGATTTAGGGGTAGCTGGAATTTCAGCACGTGCAGGGATGGGGGACAAACAGCCGCTGACACCACCCTGCTGCGGCACATTTAGGACATTCGCCGACATGATGGCGCAAAACTGTGGTCTTCTGGCGCTGAGTGGCGCTGATTCGCCACGCAGAGTCACTGTTGATCACAAAATGCCTACCGAACTGTTATCCGCTGCTTATGCAGGGGTCTTGCGCGGGCCGCCCGGACGACACCGGCCCACATGCGCGGGTGCCCCGGTGTCCCGCCGGGGTGGGCGGGACACCGGGGCTGCCGGCCTGCGTGCCGTCCTACCGCAGGCGGGCGAGGAGGGCGTGTTCGACGAGGGTGATGAGGGCGCTCTTGGCGCTGTCGCGCCGTCGGGCGTCCAGGGTGACGACGGG
>NZ_JBVJCO010000101.1:0-4941 GCF_055588525.1 Kitasatospora sp. NPDC041988
GAGTGGGCCCAGTGACCAGCCGTCGCCGGCGATGTGGTGGACGACGAGCAGCAGGACGTGTTCCTGGGCGGAGAGCTCGAACAGGTCCGCGCGCAGCGGCGGTTCGACCGCCAGGTCGAACGGGTGGCGCGCGGCCCGGAGCAGGTGCCCGGTGAGGTCCGCCTCAGTGGTCACGGTGCGACCCGGCTCGATGGTCACCGTGTCGAGCACCCGCTGGTACGGCGTGCCGTCGGCCTCGGGGAAGACCGTCCGCAGGCTCTCGTGCCGGGCGACCAGGTCGCCGAGTGCCGCGCGCAGCGCGTCGCGGTCCAACTCGCCGGTGAGCCGCAGCGCCAACGGGATGTTGTAGGTGGCGCTGGGCCCCTCCATCTTGTGCAGGAACCAGAGCCGCCGCTGGGCGAAGGACAGTGGTACGACGTCCGGGAGCTGGTGCTTCGTCAGGGCGAGACGGGCCGGTCCGGCGAGGTCGAGGCGCGCGGCCACGGCGGCCGCGGTCCGGGCCTCGAACAGGGTGCGCAGGCCGAGCTCGACGCCGAGGGCGGCCCGGATCCGGGCGATCAGCCGGGTGGCGAGCAGCGAGTGGCCGCCGAGGTGGAAGAAGTCGTCGTCGACGCCGACCCGGGGCAGGCCGAGGACCTGCGCGAACAGGTCACAGACGATCTGCTCCTGCGGGGTCCGGGCCTCCCGGCCCGTTCCGGCGAGGGTGAAGTCCGGTTCCGGCAGGGCGGCCCGGTCCAGCTTGCCGTTCGCCGTCAGGGGCAGCCGCTCCAGCGGGACGACGGCGGCCGGGACCATGTGCTCGGGCAGCCTCCCCCGCGCGAACTCCCTTACCTGCTCCTGCCGGATGACGTCCCGGCCGACCACGTAGGCGACCAGGCGGGAGTCACCGGGCCCGTGCGGCCGGGCGACCACCGCGGCCTGGGCGATGTCGGGGTGGTCGGTGAGGACCTTCTCGATCTCGCCGGGTTCGATCCGGAAGCCGCGGACCTTGACCTGGTGGTCGGCGCGGCCGACGAACTCCAGCTCCCCGTCCGGGTTCCAGCGCACCAGGTCGCCGGTGCGGTACATCCGGCCGCCCGGCTCCACACCGTACGGGTCGGCGACGAAGCGCTCGGCGGTCAGCCCGGGCCGGCCCAGGTAGCCGCGCGCCACGCCGGTGCCCGCGATGTACAACTCGCCCACCACGCCGGGCGCGACCAGCTGCAGGCCGCTGTCCAGGACGTAGGCGCGGGTGTTGGCGATCGGCCGCCCGATCGGCGCGGGCAGCTGCCAGGCGTCGGGGTCGACGCCGAGGGCGTGGGCGGTGACCACGTGCGTCTCGGTCGGCCCGTAGTGGTTGTGCAGGCGGCGGCCCGGGGCCGAGCGGTGGAACTCGCGGACCAGGCGGCTCAGCGTCAGGGCCTCGCCGGCCTGCGCGACCGTCCGCAGTCGCGGCAGCGTCCGGCCCTGCTCGACGGCCGCCTCGGCGAGCGCCTCCAGCACCAGGTTGGGGGCGAACAGCTCCTCCACCCGCTGCTCGTCGAGCCACTCGGCGAACCGGGCGGCGTCGCGCCGCACCTCCTCGTCCGGGATCACCAGGGTCTTGCCGAAGGCCACCGAGGACAGCACCTCCTGGGCGGACACGTCGAAACTGATCGCGGTGAACTGGGCGGTCCTGGTGCCGGGTCCGCCGCCGATCGCGCGGTGGTGCCACAGCAGCAGGTTGAGCAGCCCGGCCGCCGGCATCACCACCCCCTTGGGCACGCCGGTGGAGCCGGAGGTGTAGATGACGTACGCGGGGTGGTCGGGGCTCAGCTCCACGGCGGGGTCGTGCGCGGGCCGACCGGCGAGGTCGGCGAGCACGGCCGGGTCGTCCAGGAGCAGGGTCTCGTGACCGTCGGGCAGGTTGGCCTCGGTGGCGCCGGTGGCCAGGACGACGAGGGGCCGGGCGTCGGTGACCATGTGCGCCAGCCGGGCCGGCGGGTACTCGGGGTCCAGCGGCAGGTAGGCGGCGCCGGCCTTGAGGACGGCGAGCACGGCGACGACCAGGTCGGCGGAGCGGGGCAGAGCGAGGGCGACGATCCGCTCCGGCCCGACGCCACGGGCGGCGAGCAGATGCGCCAGGCGATTCGCCCGCTCGTTCAACTCCCGGTAGCAGAGCGCTTTTTCGCCATCCACCACGGCCATCGCGGCCGGGTCGGCGGCCACCTGTGCCCGGAACAGTTCCGGCAGGCTCGGGTGGTCGAGCGCCGTCGCGGTGTCGTTCCGGGCGACCAGAAGATCCCGCCGTTCCTCGGCGGCGAGCAGGTCGATCCGGCCGAGCGGGCGGTCGGCGTCGGCGACCATCAGGTCGAGGACCCGGATCAGCCGGTCGACGAGGGCCTCGGCCTCGGCCCGGTCGAACAGGTCGTCGCGGTAGTCCAGGCGCAGGTAGAGCCGGTGCCCCGGGGCGGCGATCAGCGTCAGCGGATAGTGCGTCGCGTCGCGGCCGCGGGCGAGGTCGGGGGTGATGCGCAGCCCGGTGCCCGGCAGGTCGGCCGGGTCGCCCCAGGGGTAGTTCTCGAACACCAACGAGGTGTCGAACAGGTCGCCCAGGCCGGCCAGTTGCTGGACCGGTGCGAGCCCGAGGTGGTGGTGCGCGGTCAGCCGCGACTGTTCGTCCTGGAGCCGCACCACGGCGTCCAGCAGCGACTGCTCCGGATCCAGCCGCACCCGGACGGGCACCATCGCGATGAGCAGGCCGATCATCGACTCGACCCCGGCCAGCTGCGGGTTGCGCCCGGCCACCACGGCGCCGAACACGACGTCGTGGTGCCCGGTGCGGCGGCTCAGCACCAGACCCCAGGCGGTCTGCAGCACGGTGTTGAGGGTCACGCCGTGGCGGCGGGCCCACTCGACGAGTGCGGCCGTGCGGTCCTCGGCCAGCTCGGTGATGATGCGCTCCGGCATCAGCGCGGCCCGTGCCGGGTCCACCGGCGCCACCAGGGTGGGCTGTTCGAGGCCGGCGAGTGCCTCGCGCCAGGCCGCCTCCGCCGCCGGCCGGTCCTGCTGGGCCAGCCAGCCGAGGTACTGCCGGTACGGGGTGACCCGGGGCAGCGCCGCGGCCTCGCCGTCGGCGTAGACGGCGGTCAGCTCGCGCACCAGGATCGGGGTGGACCAGCCGTCCAGCAGGATGTGGTGGGTGGTCATGACCAGCCGGTGGTGCTCGCCGGCAAGCCGGACCAGGGCGAAGCGCAGCAGCGGCGGCTCGGCCAGGTCGAACCGGCGGCCGTGCTCCTTCGCGGCGATCCGGGTCAGCTCCGCCTCCGCCTCCGCGGCGGGCAGCGCGGACAGGTCGAACTCCTCCCAGGGCACCTCGACCTGGCGGGGGATCAGCTGGACCGTCTGGCCCGAGTCCACCTGCCGGAAGCCGGCGCGCAGGTTCGGATGCCGCCGCACCAGGGCGTGGACCGCCGCACGCAGCCGCGCGGCGTCCAGGGCGCCCGCGAGGTCGAACACGTGCTGCACCGCGTAGACGTCCGCACCGTCCTGCTCGTAGCGGGAGTGGAACAGCAGCCCCTCCTGCATCGGGGAGAGGGGCAGGATGTCTTCCAGGCCCGACGACGTCATTTCTGAATCCTCCACGCGGCTTCGAGTTGCTCGATGTCGTGCTGGCTGAGTTCGGTCAGAGGGAAGTCCGACGGTGTGTGGCCACCGGTGTCGGGCCGGTCCGCGTGCCGGACCAGGCCGCGGATCGCCCGGAACCAGTCCTCGGCGAGGGAGCGAACGTGCGGCTCGGGCCAGAGGTCGGGGGCCCACGTCCAGACGGCCTCCAGCCACGGGCCGTCCGGGGTGTCGCGGACCATCGAGTTGACCTCCAGGCCGTGCGCCAGGGCGGTGGCCGGGTCGGTACCGCTCAGCAGGCCCGCCTCCGGCGCGACCGTCCACGCCGGCTTGCCCGGCACCACCGCCGTGCCGGGGGCGGGGAACCGGCCCAGGTAGTTGAAGCCGAGCTGCGGTGCGGCGAGCCGGGCCAGCCCCGGCCCGGTCGCCGGGTTGAGATGACGCAGCAGGCCGAAACCGAGGCCCCGGTCGGGCAGCGCGCGCAGCTGCTCCTTCACCCGCTTCAGGGCCGGTCCGAGGGCCGGGCCGCCGCTCGTGACCTCGTCCCAGCCCAGGGCGCCCGGGTCGATCCGGACGGGGTGCAGGGAGGTGAACCAGCCGACCGTGCGCGACAGGTCCGTGCCGTCGAGGATCTCCTCGCGGCCGTGGCCCTCCACGTCCACCAGGAGCGCGGTGTGCGGGCCCCGGCCGTGACCGCGTCGCCACCGGGCGACGGCCAGCGCGAGCGCGGTCAGCAGGACGTCGTTCACCCCGGCGTGGAAGGCCGCGGGCGCCGTCGTCAGCAGCGGGGTGACGACCTCCGGCGGCAGCGAGACGGTGAGGCTCCGGGCCTGGCCGACGGTGTCCCGGGCCCGGTCCAGCCGGCCGGCGGTCAGCGCCGGGTCGGCAGGGGTCAGCAGGTCCGTCCAGAGCGCCGCCTCGGTGGTCCGGGCCGGCTGCCGTGCCTCCGCGGCGAGCAGCCGGGACCAGCGGGCCAACGAGGTCCGCACCGGCTCCAGCCGTGGCGGGCGGCCCTGCACGGCCGCCTCCCAGGCCGAGACCAGGTCCGGCAACAGGATGCGCCACGACACCCCGTCCATGACCAGGTGGTTGACCAGGAGCAACAGCCGGCCCGGTCGGTGCGGACCGGCGTCGAACCAGACCGCCTGGAGGAGCACCCCGCGCTCGGCGGAGAGCCGGTCCTGCGCCGCGTCCAGGTGTGCGCCCACGGTCGTCTCGTCGAGTGGCGGGGGGGGGGGGGGGGGGGGGGGAGGGGGGGGGGGGGGGAGGGGGGGGGGGGGGGGGAAAAAAACGGCCGGAAGGGAGCAAAAAGAGAAAGACAGGACACCGGCACACCGGTGAAGCCGCGCGTGACGCAAC
>NZ_JBVJCO010000102.1:0-4926 GCF_055588525.1 Kitasatospora sp. NPDC041988
TGCAGGGGGGACCCTGTGGGAGAGTAGGACGCCGCCGAACAATCATTCACAGAGAACCCCCGATCCATCACGGATCGGGGGTTCTTTGCGTTTCCCGGACACCGACGGAGTGTCAGCTCTACGCTGGCGCCGTGATGATTCGAGTCCGTACGTCCCGAACAGGTACCACGGTCGCTCTGCTCACGGGGGGCCTCATCGCCTTGACCGCGTGCAGCGGTTCCGGGGGCGGTGCCGGCGACGCCGCCACCGGCGCGAGTACGAGTGCCGTCACCGAGACGGCGAAGGACTGGCGTCCCGGCTGGTACCGCACAGTCGGCGACCTCTGTGCCGTGCTTGGTGATCCCGGCCTGCCCGGGGAGTCCCGAGGGGCCATACCCGTAACGACGGACGGGATCCTGGGTGACCCCTCTACGGACGTCAGCTGCGGTTACGAGAGCGATGACCGGGGCGACAACTGGCGGCTGACCGTCGCGGCGACCGTCTTCGCCACGGTCCGCGGCTGCCACTGGCTGCAGGTGGCGGCGGACAACGCCCAGTCGCCGGGGTCCGAGGCGAAGCCGAGCGAACAACGGAAGTTCGAGCGGACGGGCGGCCGCGGGATCGGCGAGGACGGGTTCCAGGTGTCGGTCAGGCACTCGCTGAGCGCGACCATCCCGGGGCCGGTCGACCGGCTGACGTTCAAGTCGGAGGTCTGTGACGGGAATGTACAACTGGCCGCGATCGTGGAGCACATCGCGGGGTCGGTGTCCGCCGACTACCCGGTCGCGTTGGACCGTGCCGAGCAGGCGTCTCGCAAGAAGGCCGACGAGATGCTGAAGCGGGCGCGGGAGAAGCTGTTCGAGCGGGAGATGAGCCCCCAGCCGGTGGCCTCGTAGCAGGGCCGCCGCCTACGGAGTCGTCGCCGTGCCCCAGGCGGGCCGGCTCTCCCAGCGGTCGGTGGTGCTGGTGATCGGGGCGACGTTCGAGCCGTCGCTCTTCATGGTGAACAGCTCGGCGTTGCCGTTGACCGGGGCCTGGGCGAAGGCGATCGAGGTGCCGTCGGGGGAGTAGGTGGCGACGCCGTAGAAGACGTCGGACGGGCCGGGGGTGAGGGCGCCGATGGCGGTGCCGTCGGGGTGGACGGTGTAGATGCCGCCGCCGGGGGCGTCGTCGGGGCCGGCCGGGTAGGTGGTGAAGACGATCTGGCTGCCGTCGGGGGACCAGTTCGCCCGGTCGCCGGCGCGCAGCTCCCAGGGGGTGAGCTGACGCAGGCCGGTGCCGTCGGCGTTGACGAGGTAGAGGGCGCGGCTGTTGGCGGGCTGGCCGGTGGCGCTGGTCTGGTAGGAGAAGACGATCTGCTTGCCGTCGGGCGACCAGGCGGGGTTGGTGACGCTGCCGGAGTACGGCTTGTCGTTGGTGAGGAAGGTCAACCGCTGGACGTTGGTGCCGTCGGGGCTCATGGCGTAGAGGTCGCTGTACTGGATCTGGGTGGCGGCCGGGTCGGTGGCGCCCCAGGCGCGGCTGAAGGCGATCTGCTTGCCGTCGGGGGAGAACGCGGGGGTGACCTCCGCCTCGTTGGTGCAGTCGGGGGCGCCGGCCTCACAGAGCGGGCCGACCTGGTGGGCGTTCGCGCCGTCGGCGCCGATCGTCCAGATCCGGCCGGAGGACTCGCTGTCCGTGCGGTCGAAGGCAAGCGTGGTGCCGTCGGGTGACCAGTCGGGGTGGTCGTCGCGGGTCTGCGCGGGCGGCTGGGTGAGCTGGCGGTCGCCGCTGCCGTCGGAGGCGACGGTGAAGAGGGCGCTGGTCGTGCGCGCGCTGTCGAGGAAGATCCGGCCGGCGATCAGGCCGTTGTGCCGGGTGCCGGCCGCGACGGCTCCGGCGGCCGCCACGGCTCCCGAGGTCGGGACCGAGACGGCGACGGCGGGCTCGGGCGTGGGGCTCGCGGAGGGGGGCTCGGCCCGGATCTCGCTGAGCGGGATCTCGCCCGGCTCGGCGCCGCACCCGGTGAGCAGGGCGCCGGCCAGCAGAAGGCCCGCACCTGCGCGGGCGCGGGTGCGGGCCGTGGTGGTGAGTGGCAGCTGCCGTTGGCCGGTCATCTCCGTGTCATCTCCGTCTCTGGTGCAGGACAGGGCCCCCGAGGGAGCTGTCACTGTGGCAGATCGGGAGTGCGGACGGGCGGGCGACACGCGACGCTCCGGCACCGGTCGGTCACACGGAGTATGAAGAGCGGACCGTCCGGTTGACGGATCGGGCACGGATGGATCGAGCGCGGACGGATCGAGCGGGGGGTGGATCGGAGGCGGACGGGCCGGACACGGAGGGGTCAGGCACGAACGGGTGGGCCGGCCCCGACTGGCGCCCAACGACCCCCGGCCGGTCGGTCAGCCCTTGGCCGCGCGGCGCTCGGCCCGGGCGGTGGCCTCCGCCTCGTCCTCGGCCTCGGCAACCTCCAGGGTGGGCGCGGTGCCGCCGAGCTGGGCGGGCAGCCACCAGGTGTCGTCCGGGCCGCTCGGCTTGCCGGGGTACTCGCGCTGGGCGGTGTCCAGCATCTCGCTCATCGCGGCGCGCAGCCGGCGGGTGACCATCACGGGCTTGTCACCCGGCTCCAGCACGATCGGCTTGCCGATCATGATGGTGACCGGGACGTGCCGCTTGGTGAGGGTCTTGGGGCGGCCCTTGGTCCAGAGCTGCTGGGTGCCCCAGAGGATGACCGGCAGCAGCGGGGCGCCGGAGTCGGAGGCCATCCGGGCCGCGCCGGTCTTGAACTTCTTCAGCATGAACGAGCGGCTGATGGTGGCCTCGGGGAAGACCCCGACGACCTCGCCGGCGCGCAGTGCGCTCACCGCGGCCTCGTAGGCGGGCTGGCCGTCGGTGCGGTCGACCGGGATGTGCTTCATGCCGCGCATCAGCGGGCCGGAGACGCCGTGCCGGAAGACGTCGTCCTTGGCCATGAAGCGGGTCTTGCGCTTGCCGCCGCGGTAGGCGCCGAGGCCGGCGAAGAGGAAGTCCAGGTAGCTGATGTGATTGCTCACCAGGACCGCTCCGCCCTTGGCGGGAATGTTCTCCGCGCCGACGATCTTGATACGCACGTCGAGCGCGCGGAAGACGGTCAGTGCGGCGCCGATCACCGGCGGGTACACGAACTCAGCCACGGTCAGTCCTGACTTCCCACGGGCTCTGGCGGCCCGGTACGGCGGTACCCGGGCCGTGCGGTGGGAGCCGACCGGAGGCGCGGCACGCCGCGGCGGCCACGGGTGATACACGGAGATGATCCCCCGAACGAGTGCCCGCTGTCACCTGAACCGGGTTGCCGGGCGCGATCCGACGGTGTGATCTCCGTGATGGGTCGGACGGGAACCTTCCGGTGATGCCGGGCGCCGGCGGGCACGAGCGGGTACGAGCGGGGCAGGTACGAGCGGCTACGAGGGGCTGGGCGGGCGGGCTCAGGCGGCGGGGTCGAGGCGGCCCCGGGCGCGGCGGATCAGCAGGTACATCTCGCAGCCGAGGCAGTAGCCGAAGGCGGCGTTGAGGAAAGCCGCGGCGAGCGCGAAGCCGGTGGCCAGCAGCGCGAGCCAGGTCACCCCGGTGAGGAAGCCGAGCGTGCCGACGACGGCGAAGGCCAGGCCGACCCCCTGGGCGAAGCGCGGCGGGCGCTCGTCCTCGGTCTCGGTGGGCGGCGCCAGCCGGGGGCGGACGAGCGTGCGGTAAAGCCGGCCGTAGGGGGAGCGGTGCAGGCCGCCGACGGCGCCGAGGGCGAAGACGACGGCCTGGAGGGCGAGCAGCAGGCCACTGCCGGTGAGCAGGACGGCGATCAAGACGAGGGTGGTGAGCGCGGCGGCGAAGCGCGGGCCGCGGGGGTCGATCTGCACGGGGACTCCGGGAGGGGCGCGGGGCGGGGGCGACGGCGGGGCGCGTCAGCGACAGCGCGAGGCCGTGGCCCGGCACAGGTCGACCACGCGGCGGGTGGTCAGCAGCAGCTGTGCGGGGCGGTCGGAGTCCACCCGGCGATCGTACGTGGGCCCGCCCCCGGCGGTCGACCTCCTTGCGGGGGCCGGACGGCCCTGGCGCAGACTGGGGGGATGACCGGGTTGGTGGTGTGCGTTGTCGTGCTCGCGGTGGCGAGCGCGTTCGGGCTGCTGCGGGCCAAGCGCGACGGGAGGCTGCGGGTGCGCACGAAGGACGGGGCGGTGCGGCTGTCGGCGGAGGAGCTGGGCGGGCCGCTGGGCTCGCGGGCCACGTTGGTCCAGTTCTCGACCGCCTTCTGCCAGCCCTGCCGGGCCACCCGTCGGGTGCTCGGTGAGGTGGCGGCCATGGTCGACGGGGTCGCGCACGTCGAGCTGGACGCGGAGGCGCGGCTGGAGCTGGTCCGGCGGCTGGAGATCCTGCGGACGCCGACCGTACTGGTGCTGGACGCGGGCGGACGGGTGGTGCGCCGGGCGGCCGGGCTGCCGCGCAAGTCGGACGTGATCGCGGCGCTGGGCGAGGCGGTCTGACCGGCGCCACCGGCGCACTGTGCCGCTCCGGCGGGGGACCCGCGCGCCGATGTGCCGCCCCGTCAGGTGGTACCGGGGGCGGGCTGGGGCAGGATGGGCGCTGACGGCACGTGCAGGCCGTCCCGTCGCTCGTCCGGATCCGGGGTCTCCGGGGCCGTCGCGGGCACCGTGCGGGGCGTCCGGCCGGGCCCGGCCGCATAAGCTACTGGCCAGTAGTGACCACTGAGCTACCGGCGAGTATGCTGCCAGGAAGTTCCGGACCGGCACGGGAACACGCTGCCCGGAGCGGGTGCGTGCCGTGTTCGCGCCCGCTTGCACAGCCGCAGCCGCCGGACGAGACCAGTACAGGAGACAGGCCGTGAGCTTGAGGATCGTTGTCTGTGTGAAGTACGTGCCGGACGCGACGGGTGACCGTCGTTTCGCGGACGACCACACCACCGACCGGGAGGGCGTG
>NZ_JBVJCO010000103.1:0-4379 GCF_055588525.1 Kitasatospora sp. NPDC041988
TCGCGCAGGAGGTCGATGTGCTTGACGGTGCCGTGCTCGGCGGGGGGAATGCCCGTCAGCTGGTCCTCGTGGGTGTAGTAGGTGATCAGTGAGTCGGGGACGGCGTCGCGTTCGAGTCGGCGGAGCCTGTCGCCGCTGATGCCGAACTGGTTCTCCTCGCCGCGGTGGTCGACGTTGAATGGGCGTGCGGTGAGGGAGCCGGTGGGCGGGGCGGGCGCCATCCGGGTGCCGATGAGGTGTTCGATGTGGGAGTTGAAGCGGACGCGTCCGAGGGCTTTGGCCGTCTCGGTGTCGGTCGCGTCCAGGGCGGTGAGCTTGTCGGTCGCCTCCTCGATTTTGGCCTGGTAGGCCTGGTTGAGGTTGTCGAGGGTTTGCCGGTCGGCGGGGAGGCCGATGTCGATGATCTCGGCGTTGGTGTCTTCTTCGTGGACGGTGGTGCGGAAGATCTCCTGGTAGGTGGTGAGGGGGACGAGGTAGGAGCGGATGATCGGGCTGGCGTCGTTGGGGTCCTGGGCGGCGTATTTCTCGGCCCATCTGATGGCGCGCAGGGGGCGGCCGGCGCCGATCCAGAAGACTTCGTGGGAGGTGGGTCCGGAGGAGATGTGGATCGTGCCGTCCGGGTACTGGTGGACGTCCTTGAAGTCGGAGGTCGCCAGGCCGGTGGTGTGGTCGACGGTCATCGGCATGGCTTTGAAGACGGTCGTGTAGAGCCGGATGCAGGGGGTGCCGTCCGGGGCGTTCTCGGTTTCGACGACGCCGTGGTGGACGATGCCGGCGTTGCCGAGGGCGTACGTGCCGACGCCGGTCTTCCCGGGTGCGAAGCGGATGACGTGGTCGAGCGGGCGGTGCGGGCCCAGGTGGGACGTTCCGGGTGCGGCGAACTCCGGTTCGGCGTGGGGGCCGCCGAAGGTGACGGTGTCGGGTGCCGGCCGGAACTCCTCGCCGGGCCGGACTTCCCGGTAGTGGTCGGGGTGTGCGGTGTCGTGCGGGGGGAGGTGGGCGGTGAGGACGGTGGTGGTGGGTGGTGCGCCGGGTTCGGTGGGCCGCTGGTAGTGCGTCCAGTGGCCGCCGGTTTTGATGACGGGCTGGTTGGCGGCGTTGAAGCCGACTTCGTGGGCGACGATCAGGTGGCCTTGTCCGCCCTGGTGGGTGCCGGTGGGGCCGGGTGTCAGGATGACGGGGCCGTCGGCGGCGCGGGCCCGGGCCTCGGGTGCGTGCTGCCAGAGGTGTTCCATGAACTCGGTGACGTAGGTGGAGCCCATGCGGTCGAGGCCGCAGGCGACGAGGTCGATGGTCTGGCGTTGTGGGTCCCAGGCGTGGGTGTCGCGCTGTCGGAGGACGTGGGTGGCGAGGCCGGCCGGGGACAGCGGGGGGTGGTCGTCGCGTACGTGCATGGCGACGACGAACCGGCCGGTGTCGACCGGCAGGTGTGACAGGGCCTGCTCGATCCGCGACTGCGCGTCCCCGTCGACCGAGGGATCCCGGATCCACACACCCGGCTGCCCGCTCCCGAACTCCGACAACGGACGGGCCTGCGGCAGGCCGGTGCCGTGGGGTGGGTGGTCGGACGACGGCTCGGCATGGGACAGGTCGAACAGGTCGGGGCCCGCCCAGTCGAGCGGGTCCGTGTGGTGTGAGTCGAAGACCCCGAATTCCAGGTCCGTGCCGTCGAACGGGTCGGAGTCGGACGGCACGGCGCTGTCGGTGTCCCGTCGCTCGTCGGTGGACCTCGCCTTGGCCTTGCCGGGATGGACATAGGTGTCCTGGAGATTGCGCTCTTCGTTCTCGGTGCGTTGCTGGACGATGTCGGTGTAGGTGGCCTTGATGGTTTCCGTGGTCGTGAAGAGGCCGGCCAGGGTTTGGAAGCGTTTTTCCTTGGCCTCGCCGTAGACGAAGCGGCGGGTGTGGGCGTCGCCGGTGGTGATCAGTTCGTTGCGGGTGGTGCCGTTGTCGGCTGTTGTGCTGACGAGGGGGAAGTGCTGGTCGAAGCTCTTCTTGCCGGGGATCTCGCGGGGGTCGGCGGGGTCGGGGCGGTAGCTGGTGGCGGAGGTGTAGGAGGAGTAGTCGGCTTGGTAGTACTGGTGGAACTCATGGAAGAGGCGTTGGACGTTCAGGGCCTGTTCGTCGGTCAGCTCGGGAGTCTCGCGCGGCCGTCGGTCCATGACGAGGAGTGCGGTGTCGGCGATGTAGGCGAAGGCCTGCCGTGCGCGCTCCAACGTCTGCTCGGCTTCGTCGAGGTACCTCGGTGCGTCGAAGAACTCGCGCAGGTAGAAGCCGAAGGGGTCGGAGTCGACCATGCGGACGGCGGCGACGAGTTGTGACGTGTCGCGCCAGAGGTGACGCAGGCTCTTCATCATGTCGACGGCGCCGATGTGTTCGGGTTCGCGGTCGTGCGGGGCGGGTTTGGCTTTCTTGGCTTTCTTCCCTCCGCTGTGGTCGTACATGTCTTTGGAGTTCTGCTTCTGGATGTCGTGGAACAGGATCGCCTTGGCGATGGTCTCCGTCGGCACGAAGCGGTTGCCCGGGGTGGTGTCAGCGGTGAGTTTGCGGTACTGGCCGAGGACCAGCTGGGCGTGGGTGAGGAACGTGTACGACTCGGTCTTGGCGGCGATCTCGTCGAATTTGCGGGCCAGCCCGGGGAAGTTGTCGATGAGTTCGGTGACGATTTCGGCGGGGTGGCGGCCGTCGTGCCAGAGCGTGTCGAGTTGCTTGCCGGTGTCCGTCTGCAGTTGCCGGTGCTGGGGGAGGTTCTGGAGGAGGGCGTGGTAGTCGGTGGTGGTGGGTTGGGGTCCTCGGACGTCGAGGTCGGCCTTGTTCTCGTCGTAGCCGCGGGAGAGGACTTCGGCGATCGCGGCCTGGGTGGCCCAGGGCTTGACGACGGTTTCCATGAAGTCGTCGACGGGCCCGCGGTCGTGGCTGTTCGCGCCGATGTTCGGGTCGAAGAGCGCTTTGGCAGGGGACTGTTGTTCGTGCCCGGGACCGTCGGCCTGGTCGCGGTGGGCGGTGATTTGGTTCGCGAGGAAGGTCTTGAGGTTGGTGAGGCGCGTCTCGTAGGAGAGGCTGTGTTCGGGGTCGAGGAGCGGGTCGGGCCGGCGTTCGCTCGGTTGTTGTTTGAACTGGTGCCAGGTGACGAGGTGCTCGCGGAGGGTGCGGGCGATGCGGGCGAGGTCGGCGGCGTCGTTGCGGAACTCGGCAGTCGTCCGTCCGCCGTCAGTCTTCTGGACGATCCAGGGGTGCAGGTCGTTGCTGAGTTTGGGCAGTCCGCTGCGCGGTGCGCCGATGCTGTCGCGCAGGGTGTCGATGTGCTTGACGGTGCCGTGCTCGGCGGCGGGGATGGTGGTGAGCTGGTCTTCGTGGGTGTAGTAGGTGGTCAGTGAGTCCGGCACGGCGCTGCGTTCGAGTCGGCGGAGTTGGTCGCCGCCGATGCCGAACTGGTTCTCCTCGCCGCGGTGGTCGACGTTGATCGGGCGTGTGGTGAGGGAGTCGGTGGGCGGGGCGGGTGCCATCCGGGTGCCGATGAGGTGTTCGATGTGGGAGTTGAAGCGGACGCGTCCGAGGGCGTTGTTCAGCTCCTTGTCGGTCGCGTCCAGGGCGGTGAGTTTCGTCGTGGCTTCGGTGATCTTGGCCTTGTAGGCCTGGTTGAGGTTGTTCAGGGTGAGTCGGTCGGCGGGGAGGCCGATATCGATGATCTCGGCGTTGCGGTCCTCCTCGTGGACGGTGGTGCGGAATATCTCCTGGTAGGTGGTGAGGGGGACGAGGTAGGAGCGGATGATCGGGCTGGCGTTGTCGGGGTCCTGGGCGGCGTATTTCTCGGCCCATCTGATGGCGCGCAGGGGGCGGCCGGCGCCGATCCAGAAGACTTCGTGGGAGGTGGGTCCGGAGGAGATGTGGATCGTGCCGTCCGGGTACTGGTGGACGTCCTTGAAGTCGGAGGTCGCCAGGCCGGTGGTGTGGTCGACGGTCATCGGCATGGCTTTGAAGACGGTCGTGTAGAGCCGGACGCACGGGGTGCCGTCCGGCGCGTTCTCGGTCTCGACGACGCCGTGGTGGACGATGCCGGCGTTGCCGAGGGCGTACTCGCCCGTCGGCTTCTTCCCTGAGGCGGGTTTGAAGCGGATGAGGTGGTCGAGCGGGCGGTGCGGGCTCAGGTGGGATGTTCCGGGTGCGGCGAACTCTGGTTCGGCGTGGGGGTCGCCGAAGGTGACGGTGTCGGGTGCCGGCCGGAACTCCTCGTCGGGCCGGACTTCCCGGTAGTGGTCGGGGTGTGTGGTGTCGTGTGGGGGGAGGTGGGCGGTGAGGACGGTGGTGGTGGGTGGTGCGCCGGGTTCGGTGGGGCGCTGGTAGTGCGTCCAGTGGCCGCCGGTTTTGATGACGGGCTG
>NZ_JBVJCO010000104.1:0-4297 GCF_055588525.1 Kitasatospora sp. NPDC041988
GTGTCCTCGCCGAGGAGCTGCTGCTGCCACAGGGTGTAGTCGGCGTACTGCACCGGCAGCGGCTGCCACGCGGGGGCGGCGCCGTCGAGCCGGGCCGCGTAGGCCTCGGAGAGGTCCCGGGCGAGCGGGCCCATCGACCAGCCGTCGCCCGCGATGTGGTGGACGATCAGCAGCAGGACCTGCTGCTGCGGCCCGGTGGTGAACAGCTCCGCGCGCAGCGGGATGTCACCGGAGAGGTCGAAGGTGTGGCCCGCCGCGTCGGCGAGGGCCTGCTCCAGGCCGGCCTCGGTGACCTCGGTGACGGGCAGGTCGAGGGTGGCCGCCGTTGCTTCGAGGATGTGCTGGTGGGGCTGCCCGTTGTGGGTCGGGTAGACGGTGCGCAGGATCTCGTGGCGGGTCACCACGTCGTGCAGCGCGCCCCGCAGGGCGTCGCGGTCCAGGGCGCCGCTGAGCCGCAGTGCGGTGGGGATGTTGTAGGTGGCGCTGGGGCCTTCGAGCTCGCCGAGGAACCAGAGCCGGCGCTGGGCGGCGGACAGCGGCACCACGTCCGGGCGCTCGCCCGCGGTGAGGGCGAGCCGGGTCGTGCCGGCTGCGCCGAGGCGTCCGGCCAGGCCGGCGACGGTCGGGGCCTCGAAGAGGGTGCGGATGCCGACCTCGACACCGAGTGCGGTGCGGATCCGGCTGACCAGGCGGGTGGCGAGCAGGGAGTGGCCGCCGAGCTCGAAGAAGCTGTCGTCGATGGTCACCGAGGTGACGCCGAGGACCTCGGCGAAGACGGTGCAGAGGATCTCCTCCTGCTCGGTCCGCGGTGCCCGGCCGGAGGCGTCGGTCGCATAGTCCGGGGCGGGCAGGGCCTTGCGGTCGAGCTTGCCGTTGGCCGTCAGCGGCAGGGCCTCCAGCATCACGACCGCGCTCGGGACCAGGTACTCCGGCAGCTGCTGCTGGAGGTCGCCGCGGATGGCGGCGGCGAGCGCCGCGTGGTCGTCGCCGCCCGGGGTGCCGTCGCCCTGGACCGGGACGACGTAGCCGACCAGGCGCTTGTCGCCGGGGGTGTCCTCGCGGACGATCACGGCGGCCTGGGCGGCGGACGGGTGCGCGGCCAGCGCGGACTCGACCTCGCCGAGCTCGATGCGGAAGCCGCGGATCTTCACCTGGTCGTCGGCGCGGCCGGCGAACTCCAGGGTGCCGTCGGCGCGCCAGCGCACCAGGTCACCGGTGCGGTACATCCGCTCGCCGGGAGTGCCGTAGGGGTTGGCGACGAAGCGCTCGGCGGACAGGCCCGGGCGGCCCAGGTAGCCGCGGGCCAGGCCCTCGCCCGCCGCGTACAGCTCACCCACCGCTCCCGGCGGGACCAGCTGCAGTCCGCTGTCGAGGACGTAGAGACGGGTCGCGGAGATCGGACCGCCGATCGGCACGCCGGCCCCGCGGTCGAGGTCGGCGGTCCGGATCGCGTGGGTGGTGGTGAAGGTGGTGTTCTCCGTAGGCCCGTACCCGTTGAGCAGCCGGACGTGGGGCAGACGCTCCAGTACGGTCCTGCACTGCGGCACCGAGAGGACGTCGCCTCCGGCCAGCAGGTAGCGCAGGCCCTGGAGTGCCTCGACGTCGGACTCCACCACTTCGTGGAAGAGCCCGGCGGTCAGCCAGAGCGCGGTCACGCGGTGTGAGGTCAGGAACTCGCGCAACTCGAGGACGGACAGCCCCTTCGGCGGGGCGATCGCCAGGGCGGCGCCGTTGAGCAGGGCGCCCCAGATCTCGAAGGTGGCCGCGTCGAACGACACCGAGGCCAACTGGCCGATGACGTCACCGGCACCCAGGTCGACGTAGCCGCTCTCCCACACCAGTCGGCCGATCGCCTGGTGGGGGACGGTGACGCCCTTGGGACGGCCGGTGGAGCCGGAGGTGTAGATGACGTACGCGGGGTGGTTCGGCTGCAGGCCGGGCCGGGGGTTGGCTGTGTCGAGGCCGGCCAGGCGGACGACGGTCTCGGGGTCGTCGAGGGCGATCCGCGCGGTGCCGTCGGGCAGGGTGTCCTGGGCGGACCTGGTGATGACCAGGGCGGGCCGGGCGTCGCCGAGCATGTAGGTGATGCGCTCGGTGGGGTAGTTGGGGTCGATCGGCAGGTAGGCGCCGCCGGCCTTGAGGATCGCGAGCAGGGCGATGACCAGGTCGGTGGAGCGTTCCAGGTGGACGCCGACCAGGGTCTCCGGACCGACGCCGTGCTCGGTCAGGAGGTGAGCGAGGCGGTTGGCGCGCTCGTTGAGCTCCGCGTAGGTGAGGGTTTCGTCGGCGAAGACGAGGGCGGTGGCGTCGGGGGTGCGGGCCACCTGGGCGTGGAACAGCTCCGGGAGCGTCGCGGCGGGTACGCCACGGGCGGTGTCGTTCCACTCGGTCAGGAGCCGGTGGCGCTCGGCCTGGTCCAGGACCTGGATGCGGCTGACGGGCTGCTGGGGGTCGGCGGCGACGGCCTCCAGCACCCGGGTGAAGCGCTGGGCGACGGCCTCGACCGTCGCGTGGTCGAACAGGTCGACGGCGAAGGTGATGGCGCTCTGGAGTCCGGCGGGCCGGCCCTGCGCGTCGAAGTTCTCGCCGAACTGGAAGTCCAGGTCGAACTTGGCGGGGGCCTGCCCTGCGGGGAGCAGTTCGGTTGCGAGGCCCGGGAGTTCGAGAGTGGCCCTGCTGTTGTTCTGAAGGGTCAGCATGACCTGGAACAGCGGATGCCGGGCCATCGAGCGGGTCGGGGCCAAGTCCTCGACGAGGCGCTCGAACGGGATGTCCTGGTTCGAGAAGGCGCCGAGGCCGGAGTCCTGCACCCGGGCGAGGAGCTCGCCGAAGCTGGGGTCGCCGTCCAGGTCGGTGCGCATGACCAGGGTGTTGATGAAGAAGCCGACCAGGTCCTCAAGGGCTTCGTCGGTGCGTCCGGCGATGGGGGTGCCGACGGGGATGTCGGTGCCCGCGCCGAGGCGGGAGAGCAGGGTCGCCAGGGCCGCCTGGAGGACCATGAACATCGTGACGCCGCGGGAGCGGGCCAGGTCGGCGAGCTGCTGGTGCAGCTCGGCGGGGATGTCCAGGTCGTAGGTCGCACCCCGGTGGGTGGCGACGGCCGGGCGGGGCCGGTCGGTGGGCAGCCGCAGCTCCTCCGGCAGACCGGCCAGCGCCTCGCGCCAGTGGGCGAGCTGCTCGGACAGGACGCTCTCGGGATCGGTGTCCTCACCGAGGAGGTCCTGCTGCCACAGGGTGTAGTCGGCGTACTGCACCGGCAGCGGCTCCCAGGTGGGGGCGTGGCCGGCGAGCCGGGCGGCGTAGGCGGTGGACACGTCCCGCGCCAGCGGGCCCATCGACCAGCCGTCACCGGCGATGTGGTGGACGATCAGCAGCAGGACCTGCTGCTGCGGCCCGGTGGTGAACAGCTCCGCGCGCAGCGGGATGTCACTGGAGAGGTTGAAGGTGTGGCCCGCCGCGTCGGCGAGGGCCTGCTCCAGGCCGGCCTCGGTGACCTCGGTGACGGGCAGGTCGAGGGTGACCGCCGTCGGTTCGAGGATGTCCTGGTGGGGCTGGCCGTCGGCGGTGCTGGGGAAGACGGTGCGCAGGACTTCGTGCCGCTCGATGACGTCGTGCAGCGCGGCCCGCAGGGCCTCGCGGTCCAGGGCGCCGGTCAGCCGCAGGGCGGTGGGGATGTTGTACGTGGCGCTGGGGCCCTCAAGCTCGCTGAGGAACCACAGGCGCTGCTGGGCAAAGGACAACGGGATCATCAGAACTCCTCCTACCTACGCCGCGGCCGCAGAGCCGGCCTGGCCTTCTTTTGGGTTTCGAGTCGTGTGGCGAGGCCGGCGACGGTGGGTGTTTCGAACAGGGCGCGGATGGCCACCTCGGCCCCGAGCGCGGTGCGGATCCGGCTGATGAGGCGGGTCGCGTCGAGGGAGTGGCCGCCGAGTTCGAAGAAGTTGTCGTCGATGGTCACGGAGGTGACGCCGAGGACCTCGGCGAACACACCGCAGAGGAGTTCTTCCTGCGCGTTGCGGGGGCTCCGCCCGGACGCGCTGGTCGTGCGGGTGGGTGCGGGCAGGGCGTTCCGGTCGAGCTTGCCGTTGGCGGTGAGGGGCAGGGCCTCCAGCTGGACGATGGCGCTGGGGACCATGTAGTCGGGGAGTTCCGAGGCGAGGTGCTTGCGCAGCAGCTCGGTGTCCACGGCCTCCGGTGAGACCGGGACGAGGTAGGCGACGAGGCGCTTGTCGCCGGGGGTGTCTTCGCGGGCGATGGCGGTGGCTTGGGCGATGGCGGGGTGTGTGGTGAGGGCTGC
>NZ_JBVJCO010000105.1:0-3506 GCF_055588525.1 Kitasatospora sp. NPDC041988
CCCCCCCCCCCCCCCCCCCCCCCCCCCCCCCCCCCCCCCCCCCCCCACCCCCCCCGCCCCCCCCCCCCCCCCCCCCCCCCCCCCCCCCCCCCCCGCCGGGGATGACGCGGTCGTCCCGGAGGGCTAGATGCCGAACGCCGCGGCCCAGCGGACCGTTCCGGACGGCAGCGGGTCGCCGTCGTTCAGGCTGAGAGCCATCCACGCCTCGTCGGGGGCGTCGATGGAGAGCCGGAGCCCGTGCGCCGAGGCGCGGACGAAGCCGAACCGCGGGTAGTACGTCGGGTGCCCGAGCAGCACGACGAAGCGCTCGCCCACCCGCCGGGCGGCGTCGAGCGCGGCCAGGACGGTGCTGGAGCCGGCGCCGGAGCGCTGGTGATCGGGGTGCACGGAGACCGGGCCCATGGCGAGCGCCGGGACGTCACCGATGAACGCGCGGCTGAGCACGACATGGCTGACGGGGATGCCGGTCGGGTCGGCCGGGTCGGTGGCGACGACGGAGAGGCCGTCGATCCAGCCCTCGTCGGTGCGGAGCACGGCGAGGAGGTCGGCCTCCATCGGGCGGCCGAACGCGGCCAGGGTGAGGGCCTGGACGGCCGGGACGTCCGCGTCGGTCTCGACGCGGGTGAGCCAGGAGGAGGCCGGGGAGGAAGAAGAAGACATGGTGAAACCCTTGGATGAAGGGCCCCGGCGTCACACCATCACACCCGGTCGGTACGGGGTGCGGGAAAGTTCAGACCAGGGCCCGGGCGATGAGAATGGTCATCCGGGCGCTGCGCAGCACGGGCGCAGCGGTCATCACCGCGGCCACAATCTCACCTTCCCTGTCTCTCTCGGCATCCTGGTCAAGCACGGACTCGTCGACCGTAACACCGGCGGGGGATCGGGCGCCCCTGGTTTTTCGCCGGTACCGGTACACGGCCCGTGCAGACCCGTACAGAGTCCGGATGTACGCCGGCCGCCCACCGAAACGGTGGACGGCCGAGGCGAATGACGGTGCATCAGAGGTCGGAGGCGAACTCCACGAAGGCCTTCCATGCGGCGGGCTCGAAGGCCAGCTGGGGGCCGCTCTTGTCCTTGGAGTCACGGACGTGGATGACAGCGGGCGTCTCGGCGACCTCGATGCACTCGCCGCCTTCGTTGCCGCTGTAGCTGCTCTTGAACCATGCCAGTTCGGTGCTCATCGTTCTCCCAGCATCTTCTCGATCAAGGCCAGGGACTCCTGCGGAGTATGGGCCTGCGCCCTGAGGGTGCCGTATCGCGCGTTCAGGATACGGACCTCGTCCTGATCCGTAATCAGCCTACTGCTCGTCTGAACTTCGATGTAGCCGTTCTGGGGCCGGCCCTTGGGCGTGATCAGAATGAACGGGCCGCCCATACCCGCGTGCTCTGTTCTGTCGAGCGGCAGCACCTGGATCACCATGCCGCGGCTCTGTCCGACCTCCAGCAGTCGGCGAAGTTGCCCCGAGTGCACGTTCCACCCACCCAGGGGTCGCCGGAGCACGCTCTCGTCGATCACCCAGCTGAAGATGGCTCTGGGCCATCGCGTCAGGATTTCCTGCCGTGCCATGCGGGCCGCCACCCGCATCTCGATCACTTCCTCCGAGAGCAGCGGCTGGCGCATCTCGTATACCGCCCGTGCGTGGGCCTCCGTCTGCAGCAGGCCTGGCATGTCAATCATGCTGAAGTGATGAAGCTCGATCGCCTCTGCCTCAAGCCCCGCGAAGTCCCGGAACCACGCCGGGTGCCGCACCCGAGCCTTGGCCTTCGCCCGCTGCACATCGTCCTTGGCGATGCTCAGCATTCCTCCCGCGTCGAGGAGTTTGTCCGCCGCCTCCAGCAACTCCGGCTGCGGCGTCCGCTTTCCGCGCTCCACCAGGCCGATCATGGCCTCGGTATAGCCGACCTGGACGCCAAGCTCCCTCTGCGTCATCCCCGCCCGCTCGCGCAGCAGCTTGAGCTGTTTGCCGAGGGCGCGGAAGAAGTCCGAGACCTCGGCGAGGTCCTCCTCCAGCTCCGGCCGAGCCTCGCCGCTCGCTCCGCCACCCCGTACGTCACCCACTGCGACCACCCCTGATTTCAGGTCACGCCCAACAGCCCGAACAGGCAACCGTCTGCACCCGATCAGATACTCACCGTGTCCGCCGAATGCATGGTCAGGGTACGCCCGGCCCCCCACGCTATGTCTCATGAAGTCCGAAATCCCCCTCGACATCAGCGCCCCGTGCCGCCTCACCGCCCTCCTCACCCCCACCCCCAAGGGGGCCGCCATCGGCCGGCGCATCGCCAGGCAGCAGCTCACCGCCTGGCGCCTCAACTCCCTTGCCGAGGAGCCCTTCCACTCCGCCCTCCTGATCATCGCGGAGCTCTCCGCCAATGCCTCCACCCACGGCCGCGTCCCCGGTCGGCGCTTCGAATTCACCCTCGCCCTCACAACCAACCCCCACCACGGCAACCCCGTCCTCCGCATCGAGGTCTCCGACTGCCGGGGCGACCGTCACCCCGTCCTCCCCGCCGCCTGCGCGCCCAACTCCCAGTCCGGACGCGGCCTCATCCTCATCGACGCCCTCGCCGACCGTTGGGGCACCGACCCCCGCCACCCCAATGCCAAGACCGTCTGGGCCGAACTCGACCTCCCCGCCGCCCCCTTCGCCCATGCCGCTTGAACCCCACCCCACCACCAAGGCGGCCGCCCTCACCCTCCTCCCGATCGCCCTCCTCGTGGCCCTCACCGCCTGGGCCTGCCCCACCCACCCCGTCAAGCCCCCGGAGCCCACTCCCGTAACGACCGCCACGACTACCCCAACCCCCTGACCGCCGCCGCACAGGAAGTCGGCCCCGCCGACTTCCTGCTCCTGGCGCCGTCGTACCGACACGCCAGGGCGCGCCGCGAGCCCTGTCAGAGTTCGCCGAACGGGTGGCGCTCGGCGAACTCCGGGGCGGTCATGCCCAAGAGCACCAGGTCGTGATGGCGCGCGGCGAAGAACTCGTGGTCGCGCAGCCTGCCTTCCTCGACAAAGCCGAGCCTGCGGTGCAGCGCGAGCGACGCGTCGTTGTACGCATAGATGCCTGCCTCGCACTTGTGATAGCGCCGCTCGCCGAACATGAAGCGCAACAGCAGCACGATCGCCTCGGACGCATATCCGCGCCGCTGGTGGGCGCCGCTGATGCCGAGGCCATGGGCGAACCTGCCGGTGCGTGGGTCGGCGTTGTGGGTCGAGATGACGCCGACCAGTTCTCCACTGTCCAACGCCTCGATGGCCAGACGGAAGCAGTCTCCGATGGGCTTGGCAACGGCCTGCTCAGCCGCCCACGCGCGGTAGCCCGCTACGGAACGCGGCGGGTAGAGCGCATCCACCGACCGCTGGTGTTCCGAAAATCCGTCCATCTGCATGAACGCTTGCCAGTCCTCGGGGAGCAATGCTCAAGACCTGTGGATCGACGACGGGAGGAGCGCGGCAGGCGTACCTTCCCGGTTGATCCTGTGATGGTCACCGAGTAGGCCCGCG
>NZ_JBVJCO010000106.1:0-3486 GCF_055588525.1 Kitasatospora sp. NPDC041988
GCCCCCACCGTCCAAGAGTTCTTCGACCGCTGGATCCGCCTCCTCGACACCGCCACCACCCAACCCGACCAACCCCTCAGCCACATCGACCTCCTCACCACCGAGGAGCGGGGCCTGGTCCTGGACACCTGGCTGGACACCGCCGTCGAGGTCGGCGCGGACCTCCTGCCCGCCCGCTTCGCGCGGCAGGCAGCGGCGACCCCGCAGGCCGTGGCCCTGATCGCCGGCGACGCCGCACTGACCTACGCGGAGCTCAACGCCCGCGCCAACCGGCTCGCCCAGGCGCTGCTGCGCCAGGGCGCCGGACCGGAGCGGCTGGTCGCACTGGCCCTGCCCCGCTCCGCCGAGCTGGTCGTCGCCCTGCTGGCCGTCCTCAAGACCGGCGCCGCCTACCTGCCGCTCGACCCGGACCACCCGGCGGCACGGATCGCCTACGTGCTGGACGACGCCCGGCCCGCCCTGCTGCTCACCGACACCCGGACGGACCGGCGCATCCCCGCCGACGGACAGTCCCAGCGGCTGCTGCTGGACTCCGCCGAGGTCCAGGCCCTGCTGGCCGACTGCCCCGACACCGACCCCGCGGCCGCCCGCGTGACCATCAGCCCGGACTCCGCCGCCTACGTGATCTACACCTCGGGCTCGACGGGACGGCCCAAGGGCGTGGTCGTGCCGCACTCGGCGCTGGTCAACTTCCTCACCGCGATGAGCCGGAAGGTCCCGCTGCGGCCCGAGGAGCGGCTCCTCGCCGTCACCACGGTCGCCTTCGACATCGCCGCACTGGAGCTGTACCACCCGCTGCTCTCCGGCGCCGCGGTCGTCCTCGCGCCCAAGGAGGCCGTCCCGCAGCCGTCCGCCGTCCTCGACCTGATCACCCGGCACGGCGTCACGGTCCTCCAGGGGACGCCGTCGCTCTGGCAGCTGCTGGTCTCCCACGACCCGGAGGCCCTGCGCGGCCTGCGCATGCTGGTCGGCGGCGAGGCCCTGCCGGTCGCGCTCGCCGAGGCCATGCGGGCGCTCACCAATGACCTGGTCAACCTGTACGGGCCGACCGAGACCACCATCTGGTCGACCACGGCCGACCTGGCCGGCGGCTCGGGCGTCCCGCCGATCGGCCGGCCGCTCGCCAACACCAGGGTCTACGTCCTGGACGGCGGACTCCGACCGGTCGCCCCCGGCGTCACCGGCGAGCTCTACATCGCCGGCGCGGGCCTGGCCCGCGGCTACCTCGGGCGCCCCGCCCTCACCGCCGAACGCTTCACCGCCGACCCGTACGGCCTCGAACCGGGCGGCCGGATGTACCGCACCGGCGACCTCGTGCGCTGGAACCAGGACGGCGAGCTGGAGTTCGTCGGCCGCGCCGACCACCAGGTCAAGATCCGCGGCTTCCGGATCGAACCCGGCGAGATCGAGAAGGTCCTCACCGACCACCCCGACATCGCCCAGGCCGCCGTCCTGGTCCGCGAGGACCAGCCCGGCGACGCCCGGCTCGTCGCCTACGTCGTCGCCGGCACCTCGGCCGGAGCACGCGACGAGCAGGTCGAGCACGACCAGCTGAGCGAGTGGCAGGACCTGTACGACACCGTCTACACCAGCGCGCCGGCGACCGCCTTCGGTGAGAACTTCGCCAGCTGGAACAGCAGTTACGACGGGCAGCCGATCCCGCTCGACCAGATGCGGGAATGGCGCGACACCACCGTCGAGCGGATCCGGGACCTCGACCCGCGCCGGGTCCTGGAGATCGGCGTCGGCACCGGCCTGCTCCTGTCCCGACTCGCCCCGCACTGCGAGGAGTACTGGGGCACCGACTTCTCGCCCAGCGTGATCGCCGGCCTCCAGGGCCACGTGGACGCCGACCCCGGGCTCGCCTCCCGGGTCCGTCTGCACACCCGGCCCGCGCACGACTTCAGCCGGCTGCCCAGCGGCCACTTCGACACGATCATCCTCAACTCGGTCGTCCAGTACTTCCCCAACGCCGGCTACCTGGAGCAGGTCCTCGACCACGCCATCCGCATCCTCGCGCCCGGCGGCGCCGTGTTCGTCGGCGACATCCGCAACCCGCGGCTGCTTCGCACCTTCACCACGGCCGTCCAGACCGCCCGCGCCACCGACCCGGCCGACCTCGCGGCCGTCCGGCGCGCGGTCGAACACGCGCTGGTCCTGGAGAAGGAACTCCTCATCGACCCGGAGTACTTCACCGCACTGGGCCACCACGTCCCCGACCTCGCCGGCACCGACATCCAGCTCAAACACGGCGCCGCCGAGAACGAGCTGACCCGGTACCGCTACGACGCCACGCTCCACAAGACCGGCATCACCCCGCTCGACCTCTCCGGCGCCGGCACCACCGCCCTCCCGTGGCCCCAGGAGGCCGACGCCCTCGCCCGGCAGCTCGACACCGAACGGCCCGACCTGCTGCGCGTCACCGGCATCCCCAACCCGCGGCTCGCCCACGAGCTCGCGATCCAGCACGCCGTCGACAACGGCGGCCCGTACCCCGCGGACACCCCGGTCCCCCAGCTCGGCCTCGAAGCCCTCCGCCGGCTCGGCGAGGAGCACGGCTACCGGACCGCCGCCACCTGGAACACCCACCGGCCCGACACCGTCGACGTCGTCCTCCTCGCGCCGAGCGCCCTCGACGGCGCGGCTCCCGTCGGCACCTACGCGTCGGCCGGCAGCAGCACCCCCAGCACGCCGCTGTCCACCTTCACCACCAACCCCGCCGCCGGCCGCGGTACCAGCGCCCTCCTCACCACGCTGCGCGAACACGCGCGCACCCACCTGCCCGACTACATGCAACCCACCGCCATCGTCCCGCTCGACCAGCTCCCGCTGACGGCGAACGGCAAGCTGGACCGGGCCGCGCTGCCGGCGCCGGACTTCGCCCTCTCCGGCTCGGGCCGGGAGGCCCGGACCCCGCAGGAGCAGATCGTCTGTGATCTGTTCGCGCAGGTCCTCAGCCTGCCGCGGGTCGGCGTGGACGACGACTTCTTCGAGCTGGGCGGGCACTCGCTGCTCGCCACCCGCCTCGGCGCCCAGATCCGGGCCGTCTTCGGCGTCGAGTTGGAACTGCGCTCGCTGTTCGAGGGCCCGACCCCGGCCGCGGTCGCCGCGCGCCTGGACACCGCCGGCCCCGGACGGCTGGCCCTCGCCGTGCAGGAACGGCCCGGGACCATGCCGCTCTCCTTCGCCCAGCGGCGGCTCTGGTTCATCCACAAGATGGAGGGGCCCAGCGCCACCTACAACATCCCGCTGGCGCTGCGGCTCACCGGCGAGCTGGACCGCGACGCGCTGCGCGCGGCACTCGGCGACCTGGTCGCCCGGCACGAGAGCCTGCGCACGGTCTTTCCCGAGGCCGACGGCACGCCGTACCAGCGGCTGCTGGCACCCGAATCGGCGGCGCCGCGGCTGACCGTCACGGCGACGACCGAGGCCGAGCTGCCGGGCGCCCTGGAGGCGGCCGCCCGGTACGCCTTCGACCTGGCGGTC
>NZ_JBVJCO010000107.1:0-1832 GCF_055588525.1 Kitasatospora sp. NPDC041988
CTGAGGACAAGCCCTCGGCCTATTAGTACCGGTCAACTCCACCCCTCACAGGGCTTCCATATCCGGCCTATCAACCCAGTCGTCTACTGGGAGCCTTACCCTCTCAAGGAGGTGGGAGTGCTCATCTCGAAGCAGGCTTCCCGCTTAGATGCTTTCAGCGGTTATCCCTCCCGAACGTAGCCAACCAGCCATGCCCTTGGCAGGACAACTGGCACACCAGAGGTTCGTCCGTCCCGGTCCTCTCGTACTAGGGACAGCCCTTCTCAACACTCCTACGCGCACAGCGGATAGGGACCGAACTGTCTCACGACGTTCTAAACCCAGCTCGCGTACCGCTTTAATGGGCGAACAGCCCAACCCTTGGGACCTACTCCAGCCCCAGGATGCGACGAGCCGACATCGAGGTGCCAAACCATCCCGTCGATATGGACTCTTGGGGAAGATCAGCCTGTTATCCCCGGGGTACCTTTTATCCGTTGAGCGACGGCGCTTCCACAAGCCACCGCCGGATCACTAGTCCCGACTTTCGTCCCTGCTCGACCCGTCAGTCTCACAGTCAAGCTCCCTTGTGCACTTACACTCAACACCTGATTGCCAACCAGGCTGAGGGAACCTTTGGGCGCCTCCGTTACCCTTTAGGAGGCAACCGCCCCAGTTAAACTACCCACCAGACACTGTCCCTGATCCGGATCACGGACCCAGGTTAGACATCCAGCACGACCAGAGTGGTATTTCAACGACGACTCCACAACAACTGGCGTTGCTGCTTCAAAGTCTCCCACCTATCCTACACAAGCCGAACCGAACACCAATATCAAGCTATAGTAAAGGTCCCGGGGTCTTTCCGTCCTGCTGCGCGAAACGAGCATCTTTACTCGTAATGCAATTTCACCGGGCCTATGGTTGAGACAGTCGAGAAGTCGTTACGCCATTCGTGCAGGTCGGAACTTACCCGACAAGGAATTTCGCTACCTTAGGATGGTTATAGTTACCACCGCCGTTTACTGGCGCTTAAGTTCTCAGCTTCGCCTGGACGAATCCAAGCTAACCGGTCCCCTTAACGTTCCAGCACCGGGCAGGCGTCAGTCCGTATACATCGCCTTACGGCTTCGCACGGACCTGTGTTTTTAGTAAACAGTCGCTTCTCGCTGGTCTCTGCGGCCACCCCCAGCTCTGACAGCAAGTGCCGTCACCAGGAATGGCCCCCCTTCTCCCGAAGTTACGGGGGCATTTTGCCGAGTTCCTTAACCATAGTTCACCCGAACGCCTCGGTATTCTCTACCTGACCACCTGAGTCGGTTTGGGGTACGGGCCGCCATGAAACTCGCTAGAGGCTTTTCTCGACAGCATAGGATCATCCACTTCACCACAATCGGCTCGGCATCAGGTCTCAGCCTTAATGAGTGACGGATTTGCCTATCACTCGGCCTACACCCTTACCCCGGGACAACCACCGCCCGGGCTGGACTACCTTCCTGCGTCACCCCATCGCTCACCTACTGCAGACTTGGTCCGGCGGCTCCACCACGTCCCATTGTCCGAAGACTCCGGGCCGGCTTCGCGGCCTTAGCATCACCTGGTTCAGCGTTGGCGCTTCAAAGCGGGTACGGGAATATCAACCCGTTGTCCATCGACTACGCCTGTCGGCCTCGCCTTAGGTCCCGACTTACCCTGGGCAGATCAGCTTGACCCAGGAACCCTTGGTCAATCGGCGCAAGAGTTTCTCACTCTTGTATCGCTACTCATGCCTGCATTCTCACTCGTGTACCGTCCACGACTGGTTTCCACCGCCGCTTCACCCGGCACACGACGCTCCCCTACCCATCACAGCC
>NZ_JBVJCO010000107.1:1926-3262 GCF_055588525.1 Kitasatospora sp. NPDC041988
GTACATGCTGCAATGACACGACTTCGGTGATGTGCTTGAGCCCCGCTACATTGTCGGCGCGGAATCACTTGACCAGTGAGCTATTACGCACTCTTTCAAGGGTGGCTGCTTCTAAGCCAACCTCCTGGTTGTCTCTGCGACTCCACATCCTTTCCCACTTAGCACACGCTTAGGGACCTTAGTCGGTGTTCTGGGCTGTTTCCCTCTCGACCATGGAGCTTATCCCCCACAGTCTCACTGCCACGCTCTCACTTACCGGCATTCGGAGTTTGGCTAAGGTCAGTAACCCGGTGAGGCCCATCGCCTATCCAGTGCTCTACCTCCGGCAAGAAACACGTGACGCTGCACCTAAATGCATTTCGGGGAGAACCAGCTATCACGGAGTTTGATTGGCCTTTCACCCCTAACCACAGGTCATCCCCCAGGTTTTCAACCCTGGTGGGTTCGGTCCTCCACGAAGTCTTACCTCCGCTTCAACCTGCCCATGGCTAGATCACTCCGCTTCGGGTCTTGGGCGTGCAACTCAATCGCCCTATTCGGACTCGCTTTCGCTACGGCTACCCCACACGGGTTAACCTCGCTACACACCGCAAACTCGCAGGCTCATTCTTCAAAAGGCACGCAGTCACGAGACACACAGCAAGCTGCATGTCCGACGCTCCCACGGCTTGTAGGCACACGGTTTCAGGTACTATTTCACTCCGCTCCCGCGGTACTTTTCACCATTCCCTCACGGTACTATCCGCTATCGGTCACCAGGGAATATTTAGGCTTAGCGGGTGGTCCCGCCAGATTCACACGGGATTTCTCGGGCCCCGTGCTACTTGGGAATAATTCAAACGAGCCGTACAGATTTCGTCTACGGGGGTCTTACCCTCTACGCCGGACCTTTCGCATGTCCTTCGACTACCCATACGGTTTCTGACTCGCCGACCGGCCGGCAGACCGATCAAGAAAAATCCCACGACCCCCAAGTGGCAACCCCTGCCGGGTCTCACACCACCTGGGTTTAGCCTCATCCGGTTTCGCTCGCCACTACTCCCGGAATCACGGTTGTTTTCTCTTCCTGCGGGTACTGAGATGTTTCACTTCCCCGCGTTCCCTCCACATACCCTATGTGTTCAGGTATGGGTGACAGCCCATGACGACTGCCGGGTTTCCCCATTCGGAAACCCCCGGATCAAAGCCTGGTTGACGGCTCCCCGGGGACTATCGTGGCCTCCCACGTCCTTCATCGGTTCCTGGTGCCAAGGCATCCACCGTGCGCCCTTAAAAACTTGGCCACAGATGCTCGCGTCCACTGTGCAGTTCTCAAACAACGACCAGTCACCCACCC
>NZ_JBVJCO010000108.1:0-2726 GCF_055588525.1 Kitasatospora sp. NPDC041988
GCGAACTTCTGCATGGTGTCTCTCCTGCACTCGTTGTTTCTGACTTCGCAAAAGCTACGTTGCGTTCGAGCATCAGGCAACAAGCTTGTTGCGCACAATCAGCATCAATGCAGGTCAGAGCACAAATATCGTTGCACCGGGGCTGAATCTAACGCAACGCCAGACACCCTTTGCGTTGCATTGGATGGAAAGTGAACGCTACTCTGGAGTCCGGAGACACCACGGACCACGAAGGAGACCGCAATGCCGGGAGGCAGGCTCACCCAGCAGGAACGCCAGCAGATCGCACTGGGACTGGCCGACGGCCTCGCCTACGCGGAGATCGCCCGACGCCTCGACCGCCCCACCTCGACCGTCACGCGCGAGGTCATGCGCAACGGCGGCCCCACCACCTACCGCGCCGACCTGGCCCACCGCGCCACCGAACGCCGCACCCACCGGCGCAGGCCGACCGCACCCCAGGGGGCGCAGACACCCCCGCAGCCCCACGGACGCGACCCCGAGGCCGTGCGCGAGTACGAGGAGCTCTTCACCACCATCCTCATCGCCTCGGGCCTGCCCACCATGACGGCCCGGGTGCTGACCTGTCTCACCCTCACGGACGAGGGCAGCCTCAACGCCGCCGAACTCGCCCAGCGCCTCCAGGTCAGCCCGGCGTCCATCTCCAAGGCGATCACGTTCCTCGAAGGCCAGGGCCTCGTCAGCCGGGAACGCGACGAACGCCGCCGCGAGCGCTACCGCGTCGACGACGACGTCTGGTACCAGTCGATGATGGCCAGCGCCCGCGGCACCGCCCAGCTCGCCGAGACCGCACGGCAGGGCGTCGGCATCCTCGGCCCCCAGACCCCGGCCGCCATCCGCCTGGAGAACATCGCCCGCTTCGTCGAGTTCATCAGCGAGAGCATCACCCGCGCCGCGGAGCAGGCCCGCGACATCCTCCACACCAAGACCACAACGCCCTCGGACCGCACGGCCTGAGCCGTGTGCGGACCGGGCGGGGCCGTCGGTGGGGGGGGGGGGGGGGGGGGGGGGGGGGGGGGGGGGGGGGGGGGGGGGGGGGGGGGGGGGGGCTCCCCCCCCCCCCCCCCCCCCCTCCACCCTGCCTCAGACCGTCTTCACCGAGCCGCCGTCGATCAGGAAGTCCGCCCCGGTGACGCTCCCCGCGAGCGGCGAGGCCAGGTGGACGACCAGCGCGGCCACCTCCGCCGGTTCGACCAGCCGGCCGGTGGTCATGCCCACCGTCCCCGGCAGTGCGGCCAGCAGCTGTTCCTGCTCCAGCCCCAACGCGGTGGCCAGGGCGGCGCCGTAGCCGGTCGGCGACTCCCACATCGCCGTCCGCACCGGGCCGGGCGAGACGGTGTTGACCCGCACCCCGCTCGGCCCGAACTCCTCGGCCAGCGCCTTCCCGAAGGCCGTCAGCGCGGCCTTGGCGACGGTGTACGGGACGGGCCCGGCGTGCGGTATCCGGGCGCCGTTGGAAGAGATGTTGACGATCGCGCCGCGCCGCCGTACCAGCCCGGGCAGCGCGGCCCGGGTGGTGCGGACGGCCGCCATCAGGTTGAGGTCGAAGGACTGCCGCCAGTGCTCGTCGCCGAACGAGAGGAAGCCGCCCACCTGGTCCCCGCCGCCGTCGCCGCCGCCCACATTGTTCACCAACAGGTCGATGTCGTCGCCGAGTTCGGCCGTCGCCGCCTCGATCAGCCGGGCCGGACCGTCCGGCGTCGACAGGTCGACCGGGACGGCGACGGCCCCGGTCGCGGCCAGCTCGGGCGTCACCGTCCGGGCGCCCGCCACCACCCGCACCCCTTCGGCCGCCAGTGCGGCCACCACGGCCAGCCCGATCCCCCGGCTCGCCCCGGTCACCACGGCGGCCTTGCCGCTCAGCTGCATGTCCATGTTGCACCCCTCCAACGCTCACAAAGTTGCGTCACTCATGACGCAAGTAAGCTAAGACATGCATCACAGATGTTGCAACTATCAGGCGAGTGGCAACTCCGCTGTACCCTTCGGCCGAACCACGAGGCCCGACCACACGGACGAGCCCGACCACCCGAACGAGAGAGAGGCGGCCGATGCGAGCGGACACCGAGCGCACCGTCCGGGCGATCCTGGAAGCCGCCGAACGCGTCCTGAGCGCCAACCCGGCCGCGACGATGGAGCAGATCGCCGAGGCCGCCGGCGTCGCCCGCACCACCGTCCACCGCCGCTTCGCCACCCGTGACGCCCTGCTCGCCGCCCTCACCGCCTGGGCCACCCGGCAGTTCCACGCGGCGGTCGAGGCGGTCCGCGACAGCACCCCGCCGCTCGTCGCCCTGCACCAGGTGACCGCCAACGTCCTCAGGGTGAAGATCGGTTGGGGCTTCGCGATGGGCGCCGCCCTCCCCGACGACCCGGAGATCGCCCGCATCCACGCCGAGGTGCTGGAGCGCTGCGACCGCCTGTTCGCAGACGCCCGCGCCGCCGGCATCCTGCGCCCCGACGCCGACCTCACCTGGGTCCGCCGCGTCTACTACGCCCTGATCCACGAGGCCGCCCAGCCGCACCCCGGCACCGACGACACCCCGGAGGAACTCGCCGCCCGGGTCGTCGACACCCTCCTCGACGGCCTCGGCCCCCGCTGAAACGCCGGGAGGGGGGGGGGGGGGGGGGGGGGGCGGCCCCCCCCCCCCCCCCCCCCCCCCCCCCCCCCCCCCAAACACCCCCCCCACCACCCGCCCCCCCCCCCC
>NZ_JBVJCO010000109.1:0-2292 GCF_055588525.1 Kitasatospora sp. NPDC041988
GCCGCCAAGGTCACCTCGCGCACCCCGCGGGTCTCCACCGGCCGCCCCGAGCTGACCGAGGCCGCCATCGTGGTCTCCGGCGGCCGCGGCGTCGGTGCCGCCGAGGGCTTCGGCGTGGTCGAGGAGCTCGCGGACGCGCTCGGCGCGGCCGTCGGCGCCTCGCGCGCGGCCGTCGACGCCGGCTGGTACCCGCACAGCAACCAGGTCGGCCAGACCGGCAAGCAGGTCTCCCCGCAGCTCTACATCGCGGCCGGCATCTCCGGCGCGATCCAGCACCGGGCCGGCATGCAGACCTCGAAGACCATCGTGGCCGTCAACAAGGACGCCGAGGCCCCGATCTTCGAGCTGGTCGACTACGGCGTGGTCGGCGACCTCTTCGAGGTGCTGCCGCAGCTCACCGGCGAGGTGAAGGCCCGCAAGGGCTGATCCGCCGCGAGCGGCACACCGCAGGGCGCGTCCGGGAGGTCCCGGACGCGCCCTGCTTGTCTTGCCGGGGTCTGCCGCCCGGCCCGTAGAGTCGGCCCCACGACCGGCCGCGACACGGCCGGCGAGGACAAGGCCGCACACCGCGAGCAAGGGCGAGGGCAGAGGCATGACACTCCTGACGGCACTTCAGGGCGACTTCGGCGATTCCGGCGACGCGCTGCGGATCGACGGCCGCGAGCTCTCCCGCGAGGAGTTGCTCGGGGCGGCGACCGCGGTGGCCGACCGGGTGGCCGGCGCCCCCGCCCTGGCGGTGCTGGCCCGGCCCACCGCCGAGACCGTCGCCGCCGTGGTCGGCGGTCTGCTGGCCGGCGTACCCGTGGTACCGCTGCCGCCCGACTCCGGCCCCAAGGAGCGCGCGCACATCCTGCGCGACTCGGGCGCCGCCCTGCTCGCGCACGCGGCCGCGGACACGGTGCCGCAGGACGCGGGGGTGGCGGCGCTGCCGGTCGACCTGACGGAGCGTTCCGCCACCACGTACGCCGAGCCCGCATCGGACGCCACGGCGTTCGTGCTCTACACCTCGGGCACCACCGGTGCGCCCAAGGGGGCGATGATCCACCGCTCGGCCGTCGCCGCCGACCTGGACGCGCTCGCCGAGGCCTGGGCGTGGACCGCCGACGACACCCTGGCGCACGGTCTGCCGCTCTTCCACGTGCACGGCCTGGTGCTCGGCGTGCTCGGCGCCCTGCGCACCGGCAGCCGGCTGGTGCACACCGGGCGGCCCACCCCGGCCGGGTACGCGGCCGCCGGCGGCAGCCTGTACTTCGGCGTGCCGACCGTCTGGTCCCGGCTGGCCGCCGACCCGGAGGCCGCCGGGCAGCTGGCCTCCGCCCGGCTGCTGGTCTCCGGCAGTGCCCCGCTGCCCGTGCCGGTCTTCGGGAAGCTGACCGAGCTGACCGGCCACGCCCCGATCGAGCGGTACGGCATGACCGAGTCGCTGATCACCGTCTCCACCCGGGCGGACGGCGAGCGCCGCCCCGGCAGCGTCGGCCTGCCCGTGGCCGGCGTGCGGACCCGGCTGGTCGGCGAGGACGGCGAGCCCGTCCCGTCCGACGGCGAGAGCGTCGGCGAGCTGCAGGTCGCCGGGCCGACCCTGTTCGCCGGCTACCTCAACCGGCCGGACGCCAACGCCGAGTCCTGGACGGCGGACGGCTGGTTCCGCACCGGGGACGTCGCGGTGATCGGTGAGGACGGCTTCCACCGGATCGTCGGGCGCGCCTCGGTCGACCTGATCAAGAGCGGCGGGTACCGGATCGGCGCCGGCGAGGTGGAGGCCGCCCTGCGCGACCACCCGGCGGTCGCGGACGCCGCCGTGGTGGGCGCGCCCGACGAGGACCTCGGCCAGGCGGTGGTCGCCTATGTCATCCCGGACGGCGCGGTGACGGGGGAACAGCTGACGGCCTTCGTGGCGGAGCGGCTCTCGGTGCACAAGCGGCCCCGGAAGGTCGTGCTGGTGCCCGAACTGCCCAGGAACGCCATGGGAAAGGTCCTGAAGAAGCAGCTGCTGGCGGAGTCGGCACACGGGTGACGGGAGGTCATCCGCCGGTCGTCCGGGTGGTCGTCCGGTGACGGATGCTCACCTGATCGACCGTCTCCCTGCTCACCATCCGTGAACCTCCTTTGGCGCACTCCACTGCGCGCCGTGAGCGGACGCGTGCCTACCGTGACACGCAGGCAGAACCGAATCCCTGGCCGACATGCGGCGGGGGGGGGGGGGGGGGGGGGGGGGGGGGGGGGGGGGGGGGGGGGGGGGGGGGGGGTAGGGGGGGGGGGGGGAGAGGGGAGAGGGGGGGGGAGGACAAAAAC
>NZ_JBVJCO010000110.1:0-1935 GCF_055588525.1 Kitasatospora sp. NPDC041988
CCGCCGCGAACGGAGCGATCTTCGCCTCGGCCAGCGAACGCACCGCCTCACGGAGCATCTCGTGCTCCTCGGAGATCCGGAAGAGATCGAAGTCCTGGCTCATGATCGGCACTCCTGTATCGGGACGGTACTCAGTACCCTTCATTATGCATGCGCGCAGCAAAAAGGGAACTCAGTGCCTTCACAGGGCGGCACTGAGTTCCCTATCCTTTTTGCAGTTCCGGCAGCCAGGTCCGAGCGCAGGGAGATGACACCGTGGTCCACTCAGCCATCGACGCCGACACCGAGAGCACCCCGCTCTACTTCCAGCGCTGCACGTGGTGCAACAACCCGACGTTCCAGCGGCTGCTCTGCCCGACCTGCGGCTCCACCGAGCTGCGCCTGGAGGCCAGCGAGGGCACCGGCGTGGTGCGCCGCTGCGCGGTCGAGCAGGCCCGGACGCCGCTGGCCCGGCAGAAGTCGCTGATCAGGATGGCCGAGGGCTTCGACGTCTGGTGCATCGTCAACGGCCTGCGCAGCACCGTCCCGGTGGGCACCAAGGTCCGGCTGACACCGTCGGCCGACTCCGACCAGCCCGAGCTGACGCTGCTCCCCCAGGAGGAGGCCGAGCGGGTCCAGCCGGCCGAGCCGCGCCCGCTGCCGCCGAACCAGGGCGGCTTCACCCAGCACCTGGCGGCCTTCGCGGAGTAGGAGCAGGAGCGGCGCGGGGGCGACGGCCGCACGCCAAACGCCACAAACGCCGGAGGGCGTGGCACCGGGTACTCGGTGCCACGCCCTCCGGCGTAGTGCGTCCTGCTCCGTCCTGCTCCGGCGGATCAGCCCTTGCGGGCCTTCACCTCGCCGGTGAGCTGCGGCAGCACCTCGAAGAGGTCGCCAACCACGCCGTAGTCGGCCAGCTCGAAGATCGGGGCCTCCGGGTCCTTGTTGACGGCCACGATGGTCTTCGAGGTCTGCATGCCGGCCCGGTGCTGGATGGCACCGGAGATGCCGTTGGCCACGTACAGCTGGGGCGAGACCTGCTTGCCGGTCTGGCCGACCTGGTTGCTGTGCGGGTACCAGCCGGCGTCGACGGCCGCGCGCGAGGCGCCGACGGCCGCGCCGAGCACGTCCGCGAGCTCCTCGACCACGCCGAAGCCGGCCGCCTCGCCGACGCCGCGGCCGCCGGAGACCACGATGGCGGCCTCGGTCAGCTCGGGGCGGCCGGTGGAGACCCGCGGGGTGCGCGAGGTGACCTTGGCGGCGTTGCCGGTGAAGGCGACGGTGACGTTCTCGACGGCGCCGGCGGCCGGGGCGGCCTCGGGGGCGACGGCGTTCGGCTTCACCGTGATGACCGGCACGCCGTTGCTGACGCGCGAGTCGACGGTGTACGAGGCGGCGAACACCGACTGGGTGGCGACCGGGCCCTGCTCGCCGGCGCGGACGTCCACCGCGTCGGTGATGATGCCGGAGCCGAGGCGCAGCGCCACGCGGGCGGCGACCTCCTTGCCCTCGCCGGAGGAGGTGACCAGGACGGCACCGGGGGAAACGGTCTTGGCGATCTGGGCCAGCGCGTCGACCTTGGGGACGACCAGCTGGTCGGCGAACTCGGCGCCGTCGGCGACGTACACCTTGGCCGCACCGAACTCGCCGGCCTTGGCGGCGATGTCGGCGGCGGCCGCACCGGCACCCAGGACGACGGCCGACGGCTCGCCGATCCGGCGGGCCAGGGTCAGCAGTTCCAGGGCCGGCTTGCGGACCACACCGTCGGCGTGGTCCACCAGGACGAGAATCTCAGCCATTGCTCAATGTCTCCGTACTTCGCTGTGGGCTGGTGGTGGGGCGGTTCGGCCGGGGCCGGCTCAGATGAACTTCTGGTCGGCGAGGAACGCGGCGAGCTGCTTGCCGCCCTCACCCTCGTCCTTGACGACCGTGCCCGCGGTCCGCGCCGGACGCGCC
>NZ_JBVJCO010000111.1:0-1793 GCF_055588525.1 Kitasatospora sp. NPDC041988
TACAGCACCGATCTGTTCGATGAGGACGGTGTGCGGGTGTTGGTGGGGCGGTTGGTGCGGGTGTTGGAGGCGGTGGCGGCTGATCCGGGGGTGCGGGTCGGTGTGGTGGATGTGTTGTCGGTGGTTGAGCGTGAGCGGGTGGTGGTTGGTTGGAATGACACTGCTCGGGTGGTGCCGTCGGGTCGGGTGCATGAGTTGTTCGCGGAGCAGGTGGTGCGGACTCCTGGTGCGGTGGCGGTGGTGTCGGGTGGTGTGGAGTTGACGTTCGCGGATTTGGAGGAGCGGGCGAATCGTCTGGCGGGTTTGCTGGTGGCTCGGGGTGTTGGTCCTGAGCGGGTGGTGGCGGTGGCGTTGCCGCGGTCGGTGGATCTGTTGGTGGCGTTGTTGGCGGTGTTGAAGAGTGGGGCGGCGTATCTGCCGTTGGATCCGGAGCATCCGGTGGAGCGGATCGGGTACACGTTGGAGGATGCGCGGCCGGCGTTGGCGTTGGTGTCGTCGCAGACGGTGGGTCTGGTGGCGGGGGCCGGGGATGTTCCGGTGCTGGTGCTGGACGCGGTGGGGACGGTGTCGGAGTTGGCGCGGGGTTCGGCGTCGGCTCCGGGGGTGTTGGTGTCGCCGGACAGTGCGGCGTATGTGATCTACACGTCGGGTTCGACGGGTCGTCCGAAGGGTGTGGTGGTTCCGCACGGTGGGCTGAGCAACTTCCTGGCGGATATGGGGGAGCGGTTCGGGCTGGGGGCGTCGGACCGGTTGCTGGCGGTGACGACGGTGTCGTTCGACATTGCGGCGTTGGAGTTGTATCTGCCGTTGTTGTCGGGTGCGGGCGTGGTGATCGCGGACCGGGAGACGGTGCTGGATCCGGTGGCGCTGTTGGGGCTGGCGCGGGCGAGCGGGGCGGGGGTGGTGCAGGCGACGCCGTCGTTGTGGCAGGCGTTGGTGTCGGCGGATCCGGAGGGTGTGCGGGGTCTGCGGGTGTTGGTGGGTGGTGAGGCGTTGCCGCCTGGTCTGGCGGGGCGTCTGGCTGGTCTGGCGGCGTCGGTGACGAATCTGTACGGGCCGACGGAGACGACGATCTGGTCGACGGTGGCGGAGGTGTCGCCGGGTGGTGTGGTGTCGATCGGTGGGCCGATTGCCAATACGCGGGTGTTCGTGCTGGACGAGTGGTTGCGTCCGGTGGCTCCGGGTGTGGCGGGTGAGTTGTATATCGCGGGTGCGGGTGTGGTGCGTGGGTATCACGGTCGGCCGGGGTTGTCGGCGGAGCGGTTCGTGGCGTGTCCGTTCGGTGGGCCGGGTGAGCGGATGTATCGCACGGGTGATGTGGTGCGGTGGTGTGGGGACGGCCGGTTGGAGTTCTCGGGCCGGGTGGATCACCAGGTGAAGGTGCGGGGTTTCCGGATCGAGCTGGGTGAGATCGAGTCGGTGCTGGCTGGTCATGAGTCGGTGTCGCAGGCGGTTGCTCTGGCGCGGGTGGACGAGGGTGGTCCGGCGCGGTTGGTGGCGTATGTGGTGCCGCGTTCGGGTGCGGGCGGGGTCGATGTGGCGGGTCTGCGGTCGTATGTGGCGGCCGGGTTGCCGGAGTACATGGTGCCGTCGGCGTTCGTGGTGTTGGAGGCGTTGCCGCTGACTCCGAACGGGAAGACCGATCGGAAGGCGTTGCCGGCGCCGGAGTTCCAGGCGGGGGTGGATTCGCGTGCTCCGCGTTCCCCGCGGGAGGAGGTGTTGTGCACGGCGTTCGCCGAGGTCCTGCGGCTGCCCTCGGTCGGCATCGACGACAGCTTCTTCGAACTCGGCGG
>NZ_JBVJCO010000112.1:0-1757 GCF_055588525.1 Kitasatospora sp. NPDC041988
GAGCAATGCTCAAGACCTGTGGATCGACGACGGGAGGAGCGCGGCAGGCGTACCTTCCCGGTTGATCCTGTGATGGTCACCGAGTAGGCCCGCGTTGCAGCGCGGGTCGGGAAGGCACGCCCGTGCTCAGCGTAGTCACCGACGACGGCTCCACCCAGTCCGGCTCCCTGATCGACGAGATCGTCCGCGAGGGCGCCCGACGCATGCTGGCCGCCGCGCTGGAAGCGGAAGTCAACCAGTACATAGCCGAGTTGGCTGCCGAGACCGACGAGCGAGGGCACCGCCTGGTGGTCCGCAATGGCCACCACCGGTCCCGCACCGTCGTCACCGCCGCCGGCCCGGTCGAGGTCACCGCGCCGCGGGTCAACGACCGACGCGTCGACGAGGAGACCGGCGAGCGCAAGCGGTTCTCCTCCAAGATCCTCGCGCCGTGGTGCCGCAAGTCCCCGAAAATCTCCGAAGTCCTGCCGCTGCTCTACCTGCACGGCCTATCCTCCGGCGACTTCGTCCCCGCCCTGGAGCAGTTCCTCGGCGGCACCGCCGGCCTGTCGCCCGCGACCGTGACCCGGCTGACGAAGCAGTGGACCGACGACCACACTGCTTTCCAGGCCCGCGACCTGTCCGACCGCGACTTCGTCTACGTCTGGGCCGACGGGGTGTATCCCAAGGTCCGGCTCGGCCAGGCCCACTCCTGCGTCCTTGTCCTGCTCGGCGTCCGGCTGGACGGCACCAAGGAACTCATCGCCTTGGCCGAGGGCCTGCGGGAGTCCACCGAGTCGTGGGCCGACCTGCTGCGCGATTGCCGCCGACGCGGCATGCGCGACCCAGAGCTGGTCATCGGCGACGGCGCCATGGGCCTGTGGCGGGCACTCGCCGAGGTGTTCCCGGCAGCAAGGCCACAGAGGTGCTGGGTTCACAAATCCCGCAACGTCACCAACTGCCTGCCGAAGTCCGCCCAGCCCGGAGCGATGAAGGCGATGCAGGAGATATACAACGCCGAGGACCGCGGCCACGCCGAGAAGGCGATTGAGGCGTTCGCGAAGACCTACGGAGCCAAGTTTCCCAAGGCCGTCGCGAAGATCACCGACGACGCGGACGAACTGCTCGCGTTCTACGACTTCCCGGCCGAGCACTGGATCCACCTGCGAACCACGAACCCGATCGAGTCGACCTTCTCGACCGTCAAGCTCCGCACCAAGGTCACCCGCGGCGCCGGCAGCCCGGCCGCTGCGCTGGCCATGGTGTTCAAGCTCGTCGAGTCCGCCCAGGACCGCTGGCGCGCGATCACCGGAGCCCACCTCGTACCCTTGGTTCGCGCCGGAGCTCGGTTCGAGAACGGCGTGTTGGTCGAGCGCCAGGAGGAAGCCGCGTGAGCACCTCGAAGGACTACGGCAGCTGTCAGATCTTCGTCCGCGGCACCAGTCGGGAGTTCCTGGCCGAGCTCGTCGCGGTCACCCTCGGAGCCCAGGCCGACGACCATTACACCGTCCAAGCCGGCGGAATGGTCTTCGACACCCGTCCGAATCCGGACGCCGGACTCGCCTTCGACTTCATCGGCTGGCCGCTCAAGATCGATGCCGAAGCCGACGAAGACGGACTCTCCCTCGTCGAGCCAGTGTCACGCGTGCTCACCGCGGCCTGGGACCGCGGCTACGAGGCCGTTGCCGCCTGTGACTTCGAGGACGAGCTTCCCGACCTCGGCGGGCTCCCGCGCTACCGCTGAGCTCCCGTCGATCCACAAGTCTTGACTATTGCTC
>NZ_JBVJCO010000113.1:0-1669 GCF_055588525.1 Kitasatospora sp. NPDC041988
GGCCGGGCGTCGCCGAGCATGTAGGTGATGCGCTCGGTGGGGTAGTTGGGGTCGATCGGCAGGTAGGCGCCGCCGGCCTTGAGGATCGCGAGCAGTGAGACGACGAGGTCGGTGGAGCGTTCCATGTGGACGCCGACGAGGGTCTCCGGGCGGACGCCGTGCTCGGTCAGGAGGTGGGCGAGGCGGTTGGCGCGCTCGTTGAGCTCCGCGTAGGTGAGGGTTTCGTCGGCGAAGACGAGGGCGGTGGCATCCGGGGTGCGGGTGACCTGGGCCTGGAAGAGCTCCGGCATCGTCGCGGCCGGCAGGTCCTGAGCGGTGTCGTTCCACTCGGTCAGGAGCTGCCGACGCTCGGCCTGGTCCAGGATCTCGATCCGGCTGACGGGCTGCTCGGGGTTGGCGGCGACGGCCTCCAGCACCCGGGTGAAGCGCTGGGCGACGGCCTCGACCGTCGCGTGGTCGAACAGGTCGGTCGCGAAGGTGACCCAGCCGTGGAGACCGGCGGCCCGGCCCTGTCCGTCGAAGCGCTCGCCGAGCTGGAAGTCCAGGTCGAACTTGGCCGGGGCCTGTCCTGCGGGGAGCAGTTCGGTTGCGAGGCCCGGGAGTTCGAGGGTGGCCTCGGTGTTGTTCTGAAGGGTGAGCATGACCTGGAACAGCGGGTGCCGGGCCATCGAGCGGGTCGGGGCCAAGTCCTCGACGAGGCGCTCGAACGGGATGTCCTGGTTCGAGAAGGCGCCGAGGCCGGCGTCCTGGACGCGACCGAGGAGAGCGGCGAACGTCGGGTCGCCGTCCAGGTCGGTGCGCATGACGAGGGTGTTGACGAAGAAGCCGACCAGGTCGTCGAGGGCTTCGTCGGTGCGTCCGGCGATGGGGGTGCCGACGGGGATGTCCGTCCCCGCGCCCAGACGGTTGAGCAGGGTCGCGAGTCCGGCCTGGAGGACCATGAACAGGGTCACGCCGCGGGAGCGGGCCAGGTCACTGAGCTGCTGGTGCAGTTCGGCGGACAGGTTCAGGTCGTAGGTCGCGCCCTGGTGGGTGGCGACGGCCGGGCGGGGGCGGTCGGTGGGCAGCTGGAGCTCTTCCGGCAGGTCGGCCAGGGCCTTGCGCCAGTGGGTGAGCTGCTGGGACAGCACGCTCTCGGGGTCGGTGTCCTCGCCGAGGAGCTGCTGCTGCCACAGGGTGTAGTCGGCGTACTGCACCGGCAGCGGCTGCCACGCGGGGGCGGCGCCGTCGAGCCGGGCCTCGTACGCGGTGGAGATGTCGCGGGCGAGCGGGCCCATCGACCAGCCGTCGCCCGCGATGTGGTGCACGACCAGGACGAACACGTGCTCGTTCGCGGAGACGCTGAACAGCTCGGCGCGCAGCGGTACTTCGGTGGACAGGTCGAAGACGTACCCGGCCGCGTCGGCGAGGGCCTGCTCCAGCTCGGCCCCGGTGAGCGAGGTGACGGGCAGGTCGAGGGCGACCGCCGTCGCTTCGAGAATGCGCTGGTGGGGCTGCCCGTTGTGGGTCGGGTAGACGGTGCGCAGGACTTCGTGGCGGGCCAGCACGTCGTGCAGCGCGTCTCGGAGGGCCTTGCGGTCGAGCGCGCCGCTGAGCCGCAGTGCGGTGGGGATGTTGTAGGTGGCGCTGGGGCCTTCGAGCTCGCCGAGGAACCAGAGGCGGCGCTGGG
>NZ_JBVJCO010000114.1:0-1559 GCF_055588525.1 Kitasatospora sp. NPDC041988
CGTTCCCCGCGGGAGGAGGTGTTGTGCACGGCGTTCGCCGAGGTCCTGCGGCTGCCCTCGGTCGGCATCGACGACAGCTTCTTCGAACTCGGCGGGCACTCGCTGCTCGCGGCACGGCTCGTCAACCGGATCCGGACCCTGCTGGACGCCGGCCTGACCGTCCGGGACCTCTTCGAGGCGCCGACGGTCGCCGCGCTGGCCGGCCGCATAGAGACGGCGGACCGGACCAGGCCGCTGCTGCGGGCCGGACGGCGGCCCGCAGAGCTTCCGCTGTCGTTCGCCCAGCGCCGGCTGTGGTTCCTGAACCGGATGCAGGGCTCCAACGCCACCTACAACCTCCCGTTCGTGCTGCGGCTCTCGGGCGCGCTGGACGTGGCGGCGCTGGAGGCGGCACTGCGTGACGTGGTCACCCGGCACGAGAGTCTGCGGACGGTGTTCCCGGACACGGACGGCATACCCCGGCAGGAGGTGTGGGAGGCCGACGCGGCGGCGCCGACGTTGGACGTGGTGGAGACGTCCGAGCCGGAACTGCCGGCCCTGCTGACGTCCGCCGTGACCCGTGGCTTCGATCTCGCGGTCCAACTGCCTCTCCGGGCCACGCTGTTCGCGCTCGGCTCGGACGAGTTCGTGCTCGCGGTCGTGGTGCACCACATCGTGGCGGACGGCTGGTCGCAGACGCCCCTGGTGGGTGACCTCGCGGCGGCCTACGCGGCCCGGTGCGCGGGGGAGGCGCCGGCGTGGGAGCCGCTGCCGGTGCAGTACGCGGACTACACGCTGTGGCAGCGTGAGCTGCTCGGCGACGAGGACGACCCGAAGAGTCTTGCCTCACGTCAACTCGGCTACTGGGAAGAGGCTCTGGCAGGCCTGCCGGACGAGATCCCCCTGCCTGCCGACCGGATCCGGCCCGCCGTCGCGAGCTACCGGGGACGGACGACGGACTGCTCCCTCAGCCCGGAACTGTCCGGACGGCTCAGGGCACTGGCGCGCGAGCGCGGGGTGAGCCTCTTCATGGTGCTGCAGTCGGCGCTCGCCGTACTGCTGACCAGGCTCGGTGCGGGCGAGGACATCCCGATCGGCAGTCCGGTGGCCGGCCGTGCCGACGAGGGCACGGAGGGCCTGGTGGGCCTCTTCCTCAACACCCTGGTACTGCGGACGGACACCTCCGGCAACCCGACCTTCGGCGAGGTGCTGGACCGGGTCCGCAAGGTCACGCTCGACGCCTTCGCCAACCAGGACGTCCCGTTCGAGCGGCTGGTCGACGTGTTGAGCCCGGAGCGCTCGCTGGCGCGTCACCCGCTCTTCCAGGTCATGCTGACCGTTCAGAACACACCGCAGGCCGAAACCGCGCTGGGCGACCTCACGCTCCGCGAGGAGCTCGTCGACCTGGGCGTGGCCAAGGTCGACCTCAACTTCGCGTTCGGCGAGCGCGCCGACGGCGCGGACGGGCTCGCCGGCGTGGTCGAGTACAGCACCGATCTGTTCGATGAGGACGGTGTGCGGGTGTTGGTGGGGCGGTTGGTGCGGGTGTTGGAGGCGGTGGCGGCTGATCCGGGGGTGCG
>NZ_JBVJCO010000115.1:0-1500 GCF_055588525.1 Kitasatospora sp. NPDC041988
CCGTCACCGGGACGATGTAGGCGATGAGGCGTTTGTCGCCGGGGGTGTCTTCGCGGGCGAGGACGGTGGCGTGGGTGATGGCGGGGTGGGTGGTGAGGGCGGTTTCGATTTCGCCGAGTTCGATGCGGAAGCCGCGGATTTTGACCTGGTGGTCGGTGCGGCCGAGGTAGTCGATGCTGCCGTCGGGGCGCCAGGTGACGAGGTCGCCGGTGCGGTACATGCGTTCGCCGGGTTGGCCGTAGGGGTTGGCGGTGAAGCGTTCGGCGGTGAGGGCGGGGCGGTTGAGGTAGCCGCGGGCGAGTTGGGTGCCGGCGAGGTAGAGCTCGCCGGGGGTGCCTGCGGGGACGGGTTGGAGGTTGTGGTCGAGGACGTAGAGGCGGGTGTTCCAGATGGGGTGTCCGATGGGGACGGTGGTGGTGTGGGGGTTGGTGTGGCAGGGCCAGGCGGTGACGTCGATGGAGGCTTCGGTGGGGCCGTAGAGGTTGTGGAGGGGGGTGTTGAGGTGGGTGAGGAAGCGGTCGCGGAGTTCGGTGGGGAGGGCTTCGCCGCTGCAGAAGACGGCGCGCAGGGTGGTGCAGGTGGGGGCGGTGGGGTCTTGGAGGAAGGCTTGGAGCATGGAGGGGACGAAGTGGGTGATGGTGATGTTGTGGTGGCGGATGAGGGTGGTGAGGTAGGCGGGGTCTCGGTGGCCGCCGGGGCGGGCGAGGACGAGGGTGGCGCCTTCGAGGAGGGGCCAGAAGAACTCCCAGACGGAGACGTCGAATCCGAAGGGGGTTTTCTGGAGGATGCGGTCGGTGGTGGTGAGTTGGTATTCGTGTTGCATCCAGGCGAGGCGGTTGGCGACGCCGTGGTGGGGGATGGTGACGCCCTTGGGGCGGCCGGTGGAGCCTGAGGTGTAGATGACGTAGGCGGGGTGGGTGGGGAGCAGGGCGGGTTGGGGGTTTGCGGTGTCGAGTCCGGCGAGGCGGGTGAGGGTGTCGGGGTCGTCGAGGGCGATCCGGGCGGTGTCGTGGGGGAGGGTGTCCTGGAGGGAGCGGCTGGTGATGACGAGGGTGGGCCGGGCGTCGTCGAGCATGTAGGCGATGCGGTCGGCGGGGTGGTCGGGGTCCAGGGGGAGGTAGGCGGCGCCGGCCTTGATGGTGGCGTAGAGGGCGGTGACGAGGTCGGTGGAGCGTTCCATGTGGACGCCGACGAGGGTCTCCGGGCCGACGCCGTGCTCGGTCAGGAGGTGGGCGAGGCGGTTGGCTCGCTCGTTGAGCTCGGCGTAGGTGAGCTCGGTGTCACCGTAGACGAGGGCGGTGGCGTCGGGGGTGCGGGCGACCTGGGCGTGGAACAGTTCGGGCAGGGTGGTGGCGGGCAGCTCGCGGTCGGTGTTGTTCCAGCCGGTGAGGATGAGGTCGCGCTCGTCGGCGTCCAGGATCTCGATGCGGCTGACGGGCTGCTCGGGTTCCGCGACGGCGGCACGCAGCACCCGCACGAAACGCTGCGCGATCGCCTCGG
>NZ_JBVJCO010000116.1:0-1499 GCF_055588525.1 Kitasatospora sp. NPDC041988
CCCAACGCGTGCAGCGGCGCCGAACGGTACAGCTCCAGCGCCTCCTCCGGGGTGATCCGCCCCCCGCCGGCGGCCCGGTCGAGCACGGCCTGCAGACCGGGGTGTTCCTCTTCGAGCTTCGACACGTCGCCGCCCTCTCCTTCAGTTCGTCGGCTTGTTGCTGGTCACGTCCGGCTGGACCGGTCGGCTCCCTCGTGCGCTGGTGTCCAGCAGCCGCACACGGACGTCCTCCGGGAAGCCCGCGGCGGCGCCGCCGACCCGGCGGGCGAACTCCGCGATGCCGGCGAGCTGGCGCTCGCCGAGGCCGTAGTCGAGCGCCGAGGTGAAGTAACGCTTGAGCGTGGGCGCGTCCAGGTCCTCCCAGCGGGCGGCCCGCTCGCACACCTGGTCCATCTCGTCCCGGGCCAGATCGCGTGCGGCCAGCAGCGCCCGGTGGACCTGGTGCACCGTCCCGGGCTCCCTCTCCAGGAAGTCGCGGCGGGCCGCGAACACCGCGAAGACGAACGGCAGTCCCGTCCAGTCCCGCCAGATCTCCCCCAGGTCGTGCACCTCCAGCCCCTGCCGGGGTGCCTGGAGCAGCGAGGCCCGCAGCGCGGGGTCGCCGATCACCACGGCCGCGGAGGCCTGGGAGAGCATGGTCGTCAGGTCCGGCGGGCAGACGAAGTAGTCCGGCTTGACGCCGACCAGGTCGGAAAGCACCAGCCGGGCCAGCTGCACCGAGGTGCGGCTGGTGGAGCAGAGCGCGACGGGGGCGCCGTCCAGCTCGGCCAGCGGTACCTCGCTCACGATCAGGCAGGACATCACCGGCCCGTCGCTGCCGATCGCGATGTCCGGGAGGGCGACCAGCTCGTCGGCGTTGCGGAGGAACTCCACCAGGCTGATCGGGCCGACGTCGAGGTCGCCACGGGCCAGTGCGGCGCTCAGGTGGTCCGGCGTGTCGAAGGTCAGGTCGAGGTCGAGCAGGTCTCCGGTCCTGGCCAGCCCCCAGAGCAGGGGGAGGCAGTTGAGGAACCTGATGTGGCCGGTCCTCGGGCGCTGCCGGGTGCGCCCGGTCACGCGTCCGGCCCGTACACCTCGACCTGGTCGCTGCGGCGGCGTACGTGGATGCAGTCCCCGGGACAGTCCCGTACCGAATCCACCACGTCCCGCAGCAGTGGCAGCGGCAGGATCACCGCCTCCGCCGGCTGCTGGCACAGCTCGTCGTCCTCGTCCTTCACATAGGCGAGGCCGTCGATGTCCAGCTCGAAGATCTCCGGCGCGTACTGGACGCAGATCCCGTCCCCGGTGCAGAGGCCCTGGTCGATCCAGACCTCCAGTTCCTCGTCGTGCGGCTCGTCGTGCGTCTTCGTGGGCATGGCTGGAACCTGCCGATCGTCGTCGGGGTGGGGGCCGTCGAGGTCACACGCGCATGGCTTGGGGGGTGTCGCGGCGGGTCAGGTCCGGGCCGTCGTACTCGCGGATGACCTCGTAGCGGGTGTTGCGCTCCACCGGACGGAAGC
>NZ_JBVJCO010000117.1:0-1471 GCF_055588525.1 Kitasatospora sp. NPDC041988
ACGGCGCTGCTACATCGGCGGGTTGCCGTGCTTGCGGCTGGGCAGGTCGGCGTGCTTGGTGCGGAGCATGGCGAGCGAGGAGGCGAGGACCTGCCGGGTCTCGGCGGGGTCGATGACGTCGTCGACGAGGCCGCGTTCGGCCGCGTAGTACGGGTGCATCAGTTCGCTCTTGTATTCCTTGATCTTCTGGGCGCGCATGGCCTCGGGGTCCTCGGCGGCGTTGATGTCGCGTCGGAAGATCACGTTGGCGGCGCCTTCGGCGCCCATGACGGCGATCTCGTTGGTGGGCCAGGCGAAGGAGAGGTCGGCGCCGATGGAGCGGGAGTCCATGACGATGTAGGCGCCGCCGTAGGCCTTGCGCAGGATGAGCTGGATGCGGGGCACGGTGGCGTTGCAGTAGGCGTAGAGGAGCTTGGCGCCGTGGCGGATGATGCCGTCGTGTTCCTGGTCGACGCCGGGCAGGAAGCCGGGGACGTCGAGCATGGTGACCAGCGGGATGTTGAAGGCGTCGCACATCTGGACGAAGCGGGCGGCCTTCTCGCTCGCGTTGATGTCCAGGACGCCGGCCAGCGACTGGGGCTGGTTGGCGATGATGCCGGTGACGTGGCCGTCGATGCGGGCGAGCACGCAGAGCACGTTGGTGGCCCAGCGTTCGTGGACCTCCAGGTACTCGCCGTGGTCGACGATCTCCTCGATGACCTTGCGCATGTCGTAGGGGCGGTTGCCGTCGGCGGGCACCAGGTCGAGCAGGGAGTCGTTGCGGCGCTCGACGGGGTCGTCGTTGACGACGGTGGGCGGCATCTCGCGGTTGTTCTGCGGCAGCAGCGACAGGAGGTAGCGGACCTCCTCGATGCAGGACTGCTCGTCGTCGTAGGCGAAGTGCGAGACGCCGGAGACCCCGGAGTGGACGTCGGCGCCGCCGAGGCCGTTCTGGGTGATCTTCTCGCCGGTGACGGCCTGGACGACGTCGGGGCCGGTGATGAACATCTGCGAGGTCTCGCGGACCATGAAGATGAAGTCGGTCAGCGCGGGGGAGTAGGCGGCGCCGCCGGCGCAGGGGCCGAGCATCACGGAGATCTGCGGGATGACGCCGGAGGCGCGGGTGTTGCGCTGGAAGATGCCGCCGTAGCCGGCCAGCGCGGTGACGCCTTCCTGGATGCGGGCGCCGGCGCCGTCGTTGAGCGACACCAGCGGCGCACCCGCGGCGATGGCCATGTCCATGATCTTGTGGATCTTCTGCGCGTGGGCCTCGCCGAGCGCGCCGCCGAAGATCCGGAAGTCGTGGGCGTAGGTGAACACGGTGCGTCCGTGCACGGTGCCCCAGCCGACGATCACGCCGTCGGTGTGCGGCTTCTTCGCCTCCAGGCCGAAGCCGGTGGCGCGGTGCCGGCGCAGTGGCTCCACCTCGCGGAACGAGCCCTCGTCGAGCAGCAGGTCGATGCGCTCGCGGGCGGTCAGCTTGCCCTTGGCG
>NZ_JBVJCO010000119.1:0-1324 GCF_055588525.1 Kitasatospora sp. NPDC041988
TCGGGTTGCTCGAGGACTCCCTGGCGGACGAGTCGTCCCAGGCGGGAGCGGGTGACGTTGATCGAGGGCTCGTCGGTGGGCAGCCCGAGGAGTTCGTGTAGCTCGCGGACCCGGAAGACCCGCCCGGGATGCTCGTTGAAGGCGGTCACGATGCGCTGGTAGACGGTGTCGGTGTCCGAGGGAGCCGGTTCGTGGTCGGGTAGCGTGAGGCTGTCGATGACCTTGCCAGTGGTGACGATCTCGGCGAGGCGGGCCTCGACCTCGGCGAGGGCACTGGTGAGTTGGTCAATCTGTTCGCGCAGGCCGTCGGCTCGTGCGGCGGTCTCGTCATGTTCGGCTTGCAGCAGCCGCAGGAGTTCGGCGACGTTCACGCGGCCAGCTCGACATCGTCGCGCCAGGCGGGGCTGGGGGTGGTGAGGCGGCGGAGCATGACCGCGGTGGAGGCCCAGTAGACGCGGGAGGCGGCGTTGTCGGGCCGATGGTCGTAGTCGCGGGCGAGGCGCCGGTGGAGCATGAGGGTGCCGTTGACCTGCTCGACCACCCACCGCTTCGGTTGCGGAACGAAGCCCTTGCCCACGTCGTCGGGGTTGCGCCGGACCACCTCGACGGTGATGTCCTTCACCGCCCCGTGGATGATCACGGCGTCCTTGAAGCCCTGGTCGACCAGGGCCTTCTCCAGGCGCATCCCGCACCGCATCGCTGCCTGGTCCAGCAGGGCGATGCCGGCCTCGTTGTCGTGGGCGCTCGCGGCGAGGACCACCACGCCGATGACCAGACCGAGCACGTCGACGGCGAGTCCACGCTTTCTGCCGGGCGTCTTCTTGTTCGCGTCCAGTCCCGTGGTCTCCTTCGGCACCCCGGCCGCCACGCGGACGGACTGGGTGTCGATGATCACCAGGGACGGGTCCTCTAATCGTCGGGCCCGCTCCCGCACCTGGCAGCGCAGGATCTCCTGGATTTGCTGGTCAAGGCCGTCCCGGCGCCACAGGGTGAAGTAGTAGAACACCGCCGACCAGGCCGGAAAGTCATGTGGCAGAAGCCGCCACTGACAGCCCGTCCGGTTCTGGTAGAGCAGCGCGTTCACCACCTCGCGCAGGTCGCACGAGCCGGGGTCCCCGGTCGCCGAGCGGGACACCCGCTCCTGCTTCCAGGCGGTGACGAGCGGCTGGATCAAGGCCCATTGCCCGTCGGACAAGTCCGTTGAGTACGGCATCCGTTCCATGCACCAACACCAACATGCACACGACACGCGAGTCAGCCTGAACGACTCTGTACCCACGAACGGGCGACACCAGATCATCCAGAAACGGACTTAACGTCCTCT
>NZ_JBVJCO010000120.1:0-1274 GCF_055588525.1 Kitasatospora sp. NPDC041988
GGGTCGGCGGGATCGGGCAGCAGCCACAGCTCGGGCGCCCAGCCGAGGTGGCGCGCGGCAACCCGCAGGTTGAGCACCGCGGCACCGACGGAGATGTGCATCGCCCGCCCCTGGGGGTCGGCGGCCGGCACGGCACGCTCCCGCACGGCCCGCACCTCCAGGACCGAGGTCTCGGGCTGGAGCCGGAAGTGCCAGGGCTGGCTGTTGTGGATGGACGGTGCGGCCACCGCGGCGGAGACCAGCTTCTCCAGGGCGGCGGCGTCAAGCGCAAGGGTGGTCATGATGCTCTCCCGGACATCAGCCTGTGGCCGGAGGGCCGGCAGAGCGGAGGGCGTCCAAGCGGTGGCGGTACTCGTCGGCGTCGATCTCCCCGCGCGCGAAACACTCGGCGAGCAGCTGCTCGGGCAAGGGGCGCTCGGGCGGCGGGACGGGGTACGCACCCGGTACGTGTTGCGGGCTGTGCACCAGGTGGCGGATGAGGAGGACGATCGCCACGACGACCAGTCCCCAGAACAGCAGCATGCCGACGGCCATGAGGCCGAAGCCCCAGCCGTTCATGCCGTAGTCGTTCCAGTACATCATCGCGGGCTCCTCGGCCAGGTGGGGTGGGGCTGTTGCCTCACCTCCACCGTGTGCCGGAGCCCGGCCCCCGTACAGGGCCGGTCGGCCCGTGCGCGGGGGCCGACCGGGCTCAGTGCGACCGCTCGGGCCGGTGCTCGGTGTCGGCGTGCGCCGCGAGCACGGCCGCCTGGAGGCGACGCTCCACGCCCAGCTTGGCCAGGAGCCGCGAGACGTGGTTCTTGACGGTCTTCTCGGCGAGGTAGAGCTCCTGGCCGATCTGCCGGTTGGTCTTGCCCTCGCCGACCAGGACGAGGATCTCCCGCTCGCGCGGCGTCAGTCGGGACAGTGCCACCTCGGTTTCGCTCTCGTCGTGGTGGCGCAGGCTCTCCATCAGCTTGCGGGTCGTCGCCGGGTCGAGCATGGACTGGCCGGAGGCCACCGTCCGCACCGCGCCGACCAGGTCTGCCCCTTTGACCTGCTTCAGCACGTAGCCCGCCGCGCCCGCCATGATCGCGTCGAGTAGCGCGTCGTCGTCGTCGAACGAGGTCAGCATCAGGCAGGCCAGCTCCGGCATCCCGTCGCGCAGTTCCCGGCAGACGGTGACCCCGTCGCCGTCCGGCAACCGCACGTCCAGGACCGCGACCTGCGGCCGCAATGCCGGGACACGGGCCAGTGCCTGCGCGCAGGTGCCGGCCTCACCGACGACCTCCATG
>NZ_JBVJCO010000121.1:0-1114 GCF_055588525.1 Kitasatospora sp. NPDC041988
TATTGACCCGAAACGGTAAGGTTCCGCGCTCGTTGATCCGGGCGTGACGGATCTGGTTGGGGACGCGCGTCGGCTGTCGCCGAAGGCCCAGGAAGCTCTGCGGATGCGGGCGGTTGCGGCGCTTCGCGCGGGCCGGGACCGACGCGAGGTGGCCGAACTCCTCGGCGTGACCGTGGAGTCGGTGACCGACTGGTGGGCCGCCTGGCAGGCCGGCGGCCGGGAGGCGTTGGTGTCCAAGACCCGTGGCCGGCGGGTGGGCGAACATCAGGTACTCGATCCGGACCGGCAGCAGTGTGTCCGACAGGCCCTGATCGACCACCGACCTGAAGACCTCGGCCTGGGTGGGCAGTTGTGGACCCGCGCGATCGTGTGCGACCTCATCGTCCTGCTCTACCGGGTGCGACTGACCGAGCAGGGCGTGGGCAAGTACCTCAAGCGCTGGGGGCTGTCGTTCCAGCGCCCGGACAAGCGCGCGATCGAGCAGGACCCGGAAGCAGTCCGCGCCTGGCGCGAGGAGACCTGGCCCGCGATCCGCGCGAAGGCCCGGGAGGAAGGCGCCGAGGTGCTGTTCGCCGACCAGACCGGCGTCCGCTCCGACCAGGTGTCCGGCCGGACCTGGGCCCCGCGCGGCCAGACGCCGACTATGCGCCGGACCGGCAACCGCTTCTCGGTCAACGCCATGTCCGCGATCAGCCCGCGGGGCCGGATGTGGTTCACGGTCTACCGGGGATCGTTCACCGCCGAGGTGTTCTGCGGCTTCCTCGACCGCCTGAACAAGCAGTTCGACCGCCCGGTCCACCTCGTCGTCGACCGGCACGCCGTCCACCGCAGCAGGAAGGTCCGTGCCTGGCTCGCCGATCACCCCGGCCGCATCACCCTGCACCTGCTGCCCGCGTACGCGCCCGAGACCAACCCGGACGAGCTGGTCAACGCCGACCTCAAGCGGACCCCGCTGCCGGCCTCCCGAGCCCGCAATGCCGACCAGCTCGCCGACGAGGTCCGCCGCTTCTTCCGCCGCCGACAGAAGCAGCCGCACATCGTCCGCGGCTACTTCCACGGCCCGCACGTCCGCTACATCACCGAAATCCCGGAAATTTAGCGTTTCGGATCAATA
>NZ_JBVJCO010000122.1:0-1081 GCF_055588525.1 Kitasatospora sp. NPDC041988
GGGACGAGGTAGGCGACGAGGCGCTTGTCGCCGGGGGTGTCTTCGCGGGCGATGGCGGTGGCTTGGGCGATGGCGGGGTGTGTGGTGAGGGCTGCTTCGATTTCGCCGAGTTCGATGCGGAAGCCGCGGATTTTGACCTGGTGGTCGGTGCGGCCGAGGTAGTGGAGGGTGCCGTCGGGGCGCCAGGTGACGAGGTCGCCGGTGCGGTACATGCGTTCGCCGGGCTGGCCGTAGGGGTTGGCGGTGAAGCGTTCGGCGGTGAGGGCGGGGCGTCCGAGGTAGCCGCGGGCGAGGCCGGCGCCGGCGATGTAGAGCTCGCCGGGGGTGCCGGTGGGGACGGGTTGGAGGTGGGTGTCGAGGACGTAGAGGCGGGTGTTGGGGATGGGGGTGCCGATGTGGGGGGTCTGGCCGGTGGTGGGGGTGAGGGGTGTGGTGGTGGTGGCGCAGACGGTGGTTTCGCTGGGTCCGTAGGCGTTGATGAGGCGTCGTCCGGGGGCCCAGCGGGTGGCGAGGTCTTCGCTGAGTGCTTCGCCGGCGGTGATGAGGGTGGTGATGGTGGGGAGGTCGGTGGGGGTGAGGACGGCGAGGACGGCGGGGGGGAGGGTGACGTGGGTGATGGCGTGTCGGGTGGTGAGGTGGATGAGGGCGGGGCCGGGGAGGAGTTCTTCGGCGGGGGCGAGGACGAGGGTGGCGCCCTTGCAGAGGGTCATGCCGAGTTCGGAGACGGCGGCGTCGAAGCTGGGTGAGGCGAACTGGAGGACGCGGCTGGTGGGTTCGACGGCGAAGCGGTCGATCTGGCCGGTGGTGAGGCTGGCGAGGCCGTGGTGGGGGACGACGACGCCCTTGGGCCGGCCGGTGGAGCCGGAGGTGTAGATGACGTAGGCGGGGTGGTTCGGCTGCAGGCCGGGCCGGGGGTTTGCGGTGTCGAGTCCGGCGAGGCGGGTGAGGGTGTCGGGGTCGTCGAGGACGATCCGGACGGTGTCCTGGGGCAGGGTGTCCTGGGCGGACCTGGTGATGACCAGGGCGGGCCGGGCGTCGCCGAGCATGTAGGTGATGCGCTCGGTGGGGTAGTTGGGGTCGA
>NZ_JBVJCO010000123.1:0-1052 GCF_055588525.1 Kitasatospora sp. NPDC041988
TGGGCGGTCTGGCCCACCATGTGCGGACGGAGAAGAACGGCGATGTCGTCCACTTCAACGTGAACCGTCACCTCAACATGACCAACGTGTGCAGCGCGTCCTGTGCGTACTGCTCGTTCCAGCGCAAGCCGGGCGAGAAGGACGCGTACACGATGCGGATCGAGGAGGCGGTGCGGCTGGCGAAGGCGATGGAGGTGGACTCCCTCACGGAGTTGCACATCGTCAACGGTCTGCACCCGACCCTGCCGTGGCGTTACTACCCGCGTTCGCTGCGGGAGCTGAAGGCGGCGCTGCCGAACGTGTCGCTGAAGGCTTTCACCGCCACCGAGATCCACTGGTTCGAGAAGATCAGCGGCATGCCGGCCGACGAGATCCTGGACGAGTTGATCGACGCCGGTCTGGAGTCGCTGACCGGTGGTGGGGCGGAGATCTTCGACTGGGAGGTCCGCCAGCACATCGTCGACCACGACACCCACTGGGAGGACTGGTCGCGGATCCACCGTCTCGCGCACGGCAAGGGTCTCAAGACGCCGTCGACGATGCTCTACGGTCACATCGAGGAGCCCCGCCACCGGGTGGACCACGTGTTGCGGCTGCGTGAGCTGCAGGACGAGACCGGCGGGTTCCAGGTCTTCATCCCGCTGCGTTACCAGCACGACTTCCACGACTCCAAGGACGGCGTCGTGCGGAACAGGCTGATGGCCCGTACCGAGATGGCCACCGGTGCCGAGGCGCTGAAGACCTTCGCGGTCTCCCGGCTGCTGTTCGACAACGTGCCGCACGTCAAGGTCTTCTGGGTGATGCACGGTGTCACGACCGCGCAGCTGGCGCTCAGCCATGGTGCGGACGACATGGACGGCTCGGTGGTCGAGTACAAGATCACCCATGACGCGGACAACTTCGGCACCCCGAACAAGCTCGGCCGGGACGACCTGCTGGGCCTGATCCGGGACGCCGGCTTCCGTCCGGTGGAGCGCAACACCCGCTACGAGGTCATCCGCGAGTACGACGGCCCGGACCTGACCCGCCGCGACACCCCCCAAGCCATGCGC
>NZ_JBVJCO010000124.1:0-1014 GCF_055588525.1 Kitasatospora sp. NPDC041988
CTGCCGCTGACGGCCAACGGCAAGCTCGACCGCAACGCCCTCCCCGCCCCGAACTACACGGCCACCACCGCAGGACGCGCACCCCGCACCCCCGAAGAAGAAACCCTCTGCGCCGTCTTCGCCGACGTCCTCGGCCTCCCCACCGTCACCATCGACGACAACTTCTTCGAACTCGGCGGCCACTCCCTCCTCGCCGTCACCCTCGTCGAACGCCTCCGCAACCACGGCCTGCCCATCGACGTCCGCACCCTCTTCGCCTCCCCCACCGTCGCAGGCCTCACCACCACCACAACCCACCACGAAATCCCCGTCCCCCCCAACCTCATCCCCACCAACACCACCACCATCACCCCCGACATGATCACCCTCGCCGACCTCACCACCGACGAGATCAACCACCTCACCACCCAAATCCCCGGCGGCGCCCCCAACATCGCCGACATCTACCCCCTCGCCCCCCTCCAGGAAGGCATCTTCTTCCACCACCTCATGGAGGCCGACACCGGAACCGACGTCTACGTCCTCCCGGCCCTCATGGCCTTCGACACCCACCAACGCCTCACCGACTTCCTCACCGCCCTCCAACACGTCATCAACCGCCACGACATCCTGCGCACCGCCATCATCTGGAACGGCCAACGCGAACCCCTCCAGGTCGTCACCCGCAACGCCCCCCTCCCCACCCACACCATCCACCTCCCCCACAACACCGACGACAACGACACCACCGGCGCCGACACCGCCACCCGACTCCTGACCGCCACCGGCCGGTCCATGGACATCACCCAAGCCCCCCTCCTACGCGCCTACACCACCCCCGAACCCCACACCGACCGCTGGCTCCTCGCCCTCCACATCCACCACCTCATCCAGGACCACACCGCCCTCGCCATCGTCCTCGACGAAGTCCGCGCCCACCTCAACGGACACCAGGACCAACTCCCCACCCCCCTCCCCTTCCGCGACTTCGTCGCCCAAGCCCGCCTCCGCATCCCCCGCGAAGAACACCAGAAG